>CAZXMX010000257.1:0-4370 GCA_964641645.1 uncultured Neomegalonema sp.
GGAAAACTCTTCAAGCCGATCAGATCGACTCCGCGTGCGGTGGCCTCAGTAGAAACTTGCTCGCCCGAAAGATCAGAACCAGCCGCGCTGAAAAGCGTAACGGACGCACCCAATGCGGCCAATGACGAGGCAACGTTAAAGGCTGCGCCGCCGGGCATTTCGCGCATCGTGCCTGGATTGGATTGCCCCAAGGCGGCGAGACCCGTGGCCCGGCCAATGCGATCAATATGCGCGGCGCCAAACAGGCAGTGACGGATCACACGCCCTCAACGACCATCAGATCACGCACCGATGCGCCCTCGGCATGAGACCGGGCTTCGGTGTATTCGGGCGAGTTGTAACAGGTCACTGCGTCTTCCAGCGTTGGGAATTCAACCACCACGTTGCGGGCGCGATCGTTGCCTTCGAACTGCACATAACGACCGGCGCGAGCCAAAAACTTACCGCCGTATTTCGCAAGCGCGGGTCCAGCCAGTTCGGCGTACTTTCCGTAGGCTTCTGCGTCGGTCACTTCGACGTGGCCAATCCAATATGCGGGCATGGTGTTCTCCTCAACCTTTTAGAACGGCTTCAACGGCGGCGATCGCCTCCGCTGCTTTTGATGGATCGGGAGCCCCGCCCTGCGCCATGTCGGGACGGCCTCCGCCGCCTTTTCCGCCAAGCGCTTCGGCAGCGGCGCGCACGAGGTCAACCGCGCTGACCCGGTCCGTCAAATCATCCGTCACGCCTGCTGCAACAGCCGCTTTGCCTCCGGTGTCCGCGACCAAAAGGATCGCGCCGGAGCCGAGGCGGTTTTTGTGTTCGTCGATTAGACCGCGCAAGTCTTTTCCGGAAACCCCGGTCAAGCTTTGCGCGAGGAAGGGCACGCCGCCAATGTCTTTGGCTTCGGCTTCAGGCGCACCGCCACCGCCGCCCGCGAGCGCGAGCTGTTTGCGCAAGTCTGCGACTTCGTTTTGCAAGCTGCGGCGTTCGTCCATCAACCCTTTCACGCGATCCACAACGTCTTCGCGTTGGGCCTTAAGTGCGAGAGTCACATCCCCGAGACGTTGGTCTTGTTCGGCCAAATACGTGAGTGCGGCCTCGCCGGTCAGCGCCTCGATCCGACGTACGCCCGAGGAGGACGCACTTTCCCCTATCGTCACCAAAGCACCGATCTCACCTGTGCGAGCGACATGGGTTCCGCCGCACAGTTCGAGCGAATAGACGTCTTTGCCGAGACCTTTGCCGGACCCGGCTTGAGTGCCCATCGAGACGACCCGCACTTCATCGCCGTATTTCTCGCCAAAGAGGGCCTGCGCTCCGAGATCACGCGCATCGTCGGGGGTCATGATGCGGGTTTCGACTGCTGTGTTCTGACGGATGTACATATTCACTTCGCGCTCGACGGCGGAAAGCTCATCCAATGACATCGCTTTGTTGTGGCTGAAATCGAACCGCAAGCGATCCGGTGCAACGAGCGAACCGCGCTGCGCGATATGATCGCCGAGCGCGCCGCGAAGTGCTTCGTGCAGCAAGTGCGTGACCGAGTGGTTGGCACGAATTTGCGCGCGGCGTTCACTGTCGACAATCAGACGCGCTGCCGTCTCGGTCTTCAACGAACCGGTTTCGACCGTGGCCGAATGGACAAACAAGTCGCCCAGCTTTTTGCGCGTCGTCGATACGGTGGCTTTGCCATCATCGGTTTCGATCACGCCGGTATCACCGACTTGTCCACCAGACTCGCCATAGAACGGAGTTTGGTTCAACACGATCTCGACGGTGTCGCCAGCGTTCGCCGTATCAGTGACTGCGCCGTCTTTGACGATGGCGAGGATCTGGCCTTCAGCCTCGAGCGATTCATAACCGAGAAAATCGGTCGCGCCGTGCGTATCGCGCACGTCAAACCAAACGCTGTCATCGGCTGCATCGCCGGAGCCAGACCACGCCGCGCGGGCGCGTGCCTTCTGCGCTTCCATCGCCGCATTGAAGCCGTCCACATCAACGGTGCGGTCTTTTTCACGCAACGCATCTTGTGTCAGATCGAGCGGGAAGCCGAACGTGTCATAGAGTTTGAAGGCCGTCTCGCCCGGCAATTCAGCGCCTTCGGGCAGGTCTGCTAGCTCGGCATCGAGCAGACTAAGGCCGCGATCCAGCGTTTTGCGGAAGCGAATTTCTTCGAGGTTCAACGTCTCTTCGACCAATGCCTGTGCTTGCACGAGTTCGGGGAAGGCCTGCCCCATCTCGGCGACGAGGGTCGGCACGAGGCGGTGCATCAGCGGATCAGTCGAACCGACTTGGTGTGCATGACGCATCGCGCGGCGCATGATGCGGCGCAGAACATAGCCCCGCCCCTCGTTCGAGGGCGCAACACCGTCGGCGATCAAAAATGCCGTCGAGCGTAGGTGATCGGCAATGACGCGGTGGTGCATTTTTCCGGGGCCATCGGGTTCGGTCGAGGTCGCGTGGGCGCTGGCCTCGATCAACGTGCGCATCAAGTCCGTGTCATAATTGTCGTGTTTGCCTTGCAGCAACGCGCCAATCCGTTCGAGGCCCATGCCGGTGTCGATGGAGGGCTTGGGCAGGTTCTCACGCGTGTTCTCATCGATCTGCTCGAATTGCATGAACACGAGGTTCCAGATTTCGATGAACCGATCACCGTCTTCATCCGGGCTGCCGGGAGGGCCGCCGGGGATGTGCTCGCCGTGATCGTAGAAAATCTCAGAACACGGACCGCACGGGCCAGTCGGACCCATTGCCCAGAAGTTGTCGCTGGTGGCGATACGGATGATGCGGTCGTCGCTAAAGCCTGCGACCTTTTTCCAAATATCAGCGGCCTCGTCGTCGTCATGATAGACGGTCACGAGCATCTTGTCGGGGTTCAGGCCGTAGTCTTTGGTCAACAATTCCCACGCAAACGGAATCGCATCTTCCTTGAAATAATCACCGAACGAGAAGTTACCCAGCATTTCAAAGAAGGTGTGATGGCGGGCTGTGTACCCGACATTGTCGAGATCGTTATGCTTGCCGCCCGCGCGAACGCATTTCTGCGAAGTGACAGCGCGGTCATAATCGCGCTTTTCAAGGCCCGTGAAGACGTTCTTGAACTGCACCATCCCCGCATTGGTGAACATCAGGGTCGGGTCGTTATTCGGAACGAGCGAGCTGGACGCAACTTCCGCGTGGCCATTTCGGACGTAAAAATCCAAAAATCCGCGTCGTATCTCGTTAAGGCTGGCCATAGTCTCTCGCTCCGCAAACAACAGGCGTCCAAAACGCCTTCGGAACGCGCTTTTATCCCGCGCGTCCCACCCTGTCTATCGAAGCTGGCCAGTCTGTCGAGTCAGCAGAGGCGGTTTACGCCTCGCCCTCTTCCAAGTCCTCGTCGCCCTCAAGCTCAGCTTCGAGATCAAGGCCATTCGCATTGCGAATCTTATGCTCGATTTCATCCGCAATATCGGGGTTGTCCTTGAGGAACGTCTTGGCATTCTCGCGGCCCTGACCGATCCGTTGATCGCCGTAAGAGAACCATGAGCCGGACTTGTCCACGACGCCTGCCTTGACGCCAAGGTCAATCAACTCGCCGCGTTTCGAGATGCCTTCGCCGTACATGATATCGAATTCGATCTGGCGGAACGGCGGAGCAACCTTGTTCTTGATGACTTTGACGCGGGTTTGGTTACCCACGACCTCGTCGCGGTCCTTGATTGCACCAATCCGGCGGATATCAAGGCGAACCGACGAGTAAAACTTCAACGCATTACCGCCCGAGGTCGTCTCTGGGCTGCCGAACATCACGCCGATTTTCATCCGAATCTGGTTGATGAAGATCACCATGCAGTTCGAACGGCTGATCGAACCGGTCAGTTTGCGCATGGCTTGACTCATCAAGCGCGCCTGAGCGCCAACTTGGTGGTCGCCCATATCACCTTCAAGTTCAGCTTTCGGCGTCAACGCCGCCACCGAGTCGACCACGACAACCGAGATCGCGCCGGAGCGAACCAGTGTATCGGTGATCTCAAGCGCTTGCTCGCCTGCATCAGGCTGCGAAATCAGCAACTCGTCCAGATCAACGCCGAGTTTACGGGCATAGCCGGGGTCGAGCGCGTGTTCCGCATCAACAAAGGCACAAACGCCGCCGCTTTTCTGCGCTTCCGCGATGACATGCAGCGCGAGGGTCGTTTTACCGGAGCTTTCCGGACCATAGACCTCAATAATCCGGCCTTTCGGCAGACCACCAATGCCCAGCGCAACGTCAAGACCAATGGAGCCGGTTGAAACCGCCTCAATGTCCATGACGGCGTTGCCCTGCCCGAGTTTCATGATCGAGCCTTTACCGAAGGCCCGTTCAATTTGCGCGAGTGCAGACTCGAGCGCTTTTTCTTTTTCCATAT
>CAZXMX010000258.1:0-4365 GCA_964641645.1 uncultured Neomegalonema sp.
CCTGCGCTCTTCGGTACCAAAAACCGCTGCTTTACCAGCTAAGCTACGCCCCAACAGCGAGGCGGACACTAGACGGGTGTTTTGCCGGATTCAAGCGATACCAGCACGATTTACCAAGATAAATTCAGCCCGCATTCCAACAACGTATTCTTTTCGCCAATTGTCACGAAGATCACCATCTGAGTGCGAGCAAAAATATCAATAACTATATAAATTCAGACACTTATCCTGATTTCAATCCCAGTACGTCCAACATATCGTATTCGCCCGGCTTCTTTCCCTGACCCCAAAGCGCTGCCTTAACTGCCCCGCGTGAGAAGATTTGTCGGTCCGTCGCCAGATGCCGCAGCACAATACGCTCTCCTGCAGCGGCGAAAATTACATCGTGTTCTCCAACAACATCACCGCCCCGGATGGCGTGAAAGCCAATCTTTCCCCGCTCTCTCGCGCCTGTGATTCCATCTCGGGCCCGATCTGCGGCGGTTTCGAGAGAGACACCCCGTCCTTCAGCAGCGGCTTCGCCCAGCATCAACGCCGTTCCTGAAGGCGCATCAACTTTGCGATTGTGATGGGATTCAATGACTTCGATGTCGAAATCCTCGTCGAGCGCCGCCGCGACCTGCTTAGTAAGCTGAGTGAGTAGGTTAACGCCGAGGCTCATGTTTCCGGCGCGCACGATCACTGCATGACGGGCCGCTGCTGACAGTTTGGCCAGATGTTCGGCGGCAAACCCTGTGGTTCCGATGACATGCACCAGTTTGGCTTGCGCCGCGATCCCGGCATGCTCGACCGAAGCATCAGGAGAGGTGAAGTCGATCATGGCATGGGCACCGACCGCTGCTTCTAACGCGTCGTCCTTAACCAGCACGCCCACCGCGCCGCCGCCCATCGCTTCGCCGATGTCTTTGCCGATCCACTCGTGACCCGCGCGTTCAGTCACAGCGGCGAGCTCGGTTCCGTCGGTCTCTTGAACCTGACGGATCAGCATTTGCCCCATACGGCCAGAGCCGCCAGTGATAACGATTTTAGTGGGGTCAGACATGGGGCGCTCCGAAGTCGGTCGTTGATCCGCGACCATACCTCGTCAGTGCGAGCGAGAACACCCTATGTCTCAGTTTCCGCACTCGGCTGGCCGGGCGTTAAGAGCATCCAGCCAGCAGAAGTCTAACTCGTCATCCGACCCCAGAAATCTTTAACGTTCTTGAAGAAACTCTCGTTCTCCGGGCTATTCGATTCTGTGTCGGCGATGGTCTGGAATTCTTCGAGCAGCTCTTTCTGACGCTTGGTCAGATTGACCGGCGTCTCAACACCAACTTCGATGTAGAGGTCGCCTTCGCGGTTCTGACGCAGCACGGGCATTCCCTTACCGCGCAGTCTGAACTGTTTGCCGGATTGCGTGCCCGCCGGGATCGACACACGCGCCCGGCCTCCGTCGATCGTCGGTGCCTCAATCGGGCCACCGAGAGCCGACAGTGCCATCGGAACCGGAATGCGACAGAAGAGATCCGGTCCTTCGCGTTGGAATATCGAATGCGGCTCAATATCAATGAAGATATAAAGATCGCCCGGCGGACCGCCCATCAATCCCGCTTCACCTTCACCCGGCAAACGAATGCGGTTGCCGTCTTCGACGCCTTTTGGAATTTGAACGTTGAGTGAGCGTTCTTTGCGCGTCCGGCCAGACCCCGAACAACTGCCGCAAGGGTTGGAGATTACCTGCCCTCGGCCAGAGCACGTTGGACAGGTACGCTCGACGGTGAAGAAGCCCTGCTGCGCACGAACCTTGCCCATACCAGCACAGGTCTGGCAGTTCTCAGGTTTCGCACCCTCGGCAGCGCCGGAACCATCACAGCTTTCGCAAGCAACAGCGGTCGGCACTTTGATCGCGGCTTGTTTGCCAGCGAAAGCGTCTTCGAGGGAAATGGTGAGGTTATAGCGCAAGTCGGCACCGCGCATTTGACCGCCACCGCGTCCGCGACCGCCGCCGCGTTGGCCGCCGAAGCCACCAAACAGATCGTCGAAAACATCGGCAAACGCGGATGAAAAGTCGCCACCACCGCGTGCGCCACCGCCAAACGGATTGCCGCCCATACCGCCTTGTTCAAAGGCTGCATGACCAAACTGATCGTAGGCCGCGCGCTTTTGTGGGTCTTTCAGTGCGTCGTAGGCCTCGTTGACTTCCTTGAAGCCTTCCTCCGCCTTTGGGTCATCCCGATTGCGGTCAGGGTGCAGGTCTTTCGCACGTCGCCGAAAAGCAGATTTTAGATCCGCTTCTGAAGCGCCGCGTTCAACGCCAAGGACATCGTAGTAATCCCGTTTCGACATTCGTCACTCTCCCGGAGATCAGGTGGTGCGTGTTAGAAAGACGCACCTGAAACAAGGGACGGCAAGCCGCCCCCTCCTCCGTGGATCAAGCCTTGCGGTCTTCGCCGTCAGTAATGTCTTCGAAATCCGCATCAACGACGTCATCATCCGGGCCACCGCCATCGCGTTTGGCGTCAGCTTCCGCTGCAGAAACATCGTCATCTTGGCTTTGCTTGTAGATTGCTTCACCCAGTTTCATGGATGCTTCCGCGAGGGTTTGACTCTTCGCCTGAATCGCCTCGACGTCATCACCATCGAGAACTTCACGCAACTCTTCGATGGCAATGCCGATGGCATCACGCTCGTCTTCGCCGACCATCTCGCCATGTTCCTTGAGCGATTTCTCCGCTCCATGGATCATCGACTCGCCCTGGTTCTTGGCTTCGACCATTGCTTTGCGTTTGCGATCCTCGTCCGCGTACTCGGCGGCGTCCTTGACCATTTTCTCGATCTCATCGTCTCCGAGACCCCCAGAAGCTTGGATCGAGATGTTCTTCTCTTTGCCGGTCGCTTTATCGCGGGCCGACACGTTGACAATTCCGTTCGCATCGATGTCGAACGCAACCTCAATCTGAGGCACGCCGCGCGGAGCGGGCGGGATGTCTTCGAGATTGAATTGTCCGAGCATCTTGTTATCGGCGGCCATTTCGCGCTCACCTTGGAAGACGCGGATGGTCACAGCGGTTTGGTTGTCGTCTGCGGTCGAGAAGATCTGAGACTTCTTCGTTGGGATCGTCGTGTTGCGGTCTATCAGACGGGTAAAGACACCCCCTTGAGTCTCAATCCCGAGAGACAGCGGGGTCACATCGAGAAGGACGACATCTTTGACGTCACCCTGAAGAACACCAGCCTGAATTGCGGCGCCCATGGCAACCACTTCATCGGGGTTCACACCTTTATGGGGTTCCGTCCCGAAGAACGTCTTTACGGTCTCATGAACCTGAGGCATCCGCGTCATGCCGCCAACGAGAACGACTTCGTCCACATCTGCGGGCGCCATGCCAGCATCTTTCAACGCTGCTTTACACGGCTCAAGCGTGCGCTTCACGAGGTCCTCGACGAGCGCCTCAAACTTCGCACGGGTCAGTTTCAGCGTGAAGTGTTTCGGACCCGAAGCGTCCGCCGTAATGAACGGCAGGTTGACCTCGGTTTGTGTCGCACTCGACAGCTCAATCTTGGCTTTCTCAGCGGCTTCTTTCAGACGCTGAAGCGCGAGTTTATCGGTGCGCAGGTCAATGCCTTGCTCTTTTTTGAACTCATCCGCGAGGTAATCGACCAAACGCAGGTCAAAGTCTTCACCGCCGAGGAACGTATCGCCATTCGTCGCGCGCACTTCAAAGACGCCATCACCGATCTCGAGGATCGACACGTCAAACGTACCGCCGCCAAGGTCGTAAACAACGATGGTTTTGCCGTCTTGCTTGTCGAGGCCATAGGCGAGCGCCGCAGCCGTTGGCTCGTTGATGATCCGCAGGACTTCGAGGCCAGCAATCTTGCCGGCGTCTTTCGTTGCCTGACGCTGTTGGTCATTAAAGTAAGCAGGAACGGTAATCACGGCTTGCTCAACGGGAGCGCCGAGATACCCCTCAGCCGTCTCTTTCATCTTTTGCAGAATGAAAGCCGAAATCTGAGCAGGTGAGTATTTTTCACCGTTGGCCTCGACCCAAGCGTCACCATTGCCGCCATCAACAATGTTGTACGGCACCATGTCTTTATCTTTGGCGATGATGGGATCGTCCATCCGGCGACCGATCAAACGTTTCACGGCAAAAAGCGTGTTTTCGGGGTTGGTGACAGCTTGGCGTTTTGCCGACTGTCCGACCAGGCGCTCTCCATCATCTGCGAAAGCAACCATCGAAGGCGTCGTGCGTGCGCCCTCGGCATTCTCAATCACACGGGCAGCCGAGCCATCCATGATCGAAACACAAGAGTTCGTGGTTCCGAGATCGATTCCAATAACCTTAGACATTCAATAGCTTCCTCTCAGCAAAAGCCCCAAAG
>CAZXMX010000259.1:0-4342 GCA_964641645.1 uncultured Neomegalonema sp.
GTGACCTAAACCGCGGCTGTGCAGCAGACTTGTTGGCATACGGGGTAAAATCGCTTCTCTACTGGCATTTGGAAAAACCAGAGGAACGCGATGCGTTTTCAAATATCGTGTAGATCGGACCGTCGTTTGCTCGAAACGAGGCGACTTTCAGGTATCAAGGTTGATGCTCAGGACAAACCAAAAACAGCAAAGTGTCCCACGCTTGTTTTGTTCACGTTTGGCGTGGGACACCTATTCTTATAATGCATTGATTTACAAATCTAAATCAAGATGTTCCAAGTCTTTGGTAGGCCCGGAGGGACTTGAACCCCCAACCAATCCGTTATGAGCGGACTGCTCTAACCAGTTGAGCTACGGGCCCAGAAGAAACCACCGAATAGGCCGTTTGGCGGTGGGGCGTCAATGCTGAAACCGAAATCCGCCTCGCGTCGTATCAACCCAGCAGCACTCACCTGTCCATTTGACGGAAATCAAGGATCGAACAGTTGTTTCGCTCCACTCCAATCGACTATTCTTCTTGGATCCAACGCGGAGAATGGCGATGAAACTGACCGTCAACGGCGAAGCTCATGAGGTCGATGTCGAAGCGGATATGCCCTTGCTTTGGGTTCTTCGCGACATCCTAGGGATTACCGGTCCGAAATACGGCTGTGGGATCGCGATGTGTGGGGCCTGCACTGTTCAGGTTGATAGGGTGGCCGAGCGCTCTTGTTCATTGGCAGTTGGAGATGTCGAGGGAGACATCGTGACCATAGAGGGGCTGGGCACGCCGACAGCCCTTGATGCCGTACAGACAGCGTGGGTCGAGCATCAAGTCGCGCAGTGTGGGTATTGCCAGTCTGGGCAGATCATGAATGCCGCCGCGTTCTTAAACGAGAACAACAATCCATCTGACGCTGAAATCGATGATGCGATGGCTGGCAACCTCTGCCGCTGCGGCACGTATCCGCGCATCCGTGCCGCGATTAAATCGGCGGCGACGACGATCAGAGGAGCGTGAGATGGGCAAGCTAAAAACAATTGCGCGCCGTACATTTATGGTCGGTTCGGCTGCGATCGTCGGCGGTGTTGCTTTTGGTTATTGGAAGTACAAGACGCCTTATGAAAACCCGTTGAAGGCCGACCTCTCAGAGAACGCAGCCACATTGACGCCCTTCGTCAAGATTGACCAGAACGGCGTGACAATCATCACTCCTCGATCGGAAATGGGCCAAGGCGTCCATACAACTCTTGCCGCAATGGTGGCCGAAGAACTCGATGTCGACTTTGAGGATATCAAGATCGAGCACGGTCCTGCCAGCTCAGCCTATTTTAATGAAGCGGCGTTGGCTGACGGGCTCCCATTCCCTGCAACGGATCGCGGATGGATGGCAGAGACGGCACGGAAAGCGACGGCGATCCCCGCGAAGTTTCTGGGCATGCAGGTGACGGGTGGATCATCCACCACGCCGGACGGTTACGAGAAAATGCGAAAGGCAGGAGCGGCAGCGCGGCTCGCGTTGATCGAAGCCGCAGCGCAGAAAACTGGCATTGATCGGGCGGAACTCAAAACCGAGAACGGTAGCGTCGTGACGCCGGACGGAACAACGCTCAGCTATGAAAGGCTCGCAGAGATCGCGGCGCAATTGGATCCCCCATCCGATC
Organism: uncultured Neomegalonema sp.; assembly: GCA_964641645.1. Lineage (GTDB taxonomy): Bacteria > Pseudomonadota > Alphaproteobacteria > Rhodobacterales > Rhodobacteraceae > JAHDDY01. Next base: position 1,645 of record CAZXMX010000259.1, read on the forward strand.
CACCACTCAAACCACAATCCGAGTGGCGATACCTCGGCAAATCGATGCCCCGCGTCGACGTTCTTGCCAAGTCGACCGGCACGGCTGAATACAGCATCGATGTTCGACTCCCCGGCATGCTGTACGCGACGGTTAAAATGAATCCCCGCCTCGGCGGCGCGATGAGCGGTTTCGACGACAGTGCAGCAAAAGAAATGCGCGGCTACGTCAAAACAATCGATATGGGCAACGGCATTGCGGTCGTCGCCGACAACACCTGGCGCGCTTTTCAAGCCGCTCAGGCGATTGAATGTACTTGGGCAGACGCGCCCTACCCGCCTTCGACGGACGCGATCTTTGAGACGGTAAGTGAAGCCTTTTCCGGGGGAGAAGACAGTCGCCTCACGGACCTTGGCGATGTGGATGCCACGCTCAACAACGCAACTCTGGTCGAGGCGGAATACCGCGTCCCTATCCTTGCCCATGCAACGATGGAACCGCTCAATGCGGTGGCTTGGCTACGCGACGGTAAGCTAGACATCTGGGCGGGCAACCAATTTCCGACGAAGGCAAAAGCCGACGGAGCACAGATCGCTGGGATCGATCCTGAGAACGTCTCGGTTCATACCACCTATATGGGAGGCGGTTTCGGGCGACGTGTCGAACTCGATTTCGTGGAATACGCAGTCAGGATCGCTAAAGAAACAGAAGGCAAACCAGTCAAGGTCACATGGTCTCGCGAGGAAGATATGTGCCACGACTTTTATCGCCCGCCTGCCATTGCGCGATTTAGAGGAGCGACTGAAGGCGGCCTTCCAACCGCCTACGACGGTAAGATCGCCAGCCCATCAGTTTTGGCCGCAATGATGGGAAGGATCGGGCTTCCGGCTGGCGGGCCGGATAAACTCATCGTCGACGGCGCCTTCGGGCAACCGTATGCAATCCCGAATTACCGCATCACGGGTTATCGCGCGCCAGAAACCTTACCGATCAGTTCGTGGCGCTCGGTCGGCGCGTCCTACAACGGCTTTTTCCATGAGAGCTTTCTGGACGAGCTGGCCCATTCTGCCAAAGCCGATCCCTTGGAAATGCGCCTCAAGCTCGTGAACGATGATGTTTCGCGAAAAGTGTTGGAGGCCGTGGCTGAGTTATCTGACTGGGGTGCACCATTGGAGTCTGGCAAAGGCCGAGGCGTCGCGTTCACGCACTCTTTCAATGTCCCGGTAGCAGAGGTCATTGAGGTTTCGGCCACCGAAGACGGGATCAAAGTCGATAAGGCATGGATTGCCGCTGATGTTGGCATCGCGCTCGACCCTCGGATCATTGAGTCCCAACTGTCCTCTGGTCTGATCTTTGGGTTGACTGCGGCGATCATGGGGGAAATCACACTGGAGAATGGTGAGGTCCAGCAAACGAACTTCCATGATTATGATGGATTGCGGATCAATCAAACTCCAGAAATCGCGGTGAAAATTCTGGAAAACGGCGACCTTATTCGGGGCATTGGAGAACCGGGAACGCCCCCGGCCCCGGCAGCGCTGGCTAATGCAGTTTTTGCGGCAACCGGCAAACGCATCCGAGAGCTGCCGATGAACAAGCATATCGACTTCATCTAATGCAGCCAAAAGCGCGGAGATTAGATCTTCCCTCTCAGCGTCCTGCATGCCAACGATGCGAGAGGGAGAATTTCGATGCATCTGATAGACAATCTTCAATACGCGAATTGGTCGGAAAAGATTTTTCGTCAAATGCGAGAGGGCGGCGTCGATGCCGTGCACGTTACGATTGCCTATCACGAGACCTTCCGCGAGACGGTAGCAAATTTCGCGCAGTGGAACCGGTGGTTCGAACGCCATCCTGATCTGATCTGCCAAGCCCGCACAGGCGAGGACGTTCGCCAAGCCAAGCGCGATGGACGCACAGCAATCCTTTTTGGATTTCAAAATCCGTCACCGATCGAAGATGACATCGGGCTGGTTGAGATTTGCCACACCCTCGGCGCGCGCTTCATGCAGCTTAGCTACAACAATCAATCTCTACTCGCGACAGGGTGTTACGAAACCGAAGACCCCGGCATCACGCGGATGGGCAAACAGGTTATCAAAGAGATGAACCGCGTTGGGCTGGTCGTCGACATGAGTCACTCTGCGGATCGATCAACGTTAGAAGCGATCGAAATTTCCGAGCGGCCCATCGCAATCACGCACGCCAATCCGGCATTTTGGCACCCCGCACTGCGCAACAAATCTGATGATATCCTGAAGCCGCTTGCGGAGTCGGGCGGGATGCTCGGCTTCTCATTCTACCCGCATCATCTGAAAGACAAATCGGCCTGCACTATTGAGAGCTTTTCCGAGATGGTCGCACGCACTGCCGATCTGATGGGACCGACCCAAATCGGGCTGGGGTCAGACCTTTGCCAGGATCAACCAGACAGCGTGGTCGAGTGGATGCGGGTCGGACGTTGGTCAAAAGAGATCGACTATGGCGAAGGCTCTGCGAGCGATGCGGGGTTCCCGCAAATGCCGGATTGGTTCCAGGACAATCGCGATTTTCAAAACATCGCGGCGGGCCTGCGGGCGATCGGGTTCTCTGAAGAAGAAACCGCCGGGATCATGGGCGAAAATTGGCTCAGATTTTACGATGAGAACTTCGGTCCGGCACAAATCTGACGTCGAACAATGGCTCTGACTGAACAGAGCCACGCCACTCATCAACG
>CAZXMX010000260.1:0-4261 GCA_964641645.1 uncultured Neomegalonema sp.
CCTTTGTGGATAGGCCGGGCTCAATGCGTATTGCGTGAATGCGCGCCCGGCGACTAAAGCGTTAGCTCCATATCGTAATGGGGAATACCGGCGTCGATGTATTCATCCCCAAAAATCACAAAACCGAGTTTGCTGTAAAAGGGGATTGCGTGGGTTTGGGCGCCGAGTCTGATCACGGTTCGTAGGCCATCGAGGCGGACTTGTTCAATCATAGCGTGGATGATCGCCGCGCCGATCCCGTCGCCGCGCGAAGGGTTCTTCACGCAAACGCGTTGAATTTTTGCGTAACCATCATTGAGGTAGTTGAGCCGAGCGGCTCCAACCGACTCCGATCCGACCGAAGCGAGAAAATGGACGCATTGCGGGTCGAGGCCGTCTCGCTCTTCATGTTCGGGGACATTTTGCTCGTCGATGAAGACTTCCGCTCTGATCTGTAGGCATTTTTCGATACCGGACGGGTCATTGACCACTTCTATCTTCATTTGTTCCTCATGACGTCGTCACCATTGCAGCGGGGGCCTGCTTTCGAGTACGTGGTAGCGGACTTGAGCAGGAGGGAAAAGATGGCTGCGGGCGGATCAACTCGCGTTGTACTTATTGCATTTATCGGAAATGCATTAATTGCGGTATCAAAGTTTGTGGCTGCTGTGTTTACCGGCTCTTCGGCGATGTTTGCTGAAGGGGTCCACTCCGTCGTCGATTCCGGCAATCAGTTGTTACTTTTGTATGGAATGAAGCGCGGAACGCGGCCCGCTGATGACCGTCATCCGTTTGGATATGGAAAGGAAGTCTACTTCTGGAGCTTCGTCGTCGCGATCCTGCTGTTTTCTATCGGGGCAGGCGTGTCGATGTATCACGGGGTGGAGAAGATCTTTCATCCGCATCCTATTGAGAAGCCGTGGGTCAACTTTGTGGTCATTGGCTTCGCGATCCTGTTCGAAGGGTATGCCCTCGCAGCGGCAGTGAAAGCCGTGAATGCCGCGCGGGGAAGCGATTCGTTTGCGACCTATGTGAAGCGATCCAAAGATGCGCCACTCGTTGTCGTTCTTTTGGAAGATACCGGTGCGCTGCTTGGGCTGGCGATTGCAGGCCTCGCATTGCTCGGCGCGATTATCTTTGATGCTCCGGTACTGGATGGCGTCGCTTCGCTGTTGATTGGGATTTTGCTCGCCGGGGCTGCGCTGGTCTTGGCTATCGAAACGAAAGGATTGCTGATTGGCGAGGCTGCGGAGCCCGCAGTGCAGGAAGGGATTAAATCGATCATCCGCGAGGACGCGGGCATCAAGGCCATCAACGAACTCCTCACGATGCACATGGGCCCGGAGGACATCTTTTGTGCGCTGTCCGTAGATTTTAAGGACGACGAAACGTCAGTCGATGTCGAAGAAGCAATTTCTGAATTAGAAGCCAAAATCAAAGAACAGTATCCTCAAATCAAGCGCGTATTTATCGAGGCGCAAAGTGTCTTTGGCCACATGCGAGCGCTTGCCGCGAGTGCGAAGGCAGCGGGAGAAACAGCGTGAGCTTCATCGCAAACCGCGCGGCTGCTGATGATCCTTCTGCCTTCAAAGCAACCTTTGGGAGATTTGCAACTGGAGTTTCCGTGGTGACTTGTGCACCCAACGAGGAAACGCAGTTTGGTGTGACGATCAATGCGCTGGCTTCTGTCTCGCTGGAACCGGCTTTGGCGATGTTCTGTCTTGAAGAGCGGGCAATTGTATTGCCGGCTATTTTGCGAGCGGGGCACTTCGCTCTGAATATCCTCGCCGAAGATCAGAGTGATCTTTCCAATCATTTTGCGGCTGAACATGCAATCGGTGCCGACCATGAGACTGAAATTTGGGAGAGTGGTGCGCCGATCTTAAGAAGCGCGCTTTCGGTTGCAGACTGTGAGTTGCTGGACACGTATGGTGGCGGCGATCATGTCATTTTGCTGGGGCGGGTTTTACAGGTCGGCTATCGCGATGATGTTGCCCCTCTGCTGTATTATGGCGGAGCGTACGGTAAGTTTTCTCAGTCGTGACGTTGCATTTCGAAAAAGACGCGCCGTTTTGGCACCAGGCCGCGCCGCTTGACGAACGTGTGGGTGATGAACTGCCGGGAAAGGTTGATATCGTCATCATCGGTGGCGGATTTACCGGCTTGAGTTGTTCGTTGGAACTGGCTCGTTTGGGTCGAAACGCGCTCGTTCTAGAAGCCAAAGAACCGGGCTTTGGCGCATCAACTCGGAATGGTGGGATGGCCGGTTGGGGACACCGTGCCAGCCTCGAAAAATTGACCAAAGACTATGGAGAAGACGCCGCTCGCGCAATCATGATGGAGGGCCCGGCGTCGCTGACGTTTGTCCTCAACCTCATCAAGCGGGAGGGCATTGAATGTAAGCTCAAGAATACCGGGCGCTTTCTTGCGGCGGCCTCGCCGAAGCATTTCGAGCGTTTGAAACGTGAAGTTGAGACGATCTTTCAGCCGTTGGGTGTGGCCTGCCGCGTTGTACAGCCGGAAGACCAAGGCGAGGAGATCGCCTCCGACGTTTACTGCGGTGGGGTTGTTTTTGAAGACCATTGTGGATTGCATCCCGGTCTGTTTCATCAAGGACTTCTCGCTGCTGCGCGGACAGCCGGTGCGCGGGTTGAGGGGCACGCCGCCGTGACAGGATTGTCCCGCACGGATGAAGGGTGGGCGGTCACGACCAAGCGAGGAAGTGTTTCGGCAAAAGAGGTGGTCTTTGCTTCGAACGGGTATGCGGCTCAATTCTCGAAGGCCTTAAAGCCTTTTGCGGACAGCTTGTTGCCGTTACCGAGCTTTATCATCGGGACCGAGCGCCTGGGCTCGAATAGGGTGAAGGCTCTGATGCCGGGTGGACGCATGTACGTTGATACGCGGTCGGCGCACTCGTATTTTAGACCTTCGCCTGATGGGGATCGCATACTTTGGGGCGGGCGTGCGTCGCTGTTGCCACTGAACGAGCAGCAAGCAACTGTTCGTTTGCGCCAACACATGACGAGTATTTTTCCGTCTCTCTCCGATACGAAAGTTGAGACGAGTTGGACTGGGCGGATCGCCTATACCCGAGACGGGGTTGCTCATCTTGGGCAGGTCAATGGAATTTGGTACGCTGGCGGGTATTGCGGTTCGGGCGTCGCGATGGCCCCGTATCTTGGGTGGCGCTTGGCGCAAAAGATCGCGGAAACAAAAGATGCGGCTTCACCGCTTGATGTGACCACCTTGCGGCGGTGGCCTCCGCAAGGCTTGATGCCGTGGGGGATGCGCGCATTTGAGCTGTGGCATCGGTATAAAGATCGTCGGGACGGCGTGCTTGCACCCATCGATTACCGTTGAGTCGCTGTTACTCAATGCCAAAAAGCTGAATCGACATTCGATTTCTCGGCGCTATTGTCCGATCAAACTTTAGCAGGACTGTCCAGAGTGAAAAACCTAAGCGAATCCGCCGCCGAACTCCTTGAATATGCGATGAAAGCGGGCGCTGAACAGGCTTCAGCCTCAGCGGCATCGAGTGACGGCCTTGATGCGTCAGCACGAGATGGCGTCATCGAGGAAATCGGACGTACTGAGGGCCTCGACGTCGGAATTCGCGTAATTGTTGGCAAGCAGCAGGCCTGCGTCTCGGCATCGAGTGGGAAGTCTGACGTCCTGCGAGAATTGGCGGAGCGTGCCGTGGCAATGGCAAAAGAAACGCCTGAAGACCCGTATTGTGGTTTGCCTGATGTTTCTGAACTCGCGACCGAATTTCCAGACTGCGATCTGTTTGATCCAACGGAAACGGATGCCGATGCTTTGCGGGATGCCGCGCTTGCGGCGGATGACGCGGCCCGACAAGTAGCAGGTATTGAGAAGACAGACGGTTCCAATGCGGGTTGGTCCCGCCGCTCAGCTGCGTTGGTGATGTCCAATGGCTTTTCTGCGGAACGAGAGGGCAGTTTTTGGGGGACGTCCTGCACGGCAATCGGAGGTGAAGGACTGGGGATGGAGCGGGACTACGCTTGGAGCAGTGCGCGCTTTAAAGCTGATCTTCGCGATCCGGACAATATTGGAAAAGAAGCGGGTGAGCTGACGATCGCGCGTCTCAATCCCCGAAAGGCCAAGACATGCGCAGTCCCAGTGATCTACGACCAACGGCAGGCTTCGTCGCTGTTGGGTAGTTTTCTCAGTGCGATAAACGGTTCTTCGGTTGCTAGAGGGTCGAGTTACCTGAAGGATAAACTCAACGAACAAGTCTTTGCGAATGGCATTTCAATTTTCG
>CAZXMX010000261.1:0-4240 GCA_964641645.1 uncultured Neomegalonema sp.
ATCCGTTGGCTCGGAGAGAACATCGGATCACCGCCGTTACAGTGCTCATCGTCCCCATCGTCTTGATTACAGTGGATCACCACCTCATCACCGACCTTCCAACGCGTGACTTTATCACCCACCGCCCAGACGATACCCGACGCATCCGAACCTGCGATGTGATAGTCGGCCTTGTGGACGTCGAAAGGTGAAATTGGGATGCCCAAACCAGCCCAAACGCCATTGTAGTTCACGCCCGCAGCCATAACGAAAACAAGGACTTCGTGGGAGTCGATCTCCCAAGTTGGCAAGACCTCTTCCAACATCGAGTCTTCGGGTTCGCCATGGCGCTCACGGCGGATCGCCCACGCATACATGTTCTTAGGCACGTGCCCGAGTGGAGGGATCTCCCCAATCTCGTACAGGTCTTTAACCGGTTGATTTTTCAGGATTTCACTGGTTTCGTTGACAGGTGCATCCATCGTTCTGTCTCGCTCTATATCGCCGCAATGGCGGATCGTAAGGCAATCTCGCGAAAGATTCGGAAAGTTTCGCGCGTCAAAACTTTAATGACATTTCGTTGAGTGCAGCGCAAGACAGATTGTGCAGTGCGGCATTCGATACCAACCCGCTCTGTCAAATCAATCAACTCACTCAGTGCAAGCTGTCCACGTTTCAGTGAGCATGTGATTAATTTTTAATCGACAAATATTTTTTGCCTAATAGTTATTCACAAATAAATTGCTCAAAAACCGAAAGTTTCAGATAAATTACAATATATCTATATTTTTCAGATAGATAAATCCAACTCAAAAAATTGGCACCAATCTTGATAGCGTTAACTTTAGAAGGCCGCTCTCTCGCGGTCACGCTTTCTGACGCAAACATAGAAATCAGGGACGAAATGAAGCTCATCATAGCCATCATCAAACCCTTCAAGCTCGAAGAAGTCCGAGAGGCACTAACCGAGATCGGTGTTCAAGGACTCGTCGTCACGGAAGGCAAAGGTTTCGGACGGCAATCCGGTCACACCGAAATTTATCGCGGCGCTGAATACGCGGTGACCTTTGTGCCAAAACTCAAGCTCGAATTGGTCGTCGCGGACTCGCTGGTCGTATCCGCAACCGAAGCCATCGCCAACTCAGCGAAGACGGGCCGGATCGGCGACGGCAAGATTTTCGTTCTGCCTGTTGAAACAGCAACACGCATCCGCACCGGCGAAGCGGGGGAGGCGGCGCTATGACCCGCACGACCTCGGCGACACTAAAACTTCCAAAAGGGACTGACCTAATGAAAACGACGCTACTCTTTGGCGCAACAGCGGCTTTGTCGCTGCTTGCACTTCCGGCTTTTGCTCAAGACGCTGGCGGAATTCCCGCTGACTCCGTGTTTGTGTTCAACACGCTGCTGTTTTTAATCGGCGGCTTCCTCGTCATGTGGATGGCAGCGGGTTTTGCGATGCTGGAGGCGGGCTTGGTTCGCTCCAAGAACGTGTCGATGCAATGCACTAAGAACGTCGCTCTCTTCTCGCTAGCGGGGGTTATGTTCACGCTCGTCGGCTACAACATCCTTTATCCCGGCAGCTGGGGAGACGGGTTGGCAGATGGCGAAGTGAGCCGCTGGTTGTTCGATGGTTGGATCGGTGATCCGAGCCTGTATCCAATCAAAGCGTATGATGACGAAGGCAACGTCATCACCGATACCTCCGCTGGCTATTCGACGGGTTCCGACTTTTTCTTCCAGCTCATGTTCTGCGCGGCCACGGCTTCAATCGTTTCAGGCGCCCTCGCAGAACGCATCAAGCTGTGGCCTTTTCTAATCTTCACGGCGATCCTGACCGGTCTCATCTACCCAATTGTGGCGTCGTGGCAGTGGGGCGGCGGCGTTCTAGCGGCGGCTGGTTTCTCAGATTTCGCAGGCTCAACGCTCGTCCACTCCTGCGGCGGCTGGGCGGCCCTTGCCGGTGCGATCTTACTCGGATCACGTGCTGGCAAATTCAAGGACGGACAAGTCAACCCGATGCCGGGTTCCTCAATGCCACTCGCAACCCTCGGCACGTTTATCCTTTGGCTCGGCTGGTTCGGCTTTAACGGCGGTTCACAGCTTGCTTTGGGTTCCGTCACCGATGCCGATGCCGTCAGTCAGATTTTCGCCAACACCAACATCGCGGCCTCGGGCGGCGCACTGGCGGCGATGCTCCTGACACAAATTCTTTATGGCAAAGTCGACTTGACGATGGTGCTGAATGGCGCGCTCGCCGGGCTCGTTTCCATCACAGCCGAGCCGCTGGCTCCGACGATGGTTGAGTCAATTCTGATTGGTGCGGTTGGCGGTGTCATTGTTGTCTTCACTATTCCCCTGCTCGACCGGCTACGGATTGACGATGTGGTCGGCGCGATCCCCGTTCACCTGTTTGCAGGCATCTGGGGAACGATTGCTGTCGCCTTCAACACACAAACCGAAATCTCAGAAGGCGTCTCTCGCAGCATGTCAGAACAAGTCATGGTTCAGCTCTACGGTATTGGTCTTGTCGGCCTCTTCACCTTCGGAGCCAGCTTCGTTCTTTGGCTGGTCCTGAAGGGCACCATCGGTATCCGTGTCAGCGAAGAAGACGAGTACATCGGTCTCGACGCCGCTGAAATCGGTATCGAAGCCTATCCCGAGTTCGGAAAGGGGTCGCAGTCCCTTTAGACTTCTTTCCGGCGCGCTGCCGGCATTCCTCACCCTTCTGACCGGCAGCGCGATTAACAGCCCTTGACGATGTTCACCTCCCACTCTTGCCCGAAGCCCCGTGCTTCGGGCTTTTTTTGTGACAAAAGACACATCCAAACGCGGTGTCTTCCAGCAGGGTGCATCGGAGGTCATATCCGACAGGTGAAATGCCTACGCGAGAGGGGTCAGTTTAATGCAAGATGAAAGTACAGCGAAACCGCCCGACAGCAGCCGTCGCCCAAAGACGAATTTGGTCGTCTCGGATGGGCCAGCGTCGCCCGCCCTTCCCTCGCCCAAAAGGTGGTGGTGGGGCGCGCCGTCGGAAGACCCTCTCGACGAGTGGGTTTCCGAAAAGCTGGCGGAGCAGTTTCGCCGCAGTTTGTTCATCGACTTCAAATCGCTGACGCCACCCGACCCGTCAAACGTGCAAAACACCGAACTTTTTGAGCGCGGGCTGCAAATGTTGGAAGAGGAAGGATTCACCTGGCAAAACGGCTACGAAGCTCAACAAATTAAAGTTCGTTTGGTCAGCGACGATCAACTTCACGTCGAATTAATCCGCGCAATGAAGTTCGCGCAATCTCTCAAAGTCGACACGACGGATCTTGCTCATCTGCTGACCCCCCTCGATGCTGATGCAACCGACGAAGAGGTTGCCACGCGCCACTCCCAGCTACGTTCACACCTCGCTTATCTCGTCAGCGATATTCAATGGGCTGAGCAGAAAAAGTTCGCGCGCCGAAAGCTACGCGCGCGCTACGTCAAATCGGTTTGTATGACGACTTGGGTCGTGGGGCTTATGTTTTTCGTCGCCCTCGCGTGGACCGTCTTGATGAGCCAGGATGGATTCCGGAGCGGGCTGTTCGGCACGCTGCCCTTCGTGGGTGAGAATTCGCCAGACTTATTCCGATACCCCGGTTTGCTTCTGGCGATCGCGTCTGGTGTGCTGGGCGCGTGGTTCAGCATGTTGGTCTCCATCGACAAAAGGCTCTCAGGGTTGACCCTCGACGAGCTGCGCGTCGCACAAAAAGTCACCTCGCTCTGGGCGCGCCTGATCTTTGGCGGAGCGGCAGCAGTGATTTTCTACTTTTTGCTTCGGTCGGAGATGATCGACGGCTCAGTCTTGCCTGACCTAAATGGCATCGGCTTCGTCAAACCCGAGTTGATCGATGAAACACGCCCCTCGGGCAACGAACGAATTTCCAGCGGCGAAACGAAGGTCAAAGGCATCGCGAACTTTATTCCAAGTATCCAGATGTGCCTCTTGATCGTTTGGTGCGTTATCGTCGGGTTCTCCGAAAAGATGATCCCGGCAGCGCTCACGAAAAATGCGGAGAAAGTCTCGGAAACTGGTGGCGCGTAAAGTGAGAAAATCTGAGGCGGTGGGTATTTATGCCTGCCGTCCCGCGCCTCATGTGCCAGCCGCAATCTTTTTCTTGGGATCGAAGAACGGCTTCTCGACAACGACCGCCTGCATGGCGCCCGACGGTCCTGCGACCTCCAATTCCGTTCCGATCTCAGCGTTTTCGGCGGCGACCATCGCCAGCGC
>CAZXMX010000262.1:0-4238 GCA_964641645.1 uncultured Neomegalonema sp.
CCCGGCTTTGCCTTCGAGCAAGTTGGTCCCGCCATCGAACGCCTTGTGGATGCCTATCTCGAACTTCGCGCGAGCGACGACGAGCGTTTCCTCGACACCTATCGGCGCCTCGGCATCGATCCATTCAAAGCCGCACTCTACGGCGAACCCCAGCAAGAAGCAGCGTAGGAAAGCCACCATGCCCCTCGTTACCCAAGAAGGTTTCGAAGCCCTGCCCGAAGCCGCTTATATCGCACCTGAGCAATTGGCTGAGGCGAACGAACCGTTGCTCGCCGTCGAAATTCCGAACGACACCGATCTTTCGACGCTCGTTCCACACTTCGAGAAGATTACGTTGCTCGCAGTGCAATTCCCCAGCTTCGCCGATGGCCGAGGCTTTAGCGTTGGTCGCCATCTCAGGCGATTGGGCTATGATGGAGAGTTGAGAGCACGCGGCAACATCATCGCCGACCAGTACCCTCATGCACTCGCTTGTGGGTTCGACGGCGTTGAAATTGACGAGGCTTTGGCCGAACGCCAACCCTTCGAGCAATGGCAACGCGCCGCCCGAAACATACTCCCACCCTATCGGGTCAAAGTCGCGAGTTAGGGCGCCGTCACTCTACCCGCGAAGGGGCGCGGTCGAGAACGGAGAGCATGGCGGCAGTGTACTGCCGCTCCTCTTCCGCCAAAGCCGCCTTTTGCACAACGTCAAGCTCTGCCAAGCCCGTGCGCATCCGCTCGGCGAGGCCGATGACTTTGTTCGGGTCAGAGGCGTCTTTCTCGAACGCATCCAGCATGGCTCGCCGCTGGGCGAGGTGCTTTGTCTTCATCGCCGACACGCGAGTCGCATACGTCTTTTCCAGCGCCAACAGCAGGCGGCTGGTCTCTGTTTCCTCAGAAAATCCCAATTCGCCGCGCGGCTCACTCTGCGGAGCCGCAAACGTCTCCGGTGTGCCAAGGCTCAAGGATAGGTCATCGCCCAGCGACGGGTCATTGGGGCTTCCCTGATAAACCACGGTGCCAGCCGTCGGCTGCGCGGGGGAAAAAGGCAAAGTTTGCGGCGTCTCGTGAGCACCCGCATCATAAGGCAAGGCCTCATACACCACCTCGCCGGTGATCGGAGGTGGCTGAGGGATCGTGGCTTGCGGCACAGGTTGTCTCGCCGCCTCATAAGCCCCGGCGTCATAGGTTGCCGGCTCAAAGGCTTCGTAGCCCTGCGGCGGCGAAGGGACAGGCTGTGCCGACGTCGCATAATTCTGCGCCGACGCGGACCCCATCGAGGCCAAAATTAGAACGGTTGCAACAGTACCTGAGCGCATGACGTTATTCTCCCTCCCCGACAACTCCGACTCGCAGTAAGGAAGAAAAAAACGGCAGAATTTTAACCGCTATTGGCCGGTCCGCGCCCAAGGGTTTTTCATGTTAACTTCCGGGTTGGGCATATTCGGCCAGTTTCGCGGTGCGCCTTTTAGGGCGATAATCAAGCCGATCCCGACAACACCCGCTACAAATCCGCCGATATGCGCCCAGTAGGCAACCCCGCCGCCCGTGCTGCCCAGCGCGCCAAACCCATCAAAAACCTGCAACCCGATCCAAATGCCGAGCACCGCAAAAGCAGGCAAGGTCAAAATCATAAAGAAAGCCAGCACATCCACTTTGGCCTTCGGGAACAAGATCAAATACCCGCCCATCAATCCGGCAATCGCCCCAGACGCACCCAGGTTGTGCACCCCTGAGTCTGTATCAATCGCGATTTGTGCGAAGGTCGCACCAACGCCGCAGAGCAGATAAAACGCCAGCAGCCCGGCATGGCCGAGGTAATCTTCCAGATTGTCGCCGAAGATAAACAGGAACAGCATGTTCCCTGCCAAGTGCATGAAGCCGCCATGCATGAACATCGCGGTCAGGAAGGTATGCGTCTCCTCCCCTGCCATCACCTCGGCAGGCACGAGCGCATAGTCGCGGTAAACGTCCCAGATCTCGGCCTCGGAACGAAGGCCGTAGAGCAACCAAACAACGACATTAATGGCGATCAGCGCGTAACTGACATAGGGCACAATTTTTGACGGATTGTGGTCGCGGATCGGAAACATCTACTCAGCCTCGTTGAATCGCACTCACGCGCAAGAAATGAGGGAGTGTAGCGTGAAGGGAGGATGCGGTCGAGAGACCGGGTTTATCGCACCAATGCGATCTCGCCTTGTTGTTCAACGGGGAAGCTGAGCCAGAATGTCGACCCTTCTCCTTCGACTGAATCAACGCCGATCTCTCCGCCCATCGACGTCACGAGATCACGGGCAATGGCGAGTCCGACGCCGATCCCCTCAATCGCGTATCTCGACGCTTCCAATCGCTCAAATCGCTCAAAAATCTTTTGATGCAGCGCCGCTGGAATACCTCTTCCTTGATCAATGACCTTGATCGAGACACGCTCTTTATTCACGCACTCGGCGACAATTCGCACGGGCGTTCCGGGCGGCGAGAACTTCAAGGCGTTCGACACGAGATTGACAAGAACCTTGGCCATCTTGTCTTTGTCAGCGAAAATGCTGGTCCTTGCGCAAGGTGTACTTTCTAGAACCACCTCCCGCCCTTGCTCTCGAGCGGCCGCGCCGGTCAGCGAACGAACGTCATCCAATAAGGCTCCGACCGCGACCGGTTCAAGACTAACCTTATCGATGTCGGCTTCCAACTGAGCGACTCTGAAAACGTCCTCAATGATCGACAACAAATGTCCACCAGCATTCGCAATGTCGGAAGCGTAGTTTCCGACCTGCGCATCGACTCGTCCGCTGGGTTCCATCATTTTGATCAGCTGACTAAAGCCGATGATCGCATTGAGGGGGGTGCGCAATTCATGGCTCATGTTGGCCAAGAACGAATCCTTCAACCGGTTCGCACTTTTTGCCTCGCGCAGGGCATCGCGGAGTTGCAGGTTCATCTCTCGAGCCTGCGTAATGTCTGACATCGCGCCGATCATCGTTGCAGGCTTTCCCGCTTCATCCGTCCGCACTTCACCATTGACGGAAACCCAACAAATTCGTTTGCCCGACGTCACGAGCCTCGCTTCATAAGAGAACGCCGTGCCGGACGCAGATGCTCGCTTGACCGTTTCGTAAACGGCTTCTCGGTCATCGGGATGATACCACTCGATACACTCATTGATGTCTTGTGGCACGTAACCCGGCGGCATTCCGTGTGCTCTGCAGGCTTCCTTGGAAAAGTAAATCTCTTCCGTCTTCAAGTTGATGTTCCAGTACCCCGTGCGCCCAAACTTCTCGACCACGTCCAAAAACTCCGGCTCATGGCCGGATTTTGGCAGATTCGCGAGAGGACGAGCAAACGTGCGCACAAAAAACCTGTTCTGCTAAATTGACGTGTAACCACGCCAATACTCCCTCCCAGATGGTTAACGGGATCTAACCAGCATTAAGCCGAATCGAACAGTTTTTAAGGGCTTCGTTAATCTCTTGGACCAAGTGAAATTGATGCATTTGAGATGATTGCATTTTCTCCAATACCTAAAACTCAATAGAATTTGAGATTGTTTGGCCTCGGGTCCGCATCATGTCCGATCTGACGATAAAATCGGGTCCTTTCATTGCAATCGGCAATCGACCCCCAACGGATTGTTGATTCTCATAGCCCGTCCTCCGCGTTGCACTTGCGGCCATGCTGGTGCAATTTGGCGGCATGATAAATGAACTCGGACATTTCGCGCTGATCCTCGCTTTCGCGGTCAGTATTGCGCAATCAATTATCCCGCTTTGGGGTGCGCATAAGGGTTACGCGGAACCGATGCGGTTTGCGCAACCCGCTGCGATCACGGCATTTTTGCTGGTCGGCCTGTCGTTTGCCGCCCTGACCCATGCCTTCGTCAACTCTGATTTTTCATTGCGGATCGTCGCGTCGAATTCGCACAGCCTGAAGCCGATGCTCTACAAGATCTCAGGTGTCTGGGGGAACCACGAAGGCTCGATGCTGCTTTGGGTGCTGATCCTGACTTTGTTCGGAGGATTGGTCGCCGCGCTGGGTTCTGCCATTCCGTCCGAGTTGAAGGCCCGCACGTTGGCGATTCAAGGCATGGTCGGCGTCGCCTTTCTCGCGTTCATTCTGTTCACATCGAACCCGTTTGACCGGCTGCCCATCCCACCGGCGGACGGCACGGGACTGAACCCCCTCCTGCAAGACCCCGGTCTCGCCTTCCATCCGCCCTTCCTCTACATGGGCTATGTCGGCCTCTCGATGCCGTTTAG
>CAZXMX010000263.1:0-4219 GCA_964641645.1 uncultured Neomegalonema sp.
CACAAGCGGGGGCGGCGGAGGCGCTGCAACAGCAAATCGAGGCCAATGAAGCGACGTTGGATCGATTGAAGCGCGGTGTTGCTGTTTTCAGCAAAGACATGACGCTCACGTATTTCAATGAGACGGTTGCAGGTCTTTGGGGGATAGAGCCGGCTTGGTTGCAGACCAGCCCTAGCTTGCGCGATGTCCTCAATGCCTTGCGCGAACGCTCGAACGTGCCGCAGACCAGAGATTTTTCGTCTTGGCGAGCGGAAGTCATCGACCGGTATTCTAAACTGACCGAGCCGCACGAGACGCACTGGTTCTTGCCGAATGGTGTTGTTCTTCACCTTTTGGCGCAACCGCACCCGCGCGGCGGTCTGCTTCTCGTGTTTGAAGATGCCAGTGTTCTCTTTGAGATGAAGCGCGACATGGCAACCGTTTCGGCGGTGCAAAAGGCGGCATTCTCTAGGTTGCGAGAAGGGGTGCTCGTGCTCGGTCTCGATGGCCGACAAAAGCTTGCCAATGAAGCCTTTTGCAAGCAGTGGAACCTGACAGAAGAGATGCTCGATGGCGTGCATATCCGCGAGATTGCGGCGATGTGCGACTCGATGTTTGGCGATCAGGCGGTTTGGTCCAAGATGATCGAGTTTGTCTCGGCAGCGACCGAAGCGCGCGGGACATGGCACGAGGAACTCAACCGAACCGATGGTACAATTCTAGGGATGGCGGGGACGGTCTTGCCGGACGGCGCGACGATGTTCGCCTATACCGATATTACAGACTCGGTGAATAAAGAGCGGACTTTGCGTGAGCAGAACGAAAAACTCGAAGAGTTGTCCGGTCTCAAGAGCGCATTTCTCGATGGCATCCACGGCGCGTCGCAAGAACTGAAAATTCCCCTGAATACGATTGTCGGGTTCTCGGAAATTCTTGGTCAGGAAATCTTCGGTGAGCTGAATGAACGGCAACGAGAATACATCACCGGCGTTTCGACGGCGGCGAATGATCTGAGGCTGTTGGTTTCAGGGATTACCGATCTTGCAATGATTCAGGCGGATGACTTCCCATTCCGCGTCGAGCCGATTCATCTAAAATCTGTGATCGAGGCGACGGTTCGTTTCATTGAGCGCAGCGTTACTGAACCGGTCACGCTAAGGGTCAATTGCCCGGATTCAATCGGCGAGGTGCCCGGCGATGCACCGCGTTTCCGAGAGATCATGCACAACCTTATCAACGCGGTCCGTACAGATACTGATAACCAACAGATCATCGAAATTGGCGTGTGCCGCGAAGATAACACCCTTGTTTTGTGGATCGGGGCTGACAGCGCCGAACTATCCAGCAGCATGTGGGACAAGCTGGAAGACTCGCTGCATGGTCTTGATGCGCCGCCTCTGCACCGTGATGGGTTGGGTATCGCGCTGGTTCGACAGTTTGTTGAGCGACAGGGTGGAGCGATTGCTCTTGAAAAAGGCGTCGGAGGAACGCGCGAAGCCGTCGTTTGTCGGTTCCTCACCGATGAAGCCGACGTCCGTGCAGCGTTGAATAAACGCCGGGCTCGAGACGGAAATGGCAAGGTGCTAACGAATTGGGAAGACGCCGATAGCGCCTCCCGCGCCTAAGGCCCGCCACCATGAGCGGTATTCCGATCATCAACCTTCCAGATGCGGCCTCTACGGATGCACTGGGTGCGCGCTTATCCTCAGCTTTGCTGCCCGGTTCGGTCGTGTTGTTATTTGGTGATCTCGGGGCCGGCAAGTCATCACTGGCAAGGGCGGCAATTCTTGCGGCACTAGATGAAGAACAGGCGGTTCCGTCGCCAACTTTCACGTTGATTCAAGATTACCAGACCAAGCAAGGCCGCATTGTTCATTCTGACCTCTATCGTCTCACGGATGTGGATGAACTCGAAGAATTGGGCCTAGCAGAAGCGTTCGAAACCGCCGCCGTCTTGGTCGAGTGGCCTGAACGATTGGAAGATTCGCTTCCCAACGATCGGTTGGAGATTCATCTGTCGATGGCAAGTGAAGGGCGGGCCGCACGGTTGGTGGCGACGGGTTCGCAAGGAGAAAAGATGGCACAAGCTGTGATGCGATCTCGCGATGATCTGATCGCTAAGTTTGTTGAAACCGCTGGCTGGGGTTCGGCAAAAATTAGACCGTTGGCGGGTGATGCCTCGAACCGTCGCTATCTTCGTCTTGATCGGGATGGCGAGCCTGCCGTCCTCATGGATGCGCCGGTCGAAAAGGGTGAAGATGTTCGTCCGTTCGCTGCAATCACGGATGCCTTAAGAGCGCGTGGGTTAAGTGCGCCAGAACTTTTGGCGCGGGATAACGCCCATGGCTTCCTGCTTCTCGAAGACCTCGGTGATGCGCTTTACGCCCGGCGCTGCAAAGATGATCCGGCATTGGAGCGCCCTTTATATGAAGCAGCTGTTGATTTGCTCGCTGGGCTTCGGGCTGAGCCAACGGACGGCGTTCCGCCCTATGACGCGGCGGTGTTGCAACGCGAGGCGGCGTTACTGACGGACTGGTGGGTTCCGGCGGCTGGTGGTGATCTATCCGCGGATCTGCGCGCCGAATATCTGGCGCTGATGGCTGATGCCACCCGCGAGGTTGAGGTTGAACGATCTGCGCTGGTGCTGCGTGACTATCATGCTGAGAACCTGCTCTGGTTGCCGGAGCGTGAAGGAGCCGCCCGCGTCGGGTTGCTTGACTATCAGGATGCGTTACTGGGTCACCCGGCCTATGATTTGGTTTCTCTGTTAGAAGATGCTCGGCGCGATCTATCGCCGGGTCTGGCGGACGCGATGGTGGATCGGTTTGTCGCCGCACGACCAGACTTAGAAGGCGACGCGTTTCGTGCGGGTTATGACGCTTTGGGCGCTCAGCGGAATGCGAAGATCGTCGGGATTTTTGCGCGGCTCTGTCGCCGGGATGGGAAACCCCATTACGTCGATTTGATCCCACGGGTCTGGGCGCATTTCATGCGTGATCTGTCGTCGCCTCATCTATCCAGCCTTCGGACATTCGTAGAGGCGCACATCCCTGAACCAACCGCAGAAACGCTCGCGAGGGCTAAGGGATGACGACACTCGATGCCGCGATGGTATTGGCAGCTGGTCTCGGTACGCGGATGCGTCCCCTGACGAATGATCGCCCCAAGCCGCTGATTGAAGCCGCCGGACGGTCGTTGATCGACCGTTCGCTAGATCGGGTTGAAGAGATCGGCATCAGCCGCGCCGTGGTGAACTTGCATTACCTGCCAGAGATGTTGCGCGATCATCTGTCCAATCGTGCGTCTCCAGCCGTTGATTACTCCGACGAAACCGATGAGTTGCTGGAAACAGGGGGCGGCATTCTAAAGGCACTGCCGCAGTTAGGCGAAGACCCTTTCGTTGTTATCAACAGCGATAACATCTGGATCGGCGAGAACGCTCTGTCACCGCTTGCCCAAGCGTGGCGGCCTTCAGAGATGGATGTCTTGCTCTTACTGGTTCCGGTCCAATCCGCAATTGGTTATACGCGCAGTGGTGATTTTGAATTGGACGGTGATGCACGGCTGATCCGTCGCGGCGAACGACCGTCTGCATCTTTCGTGTTCAGCGGTGCTCAGATCATCAAACCTGAAGTGTTTGCCAATGCGCCGGAAGGACCGTTCTCATTGAATATCATTTGGGATGAAGTGATTGCTGCCGGGCGAGCTTTCGGGGTGGTTCATCCCGGCAAATGGTGCGATGTCGGAACGCCGGACGGTTTGCGATTGGCGGAAGCTGCCGTTAAAGCTGGTTGATGTTCGACACCCCGTCTCCGCGCCTGTTCAATATCCCGTCGGGGCAACCCTTCGCGAAAGCGTTGGCGGATGGTTTGGTCTCGCGTCTCTCAAATCCTGATCCTATGGCGCTGGCCCGCGTGACCATCTATGCGCCGACCCGTCGCGGGTCGCGCGTGTTGACAGAAGCCTTCGTCGAGATGGCAGGCGGTAAACCAATCCTTGCACCGCGTATTCTCACGCTGGCCGATCTGGATGATCCGATGGGGTTGGGCGCAGGTTTGCCAGAACCGATCGCAGGGACCGAGCGGCTGTTGACCCTGACACGGCTGGTTCGAGCGTTGGGCGCGCAGAAACCACATTTGGCGCAAGAAGCGACTGCGACAGCACTGGCTCGCGATCTGATCGGCTTGATGGATCAGATCCATGGAGAGCGATTGTCGCTAGATGATTTGGACAACGCCGC
>CAZXMX010000264.1:0-4215 GCA_964641645.1 uncultured Neomegalonema sp.
GTTGAGTTTTATTTCTCGGTCAACGCAACGGAGGACGGGATCGCGCGCGCCGCACAAACGCTGGGTGACCGCACCTTTGACGTGAACGAATTGCGCGAGATGATCGAGGGTAAGCTGGTCGATGGTCTGCGCTCGGTCGCCGCAAAAATGACAATGGACGATCTGCATGAGAACCGTTCAGACTTTGTGCAAGAAGTGCAGAATGCCGTCTCAGAAGATCTGCTGAAGAACGGTCTTGAACTTGAATCTGTCTCATTGACCGCGCTCGATCAGACGCCGTTCGAACATCTGGACGAGAACAACGCCTTTAACGCCGTGGGTATGCGGCAACTCGCTGAGGTGATCGCGAATTCCAAGAAAAAGCGCGCTTTGATCGATGCCGAGGCCGATACGGCTGTGCGCCAAGCTGCAATGGAAGCCGCAAAACGCAAGCTGGACATTGACCGCGAAGAACAAGAAGCCGGTATCGTTCAAGTTCAGGTCGTCGAGACCAAGCGTGCGGCGCAAGAAGCCGAGATTGCCAGCCGGCGACAGGATGCTGAACGCGAAGCGGAGCAAGCGCGTATTCTGAAAGAGCGTCAGGTTCGCGCGTCGGAGATCGAACGCGAAGAAGCGATCCGTTCGGCGGAAATTGCCAAGGAACGCCAAATCGAGGTGGCCGATCAAGAACGCCAGATCATTGTCGCGACGAAATCAGAAGAAGAAAGCCGCGCCCGCGCGTCAGCCGATACCGCTCGCGCCGAAGCCGCCGAAGCGGCTGAAGCGGTCACGACCGCGCGTCAGGTTGCCGAAGCCGAACGTGTGAAACGCATTGCCGTTATCGAAGCCGAACGAGAAGCCGAACGTCAAGCAACCGGCATCAAGGTTTCTGCTGCCGCTGAAAAAGCTGCGGCTGCCGACCGTGCGGAAGCGGTGCGCGAAGAAGCCACCGCCGAAGCGAATGCGCTGACGATCAAGGCCGAAGCGAAGAAGACCGATAAACTCGCCGAAGCCGAAGGTACACGCGCACTTGTGGATGCGGAGAATGCCATTTCGACGGAAATCGCGGCGATGAAAGTTCAACTTGCGCGTCTGGCTGCCTTACCAAAAATTGTCGCTGAGATGGTCAAACCAGCCGAGAAGATCGGCTCGATCAAAATTCATCATATTTCCGGCCTGAACGGTGCGACGGGCGGCAGCGGTGAAGCAGTTGCAGCGAACAGCGGCGGTAGCCCGATTACGCAAGCAGTCGATGCCATCGGCTCGATGGCGGTGCAACTTCCGGCGCTGAAGAAACTGGGCGAGGAAGTCGGTATCAGTTTGGATGGCGGCGTCTCGGGCCTGATGGAACAGCACCGCGCTGAATCCGCGCCCGCGAACGATCCACCGCGCGTCGAGCAGAACGAAGCCACCATCGAGGACTATAAAAACAGCTTCTAGGCGCCGTGGGGATGGATACAGGCGATAATCCGTCGTACCCTTCCCCGCATGAAAACAATCCAAACTCAGGGCGTCCATCACATCACGCTGATGGGCGCTGATCGTCAGACTTCCATCGATTTTTGGGAAGGTGTCCTTGGGATGCCTTTTGTGTTTGAGCAACCCAATCTCGATGATGCGAGTACCAATCATCTCTATTTCGATCCCGGTGATGGGCGGCTGATTACGATCTTCACGCGTGAAGATTTGCCGGTTGACCCGACTCCCAACCCGAATGGCATCGGCAACCTGCATCACCTCGCCTTTATGGTCAGCCGTGCGACCTACACTCAGGCTGGCGCACGGTTGCGCGCGCGTGGGTTTGCCAATTCAGGCGATGTGGATCGCGGGTTCATGGATTCGCTCTATTTCCGGGATCCGCTCGGGCAATTGATGGAGATCGCCTGTTACAAATTCGATCCACCAGAGGGCCGCACCCATGCGGATGTGCTCGCGCGGGCGCATAAAATCCGGGTTGAAGCCGGTGCGAAGAACATCGAGGACGCGCACCTTGCCGACGCAATTGCCGCACTGGTGTTGGATCGCGAGGTTGGGTAGTCTCCGCGTATGACAAAACCGGTTCTGAAACTCTATCTCGCGGCTCCGCGCGGCTTTTGCGCCGGGGTGGATCGGGCCATCAAGATGGTCGAGATGGCCATCGAGAAGTTCGGCGCGCCCGTCTATGTGCGCCACGAAATCGTTCACAACAAATACGTTGTCGATGGCCTGCGCGACAAAGGTGCGGTGTTCGTGGAAACGCTGGACGAATGTCCGACGGATCGCCCTGTGGTGTTCTCCGCTCATGGGGTGCCGAAATCCGTGCCAGAAGAAGCCAAACGGCGCGAGATGTTTGCGGTCGATGCGGTCTGTCCATTGGTGACGAAAGTCCACATGGAAATCGCGCGGCTGCACCGGCAAGGGCACGAAATCCTGATGATCGGGCATGAGGGGCATGTCGAAGTGATCGGCACGATGGGGCAATTGCCCGAGGGTGCCGTCACCCTGATCGAGACGGTCGAGGATGTGGCGAAAGTGACGCCCGCGAATCCCGACAAGCTGGCCTTTGTGACGCAGACGACGCTGTCGGTCGATGACACGGCGGAGATTGTTGCTGCGATCAAGGAGCGCTTTCCGAACGTGGTCGCGCCGGGCAAGGAAGACATTTGCTACGCGACCACCAATCGGCAGGAAGCGGTCAAGGCCGTTGCGCCCAAGATTGATGCGCTGGTGGTGATTGGTGCGCCGAACTCTTCGAACTCCAAACGGCTGGTCGAGGTCGGATCAAAGGCCGGTTGCAAGTATTCGGTGCTGGCCCCGCGTGCGACCGACATTGACTGGCGATCTTTGGAAGGCATCAAGGCCGTGGGCATCACCGCTGGTGCCAGCGCGCCGGAAGAGTTGGTCAACGAAGTCGTCGATGCGTTCCGCGAGCGCTATGAGCTGGACATCGAAGTCGTTGAAACCACCGTTGAAACGGTTGAGTTCAAAGCACCCAAAGTGCTGCGTGAAGGCGCGCATTAAGCCGCCCGTTATCCTCTCCCTCGAACTGGAGTTCTTGCATGTCTGACGATGCGCCAAAGATTGAAATCCGTGAAAATGGCCCCCTGATTGTTAAGGGTCTGACCAATCTCAGCGGTCCCGACGGAAACCCGATGGACTGCAAGCCGATGATGGCGTTGTGCCGTTGTGGTCTGTCGAAGAAAAAGCCGTTCTGCGACGGCTCACACGGCGAAGCCGGTTGGGATGGATCGCTCGGGTAAGCGACCTCTTCGCTTATTGCTCTACTGCTGCCACCAGCACAATCTCGACTTTGTCTTCTTCGGCGAGGTCCGTACCGATGCAGGCGCGCTGGGGCCAGTTTTCTGGCGGACCGATCCAATCGCACCAGACGGCGTCCATCTCGGCTTTGGTCGACATGTCACGCAGGTAAACAGTGGCTTGCACAATCTGGTCTTTGCCGCTGCCCGCGTTATCGAGAACGGCTTCGAGCTCTGCAAGGATGCGTTTCGTCTGCTCGGCGACCGTTGGGGAGGAGTCGATATCCGTGCCAACGGTATAGATCAGCCCGTTGTGGATGCTCGCGCGTGATCTGCCGGGATAATCGCCCTTCACTCGCTGTATCATTCAAATTCTCCTGTTATGACAAAGAAGCGTGGCAACACGGCAAAGCGGCGTTACAACAGCGCCACCCTATTGCCCTTTGCCTCGGAGACAAACCTTGCCTGATCTCTTTGCCTATACCGATGGTGCATGCAGCGGAAATCCCGGTCCCGGCGGCTGGGGGGTGCTGATGCTCGCGATGGATGGTGAGACTGTTCTGAAAGAGCGTGAGTTGTGCGGCGGCGAGGAAGATACGACCAACAATCGCATGGAGCTGTTGGCGGCGATTTCGGCACTCGATGCGCTCGAACGGCGATCCGCGCTGACCATCGTGACGGACTCGTCCTATGTCAAAGACGGTCTGACCAAGTGGATCCACGGCTGGAAGCGCAATGGCTGGAAGACTGCCGCCAAAAAACCCGTCAAGAATGAAGACCTATGGAAACGGCTGGACGAGGCCGCGTCTCGCCACGATGTGACATGGGAATGGGTTAAAGGCCACGCGGGGCACCCCGAAAACGAACGCGCCGATGAGTTGGCCCGCCAAGGGATGCAGCCTTACAAACCTTAACAGCAAGAACAAAAAACCCCGCTTCGACGAAGCGGGGTTTCTAATTTCGATCGCGATTGAAAGCAGTTCTAGTGGAATTGCGAACT
>CAZXMX010000265.1:0-4198 GCA_964641645.1 uncultured Neomegalonema sp.
TTCATCCAACCGGTGAGTTTGCTGCGCGCTTTATGATAATCGCAATGGTCATCACCCCAATGCGGATGCTGCTGCCAAATTCAAACTTCTGGCGCTGGATGATGAAACGACGGCGCTATTTCGGGGTTGCGGCCTTTGCTTATGCGCTGGCGCATACGCTGTTGTACGTCGTGGATAGACGCACCTGCATGTCTCGCTTAAGGGCACAACCGAGACACTCCGGACAACGGCTACGGATAGCAATTTCAGCCCCTAGCCCGGACATTTCCAGTTTAGACTTTCACTCGGTTAGCCACATTGACATCTTATTATTTGGGAAGTGAACACGATGGAACGAAGCCAGCAGAGAAACTCCGGGTTGATAATCCGCTCGGTGCGCATCTGGTCCGGACTCATCCTGCTGATCTTCGTCACCGGCCATTTGCTCAATCTCAGCTTGGGGCTGATATCGATTGAGGCAATGGATGCGGCACGCCCTTACTTGTCGGGGATATGGGCTTCCCCTGTCCTCGGGTTGCTCCTTCTGGCCTCTCTCATAAGCCATTTCGTGCTTGGGCTTTGGACGATATACCGGCGGCCCACGCTGCGAACTGGCGCACAAGATCTCGTGCAGTTGTTAGCGGGTGTTATGGTGGTACCGCTTCTGGCGACCCACGCAGTTGGGGTGGCCGCGATGAAGATCAATGAACTCCCTTTCGGTTACGGTTCTGCGATTCAGTTCTTTTGGCTAGGTCAACCCACGCTCGGACTGTTGCAGGTCGTCATGCTGTCCGTCGTTTGGGTTCACGGTTGCGCTGGCCTCTTCATCTGGCTGCGCTCCAAGGAAAGCATGCGCAATATGCTGGGGTGGATTTACCCCGTGGCGGTTGCTGTACCCGTATTGGCGCTATTCGGGTACGCGGAGGCTGGACGCGCCGTCTTGATTGAAGCGCAGACAGCCCAGATTCCAGCGCCGCCAATGTCCATGCCCGCTGAGATGAAAGTGTCTTTTGAACTCGTCAAAAGCATAACCAAGCAAATCATTTGGGGATCGCTCGGGCTTGCCGCGCTTGCCTTCGTTGCTCGTGGCCTGCGGATCAGATTGCAGCCCAATCAAATGGTCTCATTGCGTCGCGGGGACGCTGAACCGATCACGACCACATCGAATCTCAGCGTTTTGGACAGCTTCAAGCAAAACGATCAACCTCACGCTGGATTGTGCGCCGGGCGTGGACGGTGTGGAACCTGCGCCGTTCGCGTTGTTTTGTCTGAATTCCCTCTGCCAGAGCCGACAGCGCTGGAAACAAAAACCCTGCGCCGCATAGGTGCCGGGCAAGACACACGCCTTGCCTGTCAACTGGTGCCATCCGGGGGATCGTTGGAGGTCGAACCCGTTTATCCAGCAGACTACAGCTTCAAGGATGAGGACTTTGCCAAGGAAGATCCTGCTGCGAATCAAAGCGAGGCTCTGACATGATCGCATTGAGATGGATATGGGCGTCGGCCCTCGCGGTTCTGCTGACGATATCGAGCCTCCCCGCGCTGGCACAGGAAGCGGTCCTACCTGACGCACCGTCCGCCAATGATCTGCATGAATTATCCCGTCTGCTCGCAGATGAGCGCATTCAGAACTGGCTTCAGGTTCAAACAAGCGAAACGGATGCTGGACCGTCAGAAGAACCGATTTCAATACGGGATCAATTCCGGGAAGCGACAGGTCATGTAAGCGCACGTGTAACCGATCTTAGCGCGGCATGGTCAAAATTCGATGAGGCTCCTGATGTGATTGCGCAGAAATGGCGCGAACAAGTAACACCGGATCGCCGGGTCCGCAGTCTGACTTTTTTATTGATCTTCGTTTTCTTTGGTGCCGGTTTGGAATGGCTGTCGAGGCAATACACAAATCCCCTGTTGCGCCGGATTGAAGTGCGGAGTTTTGAACGGCCCAAAGACCGTCTCTTCGCGGCATTGACACGGACGGCGCTCAGCTTAGTCGGTTTGGCGATGTTCGCAATTGGCAGCATCGGTGCATTTTCTTCAGTGGAATGGCTCCCATTGCTGCAGACACTTATTCTTGCAGCACTCATCGGCATCGTTTCAGTGCGCGCCGTCAATACGTTGATCAAGCTGTTCCTAGCTCCCAGGGTGCCGCAACTTCGACTTTTGCCTGTCAGCAATCGAATGGCGAAAGTCATCGGCAGTTCGACGATGACTTTCTCAGCATTGCTGATTTTGGCGGTCTCACTAATCGATGTGTTTGCCGAACTTACAGATACAAATGGACGGGAAGGCATGTCTGCCGAGACGCTCTCTATTGCCGTGCTGTTGTCGGTCCTCTTGCTGGTCGCTGCCCTTGTCGCAATACGTTTCTGCTTCGCACAGGCCCGCCAGCACTCAAACATGTTGTCGCTGCGGTCGCTGGCGCGGTGGCGCACCTATCTGAGCCTACTGAGCGTGATCGTTTTTGCGACCTGGCTGTTCGATGTCCAGCCCTTGATGTGGACGGTGGTCAGCATCGGCGCAGCGATCGCTGGGCTAAAGCTTCTGCAGGGTTGGATGGATTATACCTTTAATCGCTCAATCGCAGAGTATCAGTCCAAGGCTGAAGCTGAGACGGCAGCAGCGGCTCAACCTCTGTTGTCCAATGTCACTGATGTTGTGGCAGAAGAAGGCGCGCCTGAAGAAACACTACCGACTATTGATCCCTTCGGCACGTATCGGCCCATTGTTCAACGATTGATCCGGTTCACCGTCTTCGTGACACTGGGTTTGACGCTGGCCGCCATCTGGAATCTCGGCGTTTTCGAGCGGTCCGAGACGCCGACTGTTGCGCAACGTCTCTTCTCCATTTTGATCGACAGCGCCGCCGCCCTTCTGATTGCAGATTTGGTTTGGACCTGGGGCAAAACTTCTATTGATCGGCGTCTGGCCGATTACAAACCGCCGGAAGATGGGCAAGCACCCGGGCCAGAAGCCCGGATGGCGACTTTGCTTCCGCTCTTGCGGGTAATTCTCTTGGTCACGGTGCTGTGCATGGTGGCCATGTCGATCCTGTCTTCGCTCGGCGTCAATATCGCGCCAATTTTGGCAGGTGCGGGCGTGATGGGCATTGCGATTGGTTTCGGCGCTCAGTCTCTCGTCAAGGATGTCGTTTCAGGCATTTTCTTCCTGATCGACGATGCTTTCCGCGTCGGCGAGTATGTCGAGATTGATCAACTGCGCGGGACAGTGGAAAAAATCTCTATCCGATCTTTGCAAATCAGGCACCATCGCGGCGCCGTCCATACACTCCCTTTCGGCGAAGTGAAATCGATGACCAACTACTCGCGCGACTGGGTCATCATGAAACTCGAGTTTCGTGTGCCGTTTGATACCGACCTAAATCTGGTCAAGAAACTGATCAAGAAAGTCGGAGCTGAGTTAAAGGCCAACGAGCACTATGGCGACGGTATCATCCAGACTTTGAAGTCGCAGGGCGTGCGGCGCATGGAAGAATTCAATATGGTGGTGGGCGTCAAGTTCATGACACGGCCCGGCGAGCAATGGACGGTTCGGCGCGATGCGTTCCAAAAAGTACGCGACGCGTTTGAGGCCAATGGCATTCGGATGGCCGAACGCAATGTGAAAGTCGAGATCGCCGGTGATGAACGCCTCTCTGAAGAAGATAGAAAAGCCGTTACCGCCGCCGCGCAGGAAGCCGTCGCGCAACCGTCTAACCCCGGCGTGATACCAGATGAGCCTTAAGTCAATTGGTTCATATCTCGTGGTCAAACGGTTTAGCACTGCGTAAATAATCGATAGACGGCTGTGTTTTTGAGCGCAGTCGGATGGCAGCAACGGGCCGAGGCTGTGTGAAAAGTCGGAGAGATTTGGTATACCCTTTCTAACGAAAGGAGGGCGTGATGTCGGGCTATATCGAAGGTGCTGATCGTGAGCAGAGTGCTTTATTCCCGGAGCGCCTTGAAGACTGGATCGATGAGAACAATCCGGTCCGAGTGGTTGACGCCTTCGTTGATGCGCTTGACTTGACAAGCCTTGATCTGGCTCGAACCGTGCCGGGCCGAATGGGCCGCCCGAAGTATCATCCTTCGATGTTGTTGAAGCTCTACATCTACGGATACCTCAACAAGGTGCAGTCAAGCCGACGTCTTGAACGTGAGGCAGGTGTCCGGGATCAGGGCTAATGGGTCCAACTAGGGTGATTTGATAAGAGAGTATT
>CAZXMX010000266.1:0-4154 GCA_964641645.1 uncultured Neomegalonema sp.
CTGGCCATTGAGCGAGACCCTCGATGCCTTCCGGCGTTGGCGGAAATCGCTGCGCACTGGCCGGGTCGGTTGGAGGTCATCGAAGCGGATGCGTTGACGGTAGATCTCTCGCAGCACGTCGAACGCGGCGCGCGGATCATCGCGAACCTGCCCTACAATGTTGGGACTGAGCTTTTGCTGGGGTGGATGAGTGAGGCGGCGTGGCCACCGTATTGGGGATCGTTGACCCTAATGTTCCAGCGTGAGGTCGCGGAGCGGATTGTCGCGAAACAAGGCGACAAAGCCTATGGCCGCTTGTCTGTTCTGGCTGGGTGGCGTTGCGAAAGCCGAATCCTCTTTGATCTGCCGCCGCAAGCCTTCACACCGCCGCCAAAGGTCACAAGCTCAGTGATTTCGATTACGCCGCGTCTAGAGATCGAAGACGCGCCGCTCGACGTTCTGCAGCAGGTGACGGGGGCGGCTTTCGGCCAACGGCGCAAAATGCTGCGTCGCAGTCTCTCCGCATTAGGGGGCGAGGCGTTGCTTGATCAAGTCGGGATTGATCCAACCCTCAGGGGCGAAGCCCTAACGGTTTCGCAATTTTGTGCGCTCGCCAGAGCGTTGGATCGTTGATCGGCGCCTAATAAGCCAAGAGGTTTAGGATGGCGCGTCCGCTTCTTCCGCTGCAGGAGGTGGAGGGGGCGGCGTCTTGCGAGGACGACCGCGTCGTGGCTTTGGCGCTTCTTCTGCGACCGCAGCAACTTCCTCAGGTGCGTCCGCTGCAGGTTTCGCGGCTTCTTCTTCTGTTGAAGCAGGTGCAGGCTTGGCCCGTGTGCGCCTTGCAGGGCGACGAGGTTCGCCGTCACGCTCTTCAGCTCGCTTCGCTTCGGGCGTCTCGACGAGCGCAGGCTGATCTGGCTGCTTAGCGGCTTCGTCTGCCTGAGGCATCGCTTCGGCAGGCTGGCGCTGTGTGTCGGAAGCGTCTGGCGTCTGCTGCGCGTCAGGATTGCGTTGAGCATCGGACGTCGATCTCTGCTCGGCTTGACGATTGGGACCGCGGTCACGTTGGTTCACGTCCCCATCATTCTCACCGGCTGGGCGGTTTTGTTGGTTCCGTGCTTGCTGTTCAGCGCGCCGTTCTTGTTCGGCTTGCTGAGCGGCTTGGCGGCGCTCACGTTCTTCCGCTTCTGCGGCCTGAATCGTGGTCAGAATTCGCGAATAATGCTCTGCGTGCTGGAAAAAGTTCTCGGCCAATACCGACTCGCCAGACGTTTGAGCATCGCGGGCAAGCGACGTGTATTTGTCTATGATTTGCTGCGCCGTGCCGCGCACTTTTCCTTCTGGACCCGAGCTATCGTAAACTCGGTTTGCGCTATGCGCGCCACCACCGCCACCACCAGATGATCTCCGACCGCCTTTGTTGTTACGGTTGTTACGGTGGTTTTGCCTAGAAGGTTGCTTCATTGTCTGTCCGGTTTTGAGTATAGCGCTCGTCTGCCAAAGCGAGATCGGGGCGATATACGAATTTCTGAAAGGCATTTGGGCGGAGCATGTAAGTCTGCAATTTCCGCGTTTAGTCGCAATGCCTTCAATCTGTGGGCGGTCGTCTTGGCCCAAGTCTCCGTTAATGCCGCACAATTAGGCAGCGTTCAATTCCTCTCATGTCCAATCGAGAGGAAACCCGTCGAAATCCAGCTTCCTTAAAGATCGCCGTGACAGACGCCGCCTGTCCAAAACCAATCTCAAAGAGTGCCGTGCCATCCGGCTTCAAAACGGCTGCTAAACCGCTCGCAATCTTTCGATACGCCTGAAGGCCGTCCATTCCCGCGAAAAGTGCCGCCTTGGGATCCCAGTCTATCACTTCTGGTGAAAGCGTCACGTTTTCCGTTGTGGAAATGTACGGGGGATTGGAAACCACAAGGTTAAAGGTCTCGTCAAGGGCGGAAAACCAATCACTGACGATAAAGTCAACCCGATCGCTGAGCGTCAACGCATCCGCATTCCGATTGGCAACCTCCAATGCAGCGGCTGATAAGTCGATTCCAGTTCCCTTGGAATCGCGAATTTCTGATAATAAACTCAATAAGATACAGCCAGAACCTGTCCCCATGTCGAGAATGCGTCTCGGCCGATTTTTAGTGGTTTCAGCGAGGGCCGTCTCGATCAGCAATTCAGTGTCAGGACGAGGGTCCAAAACATTGGCGTTCACGATAAATCGATGCTTCCAGAAGTCTCGATACCCAAGAATTTTCGAAACCGGCTCTCGAAGACAGCGCCGATCAATCGCTGAGTCGAATTGAGCCTGAGCCACCATCGGCGCGTCTGGATAACCGATCAGTGCCGATGCTTCGATTTGTTCCGCATCAAGCAACAAGAGCTTTGCATCCAAGGCTGGTGTCTCGACCCCAGAACCCTTCAGACGCGTAGTTGCTTCGGCAAGCGCTTCCGCTCGGGTCATCCGTTCAGATCTGCGAGTTTTTCGGCTTGGTCGTTGGCGGTCAATGCATCAATGACCTCATCAAGGTCCCCCTGAACGACCTGATCAAGCTTATACAGGGTTAGATTTATCCTGTGGTCGGTTAAGCGCCCCTGCGGAAAGTTGTATGTGCGGATCCGCTCGGATCGATCGCCGGACCCGACTTGGCCTTTGCGTTCTGCTGCCCGTGCTTCATCTGCTGCGCGCCGCTCCATGTCGTAGAGGCGGGCACGAAGAACATCCATCGCCTTGGCTCGATTGGTGTGTTGAGACTTTTCTGACGACGTCACGACAATCCCTGATGGAATGTGCGTGATCCGAACCGCCGAGTCTGTCGTGTTGACGTGCTGCCCGCCCGCGCCGGACGCTCGCATCGTATCAATCCGCAAGTCAGACTGCGCAATGTCAATATCAATCTCTTCGGCTTCTGGGAGCACAGCCACGGTCGCCGCTGAGGTATGGATGCGGCCTTGAGATTCAGTGTCTGGAACCCGCTGAACGCGATGGACACCAGACTCAAACTTCAAACGCGAGAAGACGCTTTTGCCTTTAATATTCGCAACAATCTCGCGATATCCACCGTGTTCGCCGGCGTTTTCTTCCAGAACTTCGACCGTCCAGCGGTTTGCATCGGCGTATCGCTGGTACATTCGAAACAAGTCACCGGCGAAAAGTGCAGCTTCATCACCGCCCGTCCCGGCGCGGATTTCGATGATCGCTGATTTTTCATCGGCTGAGTCTTTTGGAAGCAGAGCGAGTTGCATCCCGTGCTCTGCCTCGGGCAGTTTCGATCGAAGTCCAACCAGCTCTTCCTCAGCATAGCCCTTCATTTCAGGGTCTTCGAGCATCAGCTCAGCTGCTTCGATATCCTCGACGAGCGTTTGATAAGCGCGTGCCTGAAGAACGACAGGTTCTAGAGCGGCATATTCTTTTGAAACGCTGACATATTCCGTTGCTTCCAAATTTCCGGCCATCGATGCCTCAAGGAACTCGAAGCGTTGCAGGATTTGGTGGATTTTCTCGGCTGGTATCATGGATTTTGGTTTGGCGTGTTGCGGCTTTAGGGTCAACCTTCGTGCTGTGTTCAGGGTAGAATCCCAGCGAAATTTGGCGAAGGCGGTTGTTTGTGGTACTAAGTAGGGATGAGAAGATCGCTAACTTTGGCCGGACTACTCATTGTCGCCCCAGTATGGGCGTCGGACATAGCCCCCATTTCGAAGTTTTCGGGCTGGGAAGGCCCAAAGCCTGCCAAACCGCCTTGTTTATGTCGAACCCGAGATGGCGAGAAAGTCGGCTTGGGTGCGAAAACATGCGTGAAACGGGGGGATCGTCTCGTGACGATGCGATGCAATCTCGTCCTGAACAATACGTCTTGGGAACTCGTGGAGGAAGGTTGTGACGTCGCATGATGCGGTCACTCTTTGGTCGAACCACGTAGAACGTAATCGGCGACAAGGTCTCTGACGATTTCGCCCTCAAGATCGCGCAGTAGCATGTGCCAGCCGGTTTCGATCTTCTGGTATTCTTTCGGCCCGGAAAACTGCTCAAATGCGGCGAGGATCGGTTCCTCCGGCACAACTTCATCATTGAGGCCATAGGCGACCAAAACGGGTGTGGTGACTCGCGATGCGCTCTCGACGGCACGATCCATAATTCGGATCAAACCGACAAACTCTCGAGAGCTGGGATTGCGGACATA
>CAZXMX010000267.1:0-4154 GCA_964641645.1 uncultured Neomegalonema sp.
CGAAACGAAGATAAGCTGCTAAGCCTTCAAGCCGAAGGCGGCGATCGTATTGTTCCGGCGCCCGCCGATGTCACCGATGCCGACGCCATGGAGCGTATCGTGGCAAAGATTGAGGGGGCTGAAGGGCTTGCCCTCGCGATCTTTAATGCTGGCGTTTATGTCCCGATGCGGGCGCAGGAATTTACAGCCGAGAGTGCCGCAACGCATTTCGACGTCAACCTGCAAGGAGTCGTGAATGGCCTCGCCCCTGCGATGCGCGGTATGATTTCTCGAAATACCGGATGCCTCGCGTTGGTTGCCTCTGTCGCGGGGTATCGTGGATTACCGAAGGCCGCGGCTTACGGGGCGACAAAGGCCGCACTGATCAATATGGCAGAAGCGCTTGCGTTCGATTTGCATCCTGCAGGAGTCCGGATTTCGGTGATCAATCCAGGCTTTGTTGAAACAGACGCAACCGCCGTGAACGATTTCGACATGCCGTTTCTGATGCAAACGGATCAGGCTGCGGGTCGCATTGTAGATGGGCTGAAAACCACCGCGATCGAGATCGCCTTCCCACGCCGATTCGCGTTTATTCTGAAGTCGATGCGATTTCTACCAACTCGGGCGTATTTGTGGTTGGGCCGAAAAGCGATGGGTTGGGACGAAATCGACAACTGAGGGTTTGGCATAAGCACGCTTGCTCCCAGTCGCTTCGCAAATCACCACAAAAAACGCCCGAGCCAGAGGCCCGGGCGTATAATTTTTGAGTGAACCGGAAAGGTTCTTAGTTAGTCCCGGTCGCCGTCGCCGCAGTGGCGTCATCATCGTCGTCAAGTGCAACGATTGCGAGACCGACGAGAGCTGCTGCGCCGACACCGGCTGCAATGAGACCAGCGCCGCCAAGACCGCCGGAACCCAGACCACTAACCGCTGCGGTTGGTGCTGCGACAACGGTTGGAACAGGAGCGGCTGGAACCGCCGCGACCACGGGTGCTGGTGGCGCGACTGGTGGAGCCACATAGACAGGTGCGGGCGCTGGAGGCGCAAGGACCGGTGCCGGTTGAGCAATAACCGGTGCAGGTTGCGCCACAGCAACTGGCTCCGTGATGAACACAGGCTCGGAAACAACAACCGGCTCTGAGACAATGACCGGCTCCGGAGCGGAAATTACAACGGGCTCAGCAACAGGCTGAGGAGCCGCGACTTCTTGGATGACATAGACTGGATCGGGCTCAACGACTGGCGCAGGAGCCGATTCTGTAATGATCGCTCCACAGAGACCTTGGTCGTCATTGTTTGGATCGTCATCATTACAAGGGTCACACCCTTGGTTGTTCGTCGTGATGCCGTCTTGACAACGGTCAACGTAAACTTCCGGAGCTGGAGCAGGCTGAACGTAAACATCCGTTACCGGAGCAACGTAGGCCTGAGGAGCAACCACCGGATTCAGGGTGTACTCGTTTTGGGCACTCGCCAAAGCTTGGCCCGAGACCAGCGCACTCACGCAGGTAAGCGCGGACGCGCGCCGTAGAATCGTCTTCAGAGTAGCCATATCGGGACCTTTCCCTCTCGCAAAAATCTATGTGCGACACCAGACATACACCGTAAGCAGTGAAAGCCCAATGTTTTCCGCATTGGTTAATCGAACCCAGAACCCCACTGAACACACCAAAGTCGTGGTTTCAAGAGGGCATTATCGAGTCTTTTCGTTTCTCAATCCAAATGCGAGCGTCGTTGCGAGCATGTCACATCCGTGTCGCGGGCGCGCTAATTCTGTTCCCTCGCATGCCACGCAACGATTTAACATCCGGATACGGTTTGCCAATACGGGAGGATCCTTAATGAAACGCTATTCAGGCTGGGCGGTATTTCGCGAGGGTTTACGCGGTCAACAGGGTTGGAACCGCGTATGGCGAGATCCCGAACCCAAGCCAGAATACGATGTTGTGATTGTTGGGGGCGGCGGACACGGGCTGGCCACAGCTTATTATCTCGCGAAAAACCACGGCTTAACCAATATCGCCGTCGTTGAAAAAGGCTGGCTCGGCGGCGGAAACGTGGGCCGAAACACGACAATTGTCCGCTCTAACTACGTACAGCCGCACTCTACAGAATTTTACGAGCATTCGGTTCAGTTGTGGGAAAACCTTGCGCACGATCTGAATTACAACGTCATGTTCTCGCAGCGTGGTCAGTTAGGCTTGTTCCATACCCCGGCCGCTCGTGACGCGCAGGCAAAACGCGCCAACACGATGGTCATGAACGGAATCGAAGCGGAAATTCTCGACCGAGAGGCCGTTCAAGCCCTCGTTCCTCATCTTGATTACTCGGAAAATGCTCGCTTCCCGATCCTCGGCGCCATTCTTCAGAAGCGGGCCGGGACTGCCCGGCATGACGCCGTGGCATGGGGATTTGCGCGTGGCGCTGATGAGCGTGGGGTCGATATCCTCCAAAACTGCGAAGTTACTGGATTTTTGCGCGAAGATGGCGTCGTCAAAGGGGTCGAAACGTCCCGGGGTTTGATCCGCGCCAAGAAAGTCGGTGTGGCCGTTGCAGGTTCGACGGGGCACGTCATGGCGATGGCGGGAATCGAGCGCTTGCCGATTGAAACTCACAAGTTACAGGCGTTTGTCTCCGAACCACTTAAGCCGTTGCTCGATCATGTCGTCAGCTATGGCGCGCCGGGTTCGCACTTTTACATCAGCCAGTCCGATAAAGGCGGCATGGTCTTTGGCGGCGATCTCGATTTCTACAATTCATACGCCCAGCGCGGAAACCTGCCGATCGTCCAGGACGTTGCCGAGTGTGCGATGGCGATCATGCCTTGCTTGGGTCGCGTAAAGCTTTTGCGTCACTGGGCCGGCATTATGGATATGTCCATGGATGGCACGCACATCATGTCGAAGACGCCTGTTGAGAACCTCTACCTGAATGCGGGCTGGTGCTATGGCGGCTTCAAAGCCACCCCTGCCAGTGGCTTCCACTTCGCTGATTTGATCGCGAATAACCGACCTGACGATTTAACCGCACCATTCTCTTTGGATCGATTCGCCAAAGGATACGCGATTGATGAAAAAGGTATGGGGCCAACCCCTAAACTGCACTGATGTCGACGGCAGGCTTCAACACACTGTTCGTTCAGCACGCAATGTCAGCGTACGCAAAGCAACTCGCTCTCGCGGATGCGACAGAGGGAGCCGGAGCTTGGGATCTTGATCTTCAAACGGGTACGCTGAAATTCGAGAAGGGTCCGTCGTATCGAGTTAGCCTGCTCGGATCCTACGGCGAAGCCGCAGGAACATGGCTCTGGGTCTGGGCCAACCGAAACATGGAACTGCATGCTGGTGTTACCGAAGCCGCTCACTCTCTGAGAGAAATGGGACGTCAAAAAGTGATCCCAGAGTTCCAAGAGAACGAAACGCATGATGGGGAAACATTTTGCCATCGACTGGCAATGATTGCAGTCGGCGAGTCGGGCGCGGGCGCGTATTATCGTGCTCCCTATGATGGCGGGGCTGCATACCTCCTGATTCAGGACGAGATTCCCGCTGTTCCAGAGCGCCATCACCTCGGGCGCATTCAACGCGTGATCGCCGAGAGCATAAGCACCTTTCAAATGCCTCACCGCCAAGCCATCGACGCATTCCTCGCCGCCGAGAACCTGCCGGTCCAGCAGACCGAGCCGATGGAAATCTTGGCGACCGCCGACGATGGCGATTTACGAATTCGTTTCGACGAAGAAGGCCGTCTCACGGAGATGAAAAGCCTTCTTAGAGCGTCCACAAAGCCTTCAGGCGGTTTTTTCAACCGTCTGTTTCGGAAGGATTGAGCCTTGATCATTATCCCCTGTCCGTTTTGCGGCGATCGAGACCACAGCGAGTTTAGCTACGGCGGCGACGCAACAGTCGCCTATCCGGCACTGAATGCGTCCGCGGACGAATGGCACGATGCCGTGTATCTGCGGACCAATCCCCGCGGACCCCATACCGAATACTGGCATCACGTCGCGGGTTGCCGATCTTGGCTGGTGGTCGAACGCGATACGCTGACGCACGAGATAAAAAGTGCAAGTTACGCCCATGCTGGGTTTGGAGAGAGCGCATGAGCGCGGGGGCAACACGCCTCAGCAAAGGCGGCATCATCAATCGGGCTGAAACGCTCAAGTTCAAGTT
>CAZXMX010000268.1:0-4152 GCA_964641645.1 uncultured Neomegalonema sp.
GCGAGGACCAATCGATTGCCCAACAAATCGAAGCGCGTTTCCGAGGCGATCATGCCGCGCTTTTCCAGCCAGTCCATCCATTGGGGGTTGGCGGAGATATAGAGGTCAGCGGGTGCGCCTTGCTCGATCTGGCGTGCAAGGGTGCCGCTGCCCGCGTAGACGCCGGTTGCGTGAGTATCGGAATCCGATGTGCAGACCTCTAACGCTTTGTCCAGCGCATCGGTGAGGGACGCGGCGGCGAAGACTTTCAAAGACTCCGCCTGCGCCGGGAGCGAGAACAGCGTCGCCACCGCGACGCAGAGCGCTCTAAACCGCACGCATCCTCGCAAAGCCTTCATCCAGATCATCGAGCAGGTCATCGACGTCTTCCAAGCCAATGTGAATCCGCATCACAGCGCCGTCGGTCCGTCCGTTGTTCGGCCACTTCGTCGCCGTGCGCAGCTTCGGGGGATCAATCGGGATGAGCAAGCTCTCGAACCCGCCCCACGAAAAGCCCATGCCGAACAGCTTCATATTGTCGAGCATCGCCGCCTGACCTTCTGGCCCCGAGAACTCAGGTTTCAAGATGAAGGCAAAGAGGCTCGACGCGCCAAGGAAATCGCGCTTCCAAAGTTCATGGCCGGGATCGCCCGGCAGAGCGGGGTGGATCACTTCTGCGACTTCTTCGCGTTCGGCCAGCCACTCCGCGACTTGCAATCCGGCTTTCATGTGATGTGGCAGGCGCACGTGAATCGTCCGAATGCCGCGCATCGCGAGGAAAACGTCATCGGGCGATGGGCAGATACCGGTTTCCATCTGTGCCCGTTGGAATTTGTCGTAGGCTTCCTCGGTACACGTCACGCTGCCCATGACCAAATCAGAGTGACCGGCGATGTATTTGGTGACGGCCTGTGCCGAGACATCCACGCCATGTTCGAACGGCTTGTAATAGAGCGGCGAGGCCCACGTGTTGTCCATGATGACGGTGGCACCAACCTTGTGTGCCTCTTCGGCGATGGCGGGAATATCCTGAACCTCAAAGGTCCAAGAGCCGGGGCTTTCGACCCAAACGACGCTCGTGTTCGGGCGGAGTAGGTCTTTGATGCCGCCGCCAATCAGAGGGTCGTAATATTCGACGTCAACGCCCATACGCCGGAGCATGCCGTTGCAGAAGGCGCGAGTCGGGCCGTAGGCGCTGTCGGTAATTAAAACGTGATCACCCGACGATGCGTAGGCGAGCAGCGGGAGGGTGCAAGCCACGAGGCCAGAGGGCTGGAGTCGCGTGCGATAGCCACCCTCTAGGGCTTGGATCGCCTTTTCCAGCGCAAAGGTCGTCTCTGTGCCGTGTACAGCATAGGTGACAGCATCGCCTGCACGGAGCGTGCGTTCGCGGTGCATGTGCTCGACCGTCGGATAAAGGATCGTCGAAGCATGCATGACCGGCGGATTGACGACGCCGTCATAGTCGTGTGGGCGACGCCCTGCATGGGTTGCCTTGGTGCCGTCTTTCATTCCGCGCTCCCTCGTTTCGATATGCCGAGCTAGCACGGTCGTCCGCCGGGGTCATCCCTCAGCGATTCTACCTAAGGCATAGTGATGCAGCCAAAATATTCTCGAATTCGGTCCCCTACGGGTTTATTTACGAAGAAAAGTCTCAGAATCAGGAATGGGTCCGGATTCGGCTGTTGAAACCATCGTCAATTGTGATGATGGTGCTCACCGACCGTGAACCGACTAGATTGGTGTGGTCGGCTACAAATCTCAGGGAGAGACGAGAATGAAACTTCAAAAGGCGCTTGGCGCACTTTCGGCAATCGGCATGGCATTGGGTGCTTCTGCTGCATCCGCTGACACCCTCGCAGACGTCAAAGCAAAAGGCTCCGTCCAGTGCGGTGTTTCGCAAGGTCTGCCGGGCTTTTCTAACCAAGACGATTCGGGCAACTGGACCGGTATCGACGTGGATCTGTGTAAAGCTGTTGCCGCCGCAGTCTTCGGCGATGCAAACGCTGTAAAATTCACGCCGCTTTCGGCGAAAGAGCGTTTTACTGCGCTTTCTTCGGGTGAAATCGACATCCTGTCGCGTAACACGACATGGACGATGACCCGTGACACGCAACTCGGCCTGAACTTCGCTGGCGTCAACTACTATGACGGCCAAGGCATGATGGTTCCTGCAGACCTCGGCGTTTCTTCGGCGCTTGAGCTGGACGGCGCAACGATCTGCACCAACACCGGTACGACGACCGAGCTGAACATCACGGACTTTTTCCGTGCAAACAGCATGAGCTTCGAGCTTGTTGCGTTTGAAAAAGCGGACGAAGTTGTTGCTGCTTACGATTCGGGTCGTTGCCAAGTTTACACGACGGACCGTTCGGGCCTTGCTGCTCAGCGTCTGAAGCTTGCGAACCCTGCTGCGCACACTGTTCTGCCTGAAGTGATCTCGAAAGAGCCACTCGGTCCCGTCGTTCGTCAGGGCGACGACGTATGGTTCAACATCGTCAAGTGGACGCTGAACGCGATGATCAATGCGGAAGAGCTGGGTGTTAACGCAGCGAACGCATCGGACATGGCTGCTTCGGATAACCCAGGCATCAAGCGCCTTCTCGGTACAGAAGGTAACTTTGGCGCCGAGCTTGGCCTGCCAGCTGATTGGGGTATGCAAATCATTTCCCAAGTCGGCAACTACGGCGAAAGCTATGAAGCACACGTGGGTGCAGACACGCCGCTGAAGCTGAACCGCGCTGGTTCGGTCAACGCGCTGTGGACGAACGGTGGTCTTCTCTACGCTCCGCCAATCCGCTAAAGTCTACTGTGCCGCCCAATCGGGCGGCACTTTTTATTGGGGGGCATAAGTTTGCCTCCCGGTTTCTCAATTTAGTCCCGGGGTTTCCATGACTTCACCTCATGCTTCGGAAACGGAAGAAGCTGGTCTCACATCGCTTCTTTACGATCCGAAGGCGCGCGGTCTGCTGTTTCAGGTTTTACTGCTGACGGCAGTCGTCGCATTCTTCGCTTGGATCCTCGATAATACGATTTCCAACCTCGCCTCGCAGGGCAAGAAATCCGGTTTTGGCTTTCTGAACGAGACCAGCGGTTTCAGCATCCTGATTTCGCTTGGCACGTTCGTGACGGAATCGCGTGCCGGGATTGCGACCTATCTCGATGTGTTCTGGATCGGCGTCGTCAACACGCTGATTATTTCATTCGTCGGGATTATCGCCGCGACATTGCTCGGATTTTTGCTGGGTGTTTTCCGGCTGTCCTCAAACGTCGTGCTGCGCGGGTTCGCGACGGTCTATGTCGAGTTGCTTCGGAATATCCCGCTGCTGCTGCAGATCTTTTTCTGGTATTTCCTGTTGATCGAATTGTTGCCCGGAAAAGCCGAGCGGATAAAGTTGTTCGGCGACGTTTTTGGGATCAACAACAACGGGCTTTTCGGCCCTTACCCGCAGTTCTTTGAAGGGTTTGGGACCGTCGTTTGGGCGTTTATCGGCGCTGTCGTTTTGGTCGCTGTTTTAAGCTGGCTGATGCGCATTCGCCAAGCGTCGACCGGAAAGCAGTTTCCGACCTTCTGGGTTGGCCTTGGTCTTTTGATTGCGATCCCGTTGGCTGTGTTCTATTCTGTCGGTGCGCCGATGGAGTGGGAGTTTGCGAACTTTCGTGCCGCCGACGACCTGATGGATAACGGCAAAAAAGTTGGCCGAATTCGCGCCGGGTTTGAAACCGCGCGCGCGGGCGGTGAAGCGCCGGGCATGGTTATCAAGCCAGAATTTATCGCGCTGTGGCTGGCGCTGTCTCTCTATACAGCCAGCTTTATCGCCGAGATCGTTCGCGCTGGAATCCTCGCGGTTCCCAGCGGGCAGACGGAGGCGGCAAAAGCGCTCGGCATTTCGCCAAACATTACGTTGCGCAAGGTCATTATTCCTCAGGCGATGCGGGTCATCATCCCGCCGCTGACGTCGCAGTTCCTGAACCTGACGAAAAACTCATCCCTAGCGGTGGCGATTGCCTATCCCGATGTGGTGTCGGTCTTTGCGGGTACGGCGCTCAATCAGGTCGGGCAAGAGATCGAGATGATCTTCATGATGATGATGGTTTACCTGATTATTTCACTCGGCACGGCGGCATTCATGAACTGGTTTAACGACCGCATGATGCTGGTCGAGCGATAGG
>CAZXMX010000269.1:0-1808 GCA_964641645.1 uncultured Neomegalonema sp.
CTGCAAACGGGCGTGATTGACGGGCAAGAAAATCCCTACGCGCAAATTGCCTCCGCAAAGTTCCAAGAGGTGCAAAAGTATCTGTCGCGCACGGGTCATGTCTACACCCCGGCTTATGTGCTGGTCTCGGCGAAACACTTCGCAAAGCTACCTCTCGATGTTCGCATCGAGCTAGAGGCTTGTGCCGCGTCTTCTCAAGAAGAGGTGTATAAAAAGGCTGCTGAGTTGGAAGTTGAACTTCTGACCGTCATCAAGGACGCTGGTGTTGCGGTGAATGACGCGGACAAAGCTGCGTTTATCGAAGCCTCAAAACCGGTCTATGAGGAATTCGCTTCTTCGGTTGAGGGTGGACAAGCGTTGATCGACACTGTTCTAGGACTCGCCGCCTCTAACTGAGGTTCGAGACCACGCGCGCATCCTCAGTTTGCGGGGTGCGCGTTCGCCTTTCACATGCCTCGTCATCGCATGGGGCTCTATTCCGGTGATCCATGGCTGCCCTGAAAAACACTCTGCAATGGCTGCTGGAGTGGATAACAATTCTGCTCATGATCGGCTTAACGACAATCGTCGTGATTGCGGTCATTGCCCGCCTGATGGGCGAATCCTTTAGCTGGTATGATGAAGTCGCCGCGATTGGCTTGGCGTGGGTCACATATTATGGCGCTGCGCTCGCTGCGTTAAAACGGCGACATATCGGTTTTGACTCGGTGCTGCTCGCGCTGCCCAAAGCGGTACGCGTCATCGTTGCGATACTTGGTGAGCTGATAATTTTAGCGTTCTTTGTGTTGCTGGCATGGGCGGGAATGGAAGTCCTCGCCGTGCTTGAAGGCGATACCTTGGTATCGCTCGACTGGGTGCCCATCCAGCTCACACAATCGGTGATCCCGATTGGCGCGGTTCTTTTCATTATTTGCCAACTCGTTTCGATGCCGGGTTATTTGAGTTCGGTGCGTGACGGCATTTCGCTCGAACATCCAGAGATCCACGAGGAGGTAGCCTGATATGCTCATCGCCTCGATGTTCCTGATCTTGCTTATCTTGATCTTGATGAATGTGCCGATTGCGGTGGCGCTCGCGGTCGCTGGTGTTATGGGCCTGCTTGCGACTGAAGGCGTCGACAGCCTCGTGACCGTGGCCCTCGACATGTATGACGGGTCGACAAAATTCTCGCTGATCGCAATCCCAATGTTTGTGCTTGCGGGTGCGATTATGAATGCGACCGGCATCACCGTGCGCCTGATCAATTTCGTTTCCGCGCTGATCGGATTTGTCCGAGGCGGTTTGGCAATGGTGAATGTCGGCGTCTCGCTGTTCTTTGCCGAGATTTCGGGTTCAGCGGTCGCTGACGTCGCCGCGATGGGATCGATCATGATCCCAGAGATGAAGAAGCGCGGGTATTCTAAAGAATTTGCGGCGGCGATAACGTCGTCGTCGGCGTCTCTGGCGATTATCATTCCACCGTCGATCCCAATGATTCTTTATGCCGTGTCAGCGGGGACATCTGTTGAGCAGTTGTTTGTGGCCGGTATCGTCCCCGGCTTGCTTGGCGCTGCGGGTTTGATGGGCGTCGCCTACATGTTTGCCCGGCGATACGACTTGCCCGTCGAAGAAGCCTTCAACTTCAAGCATGTCCGCGAGACGTTCGTCGAGGCGCTACCGACTTTTGCCCTTCCGGTCATTATTCTTGGCGGTATTTTCGGTGGCTTTGTCACTGCAACCGAGGCCGCTGGGCTTGCCGTGCTGGCGTCGATAGCCGTCGGTCTTTGGTATCGCGAAGTCGACTTGAGACAACTTAAAGCGGCGATGCT
>CAZXMX010000269.1:1908-4146 GCA_964641645.1 uncultured Neomegalonema sp.
ACCCCGTACACTTTGGCCTCGTTGTGACGCTTAACCTCGCGATCGGGCAACAAACGCCGCCGGTGGCCAGCGTGCTCATTACATCATGCTCGATTGCACGGGCCAATGTGTGGGACGTGACGAAGGTCAACATCTACTTCGTTGCCGTTCTGCTCACCGTATTGATGATCTGCACCTACGTTCCCGCAGTGCCGATGTTCCTTGTCGAGTACTTCTACCGATGACGCTCGACCTCGAAAGCGCTCGGCAGATCGTTCGGGCAATCCTCGACGACGCGGCGGCGCGCGGTATGAAGCCGCTTTCGGTTTGTGTCATCGATGCCGGCGGGCATCCCATTGCGTTCGAGCGATCTGATGGCGCAAGTCCGATGCGTTTCGCGATAGCTCACGGCAAAGCTCACGGGGCGATCATGATGGGGATTGGCTCTCGTGCGTTGTTCAAGCGCGCTCAGGAGCAACCGTATTTCATTCAATCAATGAATGGCCTTGCCAACGGTGCGCTCGTCCCGGTTCCCGGCGGTGTGCTGATCCGCTCTGGTGGATCGGTTGTTGGGGCCGTCGGTGTGACAGGCGACAGCTCTGACAACGACGAAACCTGCGCCGTTGCCGCGATCAAAGCGGCTGGATTTGAGGCGGACACAGGATGAGTACGATGACGGATCATTTGTCCTATGAGATTATCGATGGGATTGGCTGGCTGACCTTCAACCGACCTGAACAGCGCAATGCACTGACCTTTGCGATGTATGATGCCATTGCTGAGACCTGTCGCGAAATTAAACCTGATGGCGATGTGAAGGTATTGGTGCTTCAAGGAGCAGGTGGACGCGCGTTTGCGGCCGGCACGGATATGATCGAATTTCGGGGTTTCTCGAAACCCCAAGACGCAATTGATTACGAGCAAACTGCCGATGATGTCTTCACGGCGATTGAAAAGTGCGCGGTACCGACCATTGCGGCAATTACCGGCGCTTGCACGGGCGGCGGCGGGGCGATTGCGGCCTCGTGCGATTTGCGGATATGCGATCAACGGCTGAAGTTTGGTTTTCCGATTGCGCGCACGTTAGGGAATTGCCTGTCGGTCGCCAATCTCTCACGGCTTTCTTCGCTCATGGGGCAAGGGCGCGTACGCGAGATGCTGTTTACGGCGCGGCTGATTGAAGCCGATGAAGCGTTACAGATTGGACTGGTCTCCGAAGTTTTGCCGGATGCTGAGGCGGTATCTACCCGTGCCAAAGAATTGGCTGCGACTTTAGCGGATCACGCGCCGCTCACCTTGCGCGCGACGAAAGAGGCTTTGCGCCGGTTGCGCCTCGAAGGGCCGGAAGCAAACGATCATGATCTCGTAACAATGGCCTATATGAGCGACGACTTTCGCGAAGGCATGGAAGCCTTCCTCGCCAAACGAAAGCCCGAGTGGAAGGGAAAATGACCGCGCCCAACGGTCCCTTGCACGGCCTTAAGGTCATTGAGCTGGCGCATATCATGGCAGGGCCGGTCTGCGGATTGATGTTGGCTGACATGGGTGCCGACGTCGTAAAAGTTGAGAAAAAATCGGGCGATGATACCCGTCGCTCGGTTCCGCCCGATATCGAAGGCGAGTCCGCCGCGTATATGATGATGAACCGCAACAAGCGGGGCGTCGTTCTGGATC
This sequence comes from uncultured Neomegalonema sp., assembly GCA_964641645.1. GTDB lineage: Bacteria > Pseudomonadota > Alphaproteobacteria > Rhodobacterales > Rhodobacteraceae > JAHDDY01. The sequence continues at coordinate 3,562 of CAZXMX010000269.1, forward strand.
TCAAGAATCCCGAGGGCAATGCTGTCTTGCGCCGAATGCTGTCGACAGCGGACGTGGTGATCGAAAATTATCGCAAGGGCACGATGGAAAAACTTGGGCTTGGATATGAAACTTTGCGAAAAGACAATCCGGGGCTGATCTATTGTGAAATTTCAGGCTTTGGCAGAACCGGCCCGTATGCAGATCGCGGCGGGTTTGATTTGATTGCTCAGGGGATGGCCGGGCTCATGTCAATTACAGGAGAGGGGCCGGGTAGACCCCCCGTGAAGGTTGGCGCACCTGTTTCGGATATCACCGCAGGAATACTTGCTGCGATGGGTGTGGCCGCCGCGTATGCAAGGCGACTCCAAACTGGAGAGGGGCAAAAAGTAGATACATCCCTTTTCGAAGCGGCGATCACGCACACCTATTGGCAATCAGCCATCGCCTTCGCGACCGGAAATTCGCCGGGACCAATGGGTAGCGCTCATCCCCTCAATGCGCCATATCAGGCGTTCGAAACATCTGATGGTTGGATCAATATTGGCGCAGCAAACCAAGCGAACTGGGAGCGGTTGATTGCTCTGCTGGAGGTGCCGGAACTCA
>CAZXMX010000270.1:0-4135 GCA_964641645.1 uncultured Neomegalonema sp.
GACGCGGCTTCCCAGTCTGAATTATAGACGAGATCGTTCCAGTCAGGGATTTGGTTGTTGACCGGACAGCCGTTATGGCAAAACGGAATCCCGCAATCCATACATCGCGCGGCTTGTTGCTCGACATTGCGTTCTTCAAGCGGAAGCACGAACTCTTTGTGGTTGCGGATGCGATCTCCGGCAGGTTTGTAACTACGATCCTGCCGTTCGATCTCGAGAAACCCTGTTACCTTACCCATCAGTTTCTCCTCATTCCGATATTCATGTCACCCGTTTGCTCAGGTTGCATCTCTTGCAGTGCGCGGCGGTACTCGACCGGCATCACCTTGACGAACTTGGACTGATAGTTGTCCCAGTCCGCGAGAATTTCCTGCGCGCGTTCCGAGTTGGTGTAATGCGCGTGCTTTTCGATCAACGTATGCAAACGCTCCGCGTCAAAGCGCGTCATGTTGGAGCGCACATCGACCATGCCGTGCGATTCAATGTCAGAGCGGTGGAGTTTCTCCATCGCTTCTTCTTCGGCCTCGACAGGCTCTAGATCGACCATCGACAGGTTACAGCGCTTTTCAAAGTCTCCGCTCTCGTCCAGCACATAAGCGATGCCACCTGACATGCCCGCCGCAAAGTTTCGGCCTGTTTCGCCGAGCACAACAACGATGCCGCCGGTCATATACTCACAACCGTGATCGCCGGTGCCTTCGACAACGGCAATCGCGCCGGAGTTCCGAACCGCAAAGCGCTCGCCCGCGATGCCACGGAAGTAACACTCGCCGGTGATGGCACCGTAGAGAACCGTGTTGCCGACGATCATACTTTCGCGCGGGATGATGCCGCTTTCAGGATCAGGCCGCACGATCAACTTGCCGCCCGACAGGCCCTTACCGACATAGTCGTTGGCTTCGCCGATCAGTTCCAGCGTCACACCGCTGGCGACCCACGCGCCAAAGCTTTGCCCTGCGACGCCTTTCAGCGACAGCCAGAGCGTATCCTCAGGCAACCCAGCGTGGCCGTATCTCTTGGCGATCTCGCCCGATAGCATCGTTCCCGCGCTGCGGTCTGTGTTGCCAATCGGGAACTCTGCTTTGACCGGCGTCTTATCATTCAAGGCCGGAGCCGCCGCTTCGATTAGTTTGCGATCCAGAATGTCCACGATGGGATGCTGTTGATCGATGGTGCGGTGAATGTCGACCGTTGCTGCCTCTTCAGGCTTGAAGAACAGCTTGGTGAAGTCGAGACCTTTCGACTTCCAGTGTTCCATCGCGCGGTCGGTGTCGAGCACATCGGACTGGCCGATCATCTCGTCCATCGTCGCAAAACCCATCTCGGCCATCAAGCCTCGGACTTCTTCGGCAACATAGAAGAAGTAGTTCACGACATGCTCAGGCTTGCCGGTGAATTTCTTGCGCAGTTCCGGGTCTTGCGTCGCAACCCCGACCGGGCAGGTGTTGAGGTGACACTTGCGCATCATGATGCAGCCCGCAGCGATCAGGGGCGCGGTAGCAAAGCCGAACTCATCGGCACCAAGCAGGGCGCCGACAATTACATCGCGGCCTGTGCGCAACCCGCCATCGACCTGAACGCTGATACGGCCACGCAGGTCGTTCATCACCAGCGTTTGCTGGGTCTCGGCAAGGCCGATTTCCCACGGCGAGCCCGCGTGTTTAATCGACGTCAGTGGGGATGCCCCGGTGCCGCCTTCAAATCCGGAAATCGTCACATGGTCCGCGCGCGCTTTCGAGACGCCAGCGGCAACCGTACCCACACCAATCTCAGACACCAGCTTCACACTGATATCCGAAGTCGGCGAAACGTTCTTCAGATCGTAGATGAGCTGTGCCAAGTCCTCGATCGAATAGATGTCGTGGTGCGGCGGCGGCGAGATCAGACCCACGCCCGGAGTCGAGTGGCGCACTTTCGCGATCACCGCATCGACTTTGTGGCCGGGCAGTTGTCCGCCTTCGCCGGGTTTTGCACCCTGCGCCATTTTAATCTGGATCATGTCGGAATTGACGAGGTATTCCGTCGTCACCCCAAACCGGCCCGAAGCGACTTGCTTAATCGCTGAACGCATCGAGTCGCCATTGTCCATCGGCGTAAAGCGATCCACTTCTTCACCGCCCTCGCCGGTATTCGACTTGCCGCCGATCCGGTTCATGGCGATTGCCAGCGTGGTGTGCGCCTCGCGACTGATTGATCCGTAAGACATCGCGCCGGTTGCGAAACGCTTTACGATATCGGCGGCGGACTCGACTTGATCCAACGGGATCGCCTTGCGCCCGGTTTCGTCTGCCATCTTGATCCGGAACAAGCCGCGCAGAGTCATCTTCTGCTCGGACTGAACGTTCACCGCCTCGGCATAGGCTTTGTATTTATCCGGCAGCTCGCCGCGGACGGCGTGTTGCAGATCCGCGACCGTGTCCGGTCCCCAGACGTGATCCTCACCGCGAATCCGGTAGGCGTACTCGCCACCAACATCGAGGTTTTTGGCGTAGATCGGCTTATTGCCAAACGCATCAGCATGACGGCGGAAGGTTTCTTCCGCGACTTCTTTCAGACCCACGCCTTCGACGGCGGTGTGCGTGCCGGTGAAGTATTTCGCCACGAACTCAGACGACAGGCCAATCGCATCAAAAATCTGCGCGCCACAATAGGACTGATAGGTCGAGATGCCCATTTTGGACATCACCTTGAGTAGACCCTTGTTCAGGGCTTTGGTGTAGCGCTTGTTGATCTGCCATTGGTCGCGGTCCGGGTCGATCTTGTCGTGTAGATCCGCCAGCGTTTCAAACGCGAGCCACGGGTTGATCGCCTCGGCACCATACCCGGCCAGAGTCGCGAAGTGATGCACCTCGCGTGCTTCACCAGTCTCAACGACCAGACCGACGGAAGTCCGCAGGCCCTTCTTGATCAGGTGGTGATGGACAGCGGAGCACGCGAGGAGCGATGGAATAGCGATGCGGTCTTCACCGATCAGACGATCCGAAAGGATGATGATGTTGTAGCCGTGCAGGACGCTGGACTCGGCGTTGTCGCATAGGCTGTCGAGCGCTTGCTCCATATATTCGGGGCCGCGCTCGGTGCCAAATGTCATATCGAGCGTGGTCGTTCGAAATTGGTTATCGGCAATCGCGCCGATGGTTCGGATTTTTTCGATACCCTCATTCGAAAGGATCGGCTGAACCACCTCTAGGCGCTTCAAAGATGATGTCCCCTGAAGGTCGAGCAGGTTCGGGCGCGGGCCAATGAACGACACCAACGACATCACGATCTCTTCACGGATCGGATCGATGGGCGGGTTCGTCACCTGAGCGAACAGTTGCTTGAAATACGACGCGAGGTTTTTCGACTTCGACGATAGGGCCGACAAAGGCGTGTCAGTTCCCATCGCGCCAATTGCTTCTTGTCCGGTATGGGCCATCGGCGTCATCAGGAACTTCACATCTTCCTGCGTATAGCCGAACGCTTGCTGGCGCTTTAGCAGCGGGACTTGCGAACGCGGCGCAGCGCGCTCGACATCAGGCAGGTCTTTGACGCGAATTTGGGTGCGGGCCAGCCATTCTTGATATGGGTGACGGGACGCAAGGTCGGACTTCAACTCGTCATCGGAAATGATCTTGCCTTGCTCCAGATCGATCAGCAGCATTTTACCGGGCTGCAAACGCCACTTCCGCACGATGTTCGATTCTGGAATGTCGAGGACACCCATTTCAGAGGCCATCAGGACGTAGCCGTCTTTGGTCTCCAAATAGCGAGCCGGGCGCAGGCCGTTCCGGTCCAGCGTTGCACCGATGGATCGGCCATCGGTGAAGCAAATCGCAGCCGGGCCGTCCCATGGCTCCATCAGCGCGGCGTGGTATTCGTAGAATGCGCGCCGGGTTTCATCCATTAGCGGATTGCCGGCCCATGCTTCAGGGATCAGCATCATCATGGCATGGGCCATTGAGTATCCACCTTGGAACAACAGTTCCAATGCGTTGTCGAAGCATGCCGAGTCGGATTGACCTTCGTATGAGATCGGCCACAGCTTTTGCATGTCATCGCCAAAGACAGGCGAGGCCATCGTCGCTTGCCGCGCGGCCATCCAGTTATAGTTGCCGCGCATCGTGTTGATCTCGCCGTTATGACAGATCATCCG
>CAZXMX010000271.1:0-4111 GCA_964641645.1 uncultured Neomegalonema sp.
CTGATTTCCTACACACCGGGCCGGATCGAGTTCCAACCCGCCGATGGCGCACGCGAAGACCTCTCCGGTCGCTTGCTGCAAGCCCTCTCAAAATGGACGAACTATCGCTGGATCGTCTCGGTCGGCGATACGCCCGGCGGCGAGACCGTTTCCGAAAAGCGCAGCGAACAAATGCAATCGCTCGAACAACGCGTTCGCAAAAATCCGCTTGTCGCGGCGGGGCTAGAGCTGTTCAAGGATGCCGAACTGCTCGTGATCCCGCGCAAACGCCTGACTGGCGAAGAGGCAGGCGAGACCCCACATGGGGAAGAGTTAGACGATGATGATGATTTATTTGGAGAAGACTGAATGTTTGGCGCACTAAAAGGTATGGGCGACATCAAAGGCATGATGGAGCAAGCGCAGCAGATGCAAACGAAAGCCGCCGAAATGCAGGCGTCTCTCGATACGATTGAGGTTCAAGGCACATCCGGCGCAGGCATGATCACCGCAACGGCGACCGCCAAAGGCACGCTCAAGGGGATCAAAATCGACCCATCCCTCATCAATGTCGAAGAGGCTGGCGTCTTGGAAGACCTGATCGTCGCTGCCGTCGCGGACGCTCAGGAAAAAGCCAGTGAGCGCGCGCAAGAAGAAATGCAAAAACTCATGGGCGGCATGGAACTGCCCCCCGGCCTGCAAGGCATGATGGGATAGTTTTTCGCTAAAGCGAAAAACGTCCGTTCTATCAGCAAGCACCAGCCTACCGCGAAGGTCGTTGTCCTCCCATTCCCGAAGGGAATAACGAGATCAACGACCGAAAGCCCGCTCCTACGTTGTTAAATCCGGAAGCAGACCGGAACAAACAGACGTAAAGTGCCAGCAACCAGCCTGATAGGCGCTGAAAACCACGAGCGATGCAAAGGTCCGAGTCTGATCATCGGCCGACATCGTTCTTCCAAAATCGTACCCTTTGTAGGTTTTCCGCACCCGAGGTGGATCATGACAAAAGTCGACCCAAACGATCTACACGACCGAATTGACATTTTATATCACGCGACAAGTGAGTTCGTTGAGAGAGCGCCAGTTTCTTCGATCAACATCGAGGCAGAAGAGTTTATTGATGAAGATGGCAAGGAGCGGTTTTGTGTACATTTCGGTGGGGGCGAATTATCGAGAACTGAAGAATTGCAAGCAAAGACCACGATAACGGACATCGTCAGTAGACTTGCAAATTTGAAAGATCCGCTAAAAAACGCGGTGAAATCGGCTGGAGGTAATAGCCAACTCGTTGAAGATCACATCAACGCTTCAATCTATCTTAGCGTCGTTATCGATCTGAATAACGCCGAAAAACACGGCTATCCACTGCAACGACACAAGCGAAGTGGAATCGATCCTAGAATTGAGAATGTTCGCAAAGAACTGGCGCTTCCTTTGATACCCGGTAGATTTACGAACCCGCTCGTTGATGGCATCGTCGTTTTCGAGGCTGATATATTGGATCTGGGGGGACAACTAGCGCACGATTTTCGCGATCTCGTCGAAAATGCCATTTCGGACTGGGAAGACTTTTGCATCCTTCACCTAGCTAGTGACAGCGCAGCCATTATCTCCAGGCGCGACAAGCTCGCCAAGCAGGAAGAATGGGAGTTAGAACACTTTGCTCGCGGTGAAAAAGTGAAGAGGCTTCTCGATGATGATAATGCATGGTTCGATATAGCCGGGAGCGAAGTCATCCCCAGAATGTTCGTGAGGGCTAAGGGATTTCAGGAAAACGCTATGACAATTATGGGCTTCCCGACTGAACCCATTGAAGTCTCGGGGTCCAAACAAACGATTGCGATTTTTGATGTCGATATGGGCAATCGAACACGTCTCGGAAAAGAGACAAACGCTTGGCAAGTGCTTGTAGTCGAGAAGCAGGAAGACCTGAAGCTGGTCAACGAATACTACTGGGAAATGTTTAATCGCCCGACCTTCTAAGTCACATGGGTTCGTAGGAGTTCGACGACCGCTCTTGGCCAACTAAGACTCTGCGAGTGACTGATTTTGACGGCAGCTATCTGGCTATAACCAGCCCCGCCCTCTTCTAGATTTGACCTACCATCACCTCACCGCGTCCCAATCAGATCCATCGAAATCTTACGATCATAAAGTTTCTCGGCGTTCTGGTACGCAATCTTTCGCGCAACACTTTCCGGCAGCTTCGACAACCATTCCCGATGGGAGTCGATAATCGATTCATAGTTCGCCCATTGGCCGTTGACCCAAGTATCACTGCCGATCATCAGCCGGTCTTGAAACTTGATGACGATCGCCCGCCAAGCGGGGTCGAGATCGACACCGCTCAGAATGACGTGCTCGCGCAAGGATGTATCGGCGTAAAGCTCCGGAAAATCTGACATCAATTCGAAAACAACATTCGCCGGTTCGCCAAGCCCGGTATGCGCCCAGATGATCTTCACGTCTGGATCGAGGCCATAGAGCCAGCGAATAGGCTCTGGCCCGGAGTGAACGTGCAGCGCGATGTCGCGGGTTTTCGCCATCTCAATAACCTTGCGAAAGAAGGCTTCGTCCGAGGTATCAAGGCGGTGGATATGAAACTCGCCAATCCCTTCGTGGGGGTACAGATCGAGGCGTTTGGCTAGGTACCCCTCCATCCCTTCATACTTCGTCCAATTCGATGATCCGGCGCTGCCGTGATACGGGCGAAGCTCGGGCACGACGCGATTGGGCGCGTATTCCCACAGCATGATGGTCCCCTCATCGGGCGAAGAAGAAACCAATCCCATCGCGACACCGCTTTTATCCATCAACTCGATGATGCTTTCAACCGGATAGGCATCCCAAGCCGGTTCCTTGTAGTGAATATGCGCATCGAAGATCGGCAGGTCTTTAACGCCATCACCAATCGGTGCGTGATTGTCGTCCGCTGCAACGGGCAACACGCCAACACACGATGCAACAATCAGATTGGACAAGAAAACTCGGAGCGTGAGCATCTGTTTCGCCATGGGACTCTACCTCAACCAAACTTCAAATCAGGATGATCGTGCTTTGGAAGGAAGGTCAGATCAAGGCCAGTTGATCAGGTCCCTAAGGGCCGTGCGTCTGACGGCCTGATACCCCACCAGAAGATTGCCCCCAATACGCCACTCACCGCCATAACAATCGCGCACGGCATGGCCGATCCATCATAGAGAACGCCAACCGCCAACGCACCCAACGCCGCGCATCCCAGCTCAACGAACCCCATCAGCCCTGATGCCATTCCTCTGCGCGCGTCACCGGCAGCATCGAGCAACAGCATCGGAGCCGCCCCATAAACGAGGCCAATCCCAAAAGCACAGATTGAGAGCGTCGCGACCAAGGAGAGCGGTGTCTCTATCCCCATGGCGACAACCATCAAAACCGCGATGCCGCCCGCCAATAAAGTGGCTACCCCAGCTCCGACCAAGGCGTCGCCACGGACACGATGAGCGAAGTGGCTGACGCTGTAACTACCGGCAATATAGGCCATCACTGTCGCGCCGGTATAAAGACCGTAATTTTGCGTGGGAACCTTCATCAAATCGATGAAAATGAAAGGCCCTGCGGTGATAAACGCGAACAATCCTGCCATGCCCGTACCAAGCGGGACGAGATACCGCAGGATCGCGCGATCCCGAATGAGGCTCAGATAAGTGCGTCGGATATGACGCCAGTTCAACGCATCCCGGTCGGGCAGTTTGGTCTCTGGCAGCACCTTAACCGCCAAGATGCCACAGATCACGATAGCGATGGCCATCAGAATGAAGTTTGCCCGCCATCCCGCCCAAACATGGATGTATCCGCCTAACAGCGGACCAATGGCCGGAAACGCCCCGAGGCCCATTCCAAACAGACCCATGGCCCGCGTTCCCTCGTCGCCCTCAAACAACTCACGAATGAGCAGCATGGTGACGATTGTCTCCGCGCTGGCAAAAACGCCCTGTGCAATCCGGCCCGCGATCAAAATCTCGACCGTCGGCGCGGCGGCGCACACAATCGAGGACAACAAAAATCCGATCAGTCCATAAATTAACAGCGGCCTTCGCCCGAACCGATCCGCCACCGGGCCGTAGAAAAGCTGGCACAATGCATAGGCGGC
>CAZXMX010000272.1:0-4046 GCA_964641645.1 uncultured Neomegalonema sp.
CGGGACTGGCAATAGATGATGCCACTCTCACCTTTGTGCCGCTCCAAGAATTCAAGGAGTTGTTTTTTGCCGTTGTTACGCGGCGTCATGGCGAGGCTGATGTTGGGGCGATCAAACCCCCGCAAGAAAGTGCGCGGTTTCGCCGTGAATAGTTTTTCTTCGATGTCTTTTCGCGTCAATTCATCGGCAGTCGCGGTGAAGGCCAAGACTTGAACGCCGCCAAGGGCATCGCGGACTTCACCGATCATTCGATATTCGGGGCGGAAATCGTGGCCCCATTGGGAGACACAATGCGCTTCATCCACGGCGATCATCGTCACGCCGATGCGCTTAAGGAACGCGACCATCCCATGCCGAGCCAGACGCTCAGGCGAAAGGTAGAGCATATCGAGCGCCCCATCCTCGGCCTCGGACATTGCCAGCGCGTTTTCTTCGGAAGAATTACCCGACGACATCGACCGCGCGGCGACACCCAGTTCGCGCATTTGCGCGACTTGCCCGCGCATCAAGGCAATCAAAGGCGAGACCACAACCGTCAATCCCTCGCGCACAATAGCTGGCAATTGGAAGCACAAAGACTTTCCACCGCCCGTGGGCATAATCGCCAACAGGTCTTCGCCCGCCATCGCCGCCACAACGATCTCTTCTTGGCCAGGCCGAAACCCGTCAAACCCAAAGGTATTGTGCAGCGTTGCAAGGGTATCGGTCATGCGGTGATCGTCATTGGCTGCTCGATTATCGTTATTTCGAGCACCCTAGATCAGTCGTTCGCGTTTGTGAATCCCACAAGTGCTTGAGCAAACGTCGCAGCCTCACGGACTTTGTCCCTATCCAGCCCAGTTTCGAAGCCTTTTGCCTCGACATAGGGAATAACCGCCTCGGTCGCTACGTTTCCTTGGGCGCCCGGCGCGTAAGGGCAACCGCCCAATCCCCCAACGCAACAGTCGAACACCCGTAAGCCTCGCTCCAGCGAGACACCAATATTGTCGAGCGCGCGGCCTTTTGTGTCATGGAAATGACCTGCGAACTTCTCAGGCGCCTCCACCTCCAGAACGGCATCCAACATATCGTCGGTCTTTTCAGGCGTGGCGTGGCCAATCGTGTCCCCTAAGGACACTTCGTAACAACCCATACCCAAGAGGGCTTCCGCCACCCGCGCCACTGTCCATGGCTTAACCGGGCCATCAAACGGACAATCTGTGACGACAGAAACATAGCCGCGCACGGGGATGCCTTGGTTCTTCGCGGCCTCAGCCACCGTGCTGAACCGCTCCAGACTCTCCATCATCGTCGCGTTCAGATTGGCTTTTGAGAACCCTTCAGAGGCCGCCGCAAAAATCGCGACCTCGTCGGCGCGCGCGGCAACAGCGTTGTCAAAACCACGTTTATTCGGGGTCAGAACGGCGTAGGATACGCCATCCACCCGCTGAATACCTTCCATCACCTCAGCCGCATCAGCCATCTGAGGGACCCACTTTGGAGGAACGAAGCTGGTGACTTCGATCTTCGAAAAACCACAAGCGGACAACCGGTCGATCAACGCGACCTTATCCGCCGTTGCAATCATCCGCTTTTCGTTCTGAAGCCCGTCGCGTGGGGCCATTTCAAAGATCGTGACGTGGTTATTCATGGCCATCTCCCGTTTCGAGATGGCCAATCTAGCGTCATGCGAAAAGGAAATCAGCCTCGATTAGGTCTGACGACTGCGTATCTGCCAATATGACCTGAGTATCGTCAAATTCGATACGCACACCCGCTTGGGTATCCGTCACCGTCAGGTCACCGAAGGTATCCACTGAATTGAGGATTCGTACCTTGTCGATGCCTTGTTCGAAATCTGTGATCGTGTCGATTCCGTCCGCCGCTGCGAAGATGAAAGTATCACGACCCTCTCCGCCGGTTAGCGTATCGTCTCCCTGATCGCCACGCAGGGTATCCGTCCCACCCTGAGCGCTTAGGTTATCTGCGCCATCACCACCTCGAAGATAATTTCGAACATCATCGCCGACAAAAATATCGTCGTGACTCGAGCCAAAAAGCCGTTCGATCGAGATGAGACTATCGCCTTCGGCTTCGCCTCCGACGGACGCACCCGTGAGCAAGTTTACTTCGACAGATTCGTTGGATCGAACGTAATTGGACCAATCGGATCCGTCACCGCCATTCAGAACATCACCACCCCCCTCGCCGTAGAGGACGTCATTCCCAGAACCACCATTCAACGTATCGCCACCATCATTTCCTCGGATAATGTTCGCACCTTCATCGCCGGTCAGCGTATCATCGAAGGCAGAACCACGAATGCGTTCAATGGAATCGAACGTATCGCCGTTGGCAAAGCCACCTTGTGCGGTTTCAGAGAGCAGATCAACGACTACGCCAAGTGTGGATCGAAAGTAGTCCGCCCAGTCAAATCCTTCGCCGCCGGATAAATGGTCTGCACCATGACCACCGCGGAGCCAATCGCTGCCCTGACCACCCACCAATGTATCGTTACCGCTATTTCCTTGAAGCCAATCATTCCCTTCACCGCCGGTGAGGCTGTCGGCACCTGAGCGACCAATCAACAGATCATCGCCAGCTTCGCCAGACAATGTTCCTCCGTCGCGCGACGTTAAAAGGCGATCATTTGCGGTGGAGCCAATGAGGTTTTCGATGGAGCGCAGTGTGTCGACACCATTCAAGCCCAGATCATAGCTATAGCCCGTCGTCGTCGAGCCACCTCTTTCGAGATCAATCAATAAGGCGACATTGCTCCCCGCATATGAAACGGTATCGTTTCCGGCACCACCATCGAGAATATTGTTGCCGTTGTAACCGTTCCCGCCAGAGTCGCTGTGTGCCGCGTCCGCCATATTGCCGATGAGGGTGTCATCGCCTGAACCACCAACGGCATTCTCGATTTTCACATCGCGAGCAATCGCCACATTATTGATCATCCGAGAATTGCCGTACTCATAGGCGCCGAGTGAGGAAAACGCCTCTTCGCGCAGATCAATCACGCTGTCGGTTGTGTAACCGGAGCCGTCAATTGTATCGATCCCGCCCGCATCCCAGATGGCGGCGATCATGTTGTCTTTCCAATCCGACACAGACCAAACCTCGTGGTCGAGGTTTGAGTTCCAGCCGTAAACGCTATCGCCAGTACGGGTCTCCATGTTTTTTCCGTAAAGGCGTTGGACCGCCGCGATGTCATGCAGCATCAGTCCGTTTGGCTGCCAAGCACCGCGTATCCACTCGCCGTTCTCGCGATACCAACCGTTGCCGTATTCGGCCCCGGTGTCGGTTTCCGCAAAGTAGCTCATGACGGTGTATTGCGCGGAGTCTTCGTAGTATGATTTCCCGTTGCCCGTTGAGCCATTGTAATCGCCAGGGTGGGGCATGCCGATGGCGTGACCGATTTCATGCAAGGCTGTTTTGAATGCCCAGCTGCCCACTTGCTCCAGATCAGTTTCGCCAATCGTCACCGTCGCGGAGTGGAAAGTACCCGCATAGTGCGAACCGCTCATCCACCCGCCGTTGGTATTGGCCTGCGCCTGGATGTCCATTTCGATGTCGGATGCGTTCGATACGTAGGCTGAGTTTGCGTCACTCACTCGGATAAAGTCGAGATTTGCAATTTCCTCGAAGTTTGCGATTGCGATTTCGACATTCGCAAGTTCCGTTGGGGTCAAAGCGAGGTACTCAGCCCCGCCGGGGTCTTGCAGATACCCATAAGTGACGGTTCCCGGCGTGCCGATCGCATTGCCATTGGCGCCGTTCTCATCATCCCACTTATCATCCCAGCGTGTGATTTGTTCAGCCGCCTCATCCCAAGTCATCGTGGGAAGATTACCGGCATAACCCTCGCTGATTTCCGCTGCGGTGATTTCTTGTCGTTCACCGTCGAGCGGACACTCGGGATGAAACGTCGTTTGCGCTAAACAAATTCCACACATGATCTAATCCTTTGCCCCTAGATTGTGTGCGAAGCAAAAGAGACTTTTCGACTTTAGGAACTGTTAAGCCGTGCAGCGTTTGGGCTTCAGATGGTCAAATATACTAGG
>CAZXMX010000273.1:0-4027 GCA_964641645.1 uncultured Neomegalonema sp.
TTGCTGCGTGAAGTGGCCGAACGCAAAGGCCGCGTCAACGTCCTAACCCATTGTAATGCTGGATGGATCGCGACGACAGATTGGGGCACGGCGACGTCTCCCATTTACCAAGCCCATGAAGCGGGGATCGATGTCCATGTTTGGGTCGATGAGACGCGCCCCCGCAATCAAGGCGCTTTTCTCACCGCGTGGGAGCTACAACAACACGGCGTGCCGCACACCGTCATCGTCGACAATGCAGGCGGTCACCTCATGCAACACGGCGAAGTCGATCTGGTCATGACCGGAACGGACCGCGTTTCCGCCAATGGTGACGTGTGCAATAAAATCGGAACGTACCTGAAGGCACTCGCGGCAAAGGACAACGACGTGCCGTTCTACGTCTGCCTCCCCAGTCCGACAATCGACTGGCGCACCGGCGACGGTGTCACCGAAATTCCGATTGAGGAGCGCGACGGCGCAGAGGTCACCCATCTCGACGCATTGCTCGCAGACGGATCGGTCGCGTCAGCGCAGGTTGTCTCAACCGGCTCACCGGTCGCGAATCCAGCGTTTGACGTCACCCCCGCACGCCTTGTGACCGGGCTGATTACCGAACGCGGCATCGCCCCAGCATCCCAGATTGGCCTCTCTGAAATGTTCAAAGCCGATACCTAAGCACTCGCGAGTTCTCGCGCTCCCGTGATTGTGTTTCAGTTGTCCTTCGGAAGCTCTATATTGGCCGAAAAGGAGGACACTTATGTTCAAAAAACTGATCGCCCCAGTGCTTTTCGCTGCGGTTTTGATGGGAGGAACCCCAATGACGGCAGCCGCTGCACCTGCTGAAACCCTTGAGAAATCAACGGATATGAGCGTGCAAGACGCCGTAGACTCGTTTCTGGCTGTTCTAGGCGCTAAGGGCGCAACGGTTTTCGCCGTCGTAGAGCACGCCAAGGGCGCTGAAAAAGTCGGCATGGAAATGAAGCCCGCGACTCTCGTCGTTTTCGGAAACCCCGCGCTTGGCACGCCCCTGATGCTTGAATCGGCCACAATCGGCATCGACCTGCCGATGAAAGCGCTGTTCATCGAAGGTGAAGACGGCAAAACGCAGGTTCTTTACACCGACATCAAGAAGGTCGCTGAGCGCCACAGCATTGACCCAGAGGTCCCTGCGGTTCAGAAGGTGGCAAAGGTCCTTGAGGGTCTGACCAGCGCCGCATTGAAGTAAACCATGACCGACGACACCGCCGTTCCACGTCTCCGCCATCCGGAGAAAGCGCACCGCAAAGATAACGAGTCGGCCCAAAAGCCGTCTTGGATTCGCGTGCGCGCCCCCAGCTCTGAAGGGTATCGTGCGACGCGAGCGGTGATCGAAGAGAACGGCCTCTCGACAGTCTGCCAAGAGGCAGGCTGTCCCAATGTCGGCGAGTGCTGGTCGCAAGGCCATGCCACGATGATGATTATGGGTGAGACCTGTACGCGGGCGTGCTCGTTTTGCAATGTCGCGACAGGCAAACCCGACGCGCTTGATCCTTTCGAGCCGGCCAAAGTCGCCGATGCGGTTGCTAAACTGGGCCTAGAACATGTCGTGATTACCTCGGTAGATCGCGATGATCTGGACGATGGCGGTGCTGAGCATATCGCCAACACCATTCGCGCGATTCGACGCAAACGTCCTGAGGCGACAATTGAAGTTCTGACGCCCGATTTCCTTCGCAAGGACGGCGCGTTGGAAGTGGTGGTCGAAGCGCGCCCTGACGTGTTCAATCACAACCTCGAAACGGTTCCCGGCTTTTACCCGGAGGTGCGCCCCGGTGCGCGCTACTTCCATTCGCTGCGGATTTTGCAGCGGGTTAAAGAACTGGACCCGACGATGTTCACCAAGTCGGGTATCATGGTCGGCATGGGCGAGAGCCGCATGCAAGTTCATCAAGTCATGGATGACATGCGCGCCGCCGACATCGATTTCCTGACCATCGGCCAGTATTTGCAGCCGACAAAAAAACATTACCCCGTTCGCGAGTACATCACCCCCGAGGCATTTACGGCCTACGAGACAGCGGCGTATTCCAAGGGATTTTCAATGGTATCGGCTTCGCCGCTCACCCGATCTTCTTATCACGCAGGCGATGATTTCCGCCGCTTGCGCGCGGCGCGACTCGCCAGCAACGGATAACTTTTTCTATGACCGCCCATTCAGAACGCCGCCGCGTTCCCTATACGCCTGAGCAGATGTTCGATCTTGTCGCGGATGTCGCGTCGTATCCGCAGTTCATTCCGTGGATTGGCAGCGCTCGCATTCGAAAACGCACAGAAACGGAGACCGGTGGCGCTCAGTTCGAAGCGGATCTCGTCGTGTCGTTCACAGTGTTTCGGGAGAGCTATACCTCTCTGGTGAAAACCTTTCCGGCACAAGGCAACGATGTCGCCCGCATCGACGTGGAGGCGATTAGCGGTCCCTTCAACAAATTGGTGACACGCTACGTGTTCCACCCCGTCGGGGATGGCGCGTGCGATATGGAATTTGATGTCGATTTCGCCTTCCGCAATCGGCTGATGCAACGCGCTGCCGGGGCCGCGTTCGACATCGCCATGCGCAAAGTCGCTGCTGCGTTTGAAGATCGGGCGAAAGAACTTTACGGCGCAGCTTAAGTCGCGACGGTTCCGCCCAGCTCGTCATCAATGAACTGCTGAACAATGCTGTCGAAATCATCGTCCGCTTGCATCCCGAGCGCGAGGGCTTTGGCCGGATTAAAGTCAACGGCCCAACCCGAAACGATCTTTTCAACAGCCTCGTCACGATCATAGTCAACGCAATCCAGCGCGGCTTGTCCGCCGATACGCCCCAAGGCTTCAATCATTTCCGCAACGGTTACGGTAATCCCCGGTAAGTTGAAACAACGGTTCTGCCCCAAAGCATCGGCCTCCAATTCAGCCGTCCGCAGCATGTTCTCGACAACGACGCGGGGCGAGGTAATCCACGTCTTCGTCGAGGCGGGATCAACAGGGCACATCGCCGGTTCGCCTTGCAACGGCTCACGAATGATGGATGAAAAGAACGACGACGCGGCGGCGTTTGGTTTGCCGGGCCGAACCACAACCGTCGGCAAACGAACCCCGCGCCCGTCAATAAATCCCTTGCGCGAATAATCGTTCAGCAACAGCTCGCCGATGACTTTCTGGCTGCCATAGCTCGTTTGCGGGTTGGTGTTCGTCCAATCCTCAATAGGCTGAGGAACTTCGCCGCCATAGGCCGCGACCGAAGAGGAATAGACGATCACGGGTTGCCGTCCATGCGCCCGCGCGCTTTCAAAAATATTGAGCGTGCCGAAAAAGTTCGCGCGTAGGCCGGAGACAAAATCGGCTTCGGCCTGTCCGCTGACGACGGCGGCGAGGTGAAAGATTACTTCCCACCCTTGCTCCATCAGTGCGTCAACGGCATTTCGGTCTGCGATGTCGATACTGTGCGTCGTGACCAGGAATGGTGCCTCGATCACGTTGGCTTCGGTGACATCGGCGAGGCCAACATGAGAGATCGGTTCGCCGCGCAGCTCGCCGCGGGCCGCCAACTCTTTCGCGAGTTTGAGGCCGATAAACCCGCCGCCGCCGAGGATCAGTATCCGCACGCTATTGCCTTTCGCGATAGGGCTGGAACCAGCCAAGCCCCTCTAATGTCGTTGTTCGCGGATGATATTCGCACCCGATGTACCCCTCATAGCCGAGATCATCGAGCAGGTCGAAGAGATACGGATAATTGACTTCACCCGTATCCGGTTCATGCCGCTCTGGCACGCCCGCGATTTGGATATGACCGATATGCGGGAGCAGGGCGCGAATGCGGGTCGCGAGGTCTCCGGCCATG
This sequence comes from uncultured Neomegalonema sp., assembly GCA_964641645.1. Classification (GTDB taxonomy): domain Bacteria; phylum Pseudomonadota; class Alphaproteobacteria; order Rhodobacterales; family Rhodobacteraceae; genus JAHDDY01. The sequence continues at coordinate 3,842 of CAZXMX010000273.1, forward strand.
ATCTGACAATGATAGAGGTCGAGTTGCAGCCGCAAGTTCTCAGCGCCAACCGTATCCAAAACCGTCAGCGCGTCTTCCGCCGTGTTGAGGTGATAACCGGGAAAGTCGCGATTGTTGATCGGCTCGATCAGCAGGGTCAAACCATCCGGCGCTGTTGATGCCGCGTGTTTGAGGTTCTCGACATAG
>CAZXMX010000274.1:0-4025 GCA_964641645.1 uncultured Neomegalonema sp.
GATGGATTGCTGTTCGCCGCGTGTATTTGCTTGGCATGTGGCTAAAGGCGAAAGCGTAGAGGCGCCCACCGATCAAAGGTTATTCAGCCTTGAACGATAATATTTCTTGATCCCCGGTTCAGTTTTGGCTGGAACAGTATTCCAAATTCCGGTTTCCAAGGTTCTGTTGTTAGCACGCAATTTGCTTCCCCTTTCAGGGAGTTTGCTTGGTTACCTGGAAAAGGGACTTGGTTGAAAAATCGCAAGTTGCTGACCAGCGTTTTATCTTCGAGCGATATGCTTATTGTTTCGATCGCGCGGTCATTGAGGTCTTCGCCAAGTAGCTTCTTTTTTCGGTCGACACTTCGGGCACCGCATAGCGCGACTTTGCCGTCCTGTTCGAAAACCTTGAAGGCAAGGACCATTAAGCCACCGCCCTGCCAATTGATCCCATCAAGTTCGTAGTCTGCGGTGAGGTTTTTGCTAGGAAGAGGACTGGTCACTAAGCCGGCGCATCCCGCCAGAGAGACACAAACCGAGACGAAACAGAATTTTACAAATCGCACGACGAGATCCCTCAATATTTGCCCGATCCAAAACCAACGCGAAAATCTAAATTGATACAACTCAATATTGAGGTGGCGCGGGTATAAATAATTTGCGATTTGATGGTGCATGACAATCGACCTCTCCCGCCTCTTACGTCCGAAATCCATTGCCGTCTTCGGCGGCGGATGGGCGACGAACGTTGTCGAACAACTCTTGAAGGCTGGCTTTGATGGCGACATCTGGCCGGTTCATCCTAAACGAACGGACGTTCACGGTGTGCGAGCGTATTCTTCGCTTGATGCCCTCCCATCTGTGCCGGATGCGGCGTGGATTGGGGTGAACCGGGATGCGACGATTGATTTGGTCCGCGGCCTGCGAGAACGCGCCGCAGGGGGCGCGGTTTGTTTTGCTTCGGGGTTTGGCGAAAGCGACGATGGTGCGGATCGGAACGCGGCTTTGCTCGACGCAGCCGGCGAGATGCCAATTATTGGGCCGAACTGCTACGGCGCACTAAATTACCTCGATGGCGCGACGCTCTGGCCGGATCAGCATGGCGGTGCGCGAGTCGAGAAGGGTGTTGCGATCCTCACGCAGTCCTCGAACATCGCGATCAATCTTTCGATGCAACGGCGTGGTCTGCCCATTGCGTATATGCTGACCGCTGGTAATCAGGCGCAGATCGGCTTGGCGGCGATGGCTGAGGCATTGCTCGATGATGAGCGGGTAACGGCGATTGGTCTCCACGTCGAGGGCGTCGGTGATCCAGCGGCGTTTGAAGCGCTGGCGTCGCGCGCTCGCGCAAAGAAAATTCCCATCGTCGCGATCAAAGTCGGCGCGTCCGAACAGGCGCAGGTCGCGACGGTTTCTCATACCGCGTCATTGGCCGGGTCTGACGCTGGCAGCAGGGCATTCTTCAAGCGGCTTGGGATTCCGCTCCTCCCTGGCATTCCAAGTTTCGTCGAGACACTCAAGTTGCTACATGTCCACGGCGCCTTACCGGGGCGGGATGTTCTGTCGATGAGTTGCTCAGGGGGGGAAGCGTCGTTGGTGGCGGATACCGCGATCCCGTTTCAACTGCGTTTCCGACCTTATCAGCCTGATGAAAAAACAGTCATTTCAGCGACGTTGAACCCAATGGTGACTGTGGCGAACCCGCTCGATTATCATACGTTCATTTGGGGCGACGAAAGCGCGCTGACGGAGACGTTCGCGGCGGCGATGGCACCGGGCTTCGACCTTTCAATGTTGATCTGTGACTTTCCGCGAGAGGACAGATGCTCCGTGGAAAGCTGGGAACCCGCTGTGCGGGGCATCATTGCCGCGAGTGAAAGGGTTGGCGCGCGCACAGCGATTGTTGCTTCGCTCCCGGAGCTACTGCCCGAAGATCGGTGCGCACAGTTTATGGCGTCGGGGATTGTGCCGCTGGGCGGAATTGAAGATGCGCTGATTGCGGCGGACGCGGCGGCGGACATTGCCGAGGCTTGGAATGAGATTCCGGCCCCGTCAATCTGCAATTCGAATCCACGACAAGATGCCCTGCTTAAGGTTTTGGACGAGGCGGGAGCGAAGGAAATGTTGCGGGCTGCTGGCGTGCCGATCCCAATGGGCCAACAGGTCACAAAGGCTACTGACGCGCGTGAAGCGGCTCATCAGCTTGGCTATCCCTTGGCGATTAAAGGGCAAGGCATTGCGCATAAGACTGAGGCCAACGCCGTTGTGTTGAACGTTTCCGATGCAGAGGCTGTCGAGGCCGTCGTCACTGAACTGCTCACGCGTTGCGACGGCGTGCTGGTCGAACGCATGATCGAAGGCGGTTTGGTTGAGATGATCGTCGGCGTGACGCGCGACCCTGTCTACGGACTTATGTTGACGATTGGCGCGGGCGGCGTGATGGCGGAACTTTTGGAAGATACGGCGACGTTGTTGTTGCCAGTAAACGAGGCAGACATTCGCGCCGCGATCTCGGGTTTGAAAGTGTCAAAGCTGCTCGCTGGGTATCGCGGCAAACCTGCCGCTGATCTTGATGCGGCGGTGTCCGCGATCGAAGCAGTGGCTCGCTTTGCGGAAAGCCACGTTGACAGCTTGGAAGAACTAGACGTCAATCCGCTGATCGTTTGCGAACAGGGCGCGTTTGCCGCCGACGCGCTAATAAGGATGAGAACTGATGACTGACTCCCCGATCCGCGCCCGCCGTGAAGGTGGCATCCTCGAAGTGACCTTGGATCGTCCAAAGGCGAACGCCATTGATCTCAAGACGTCGCGCATTATGGGTGAAGTTTTCGCTGAATTTCGCGATGACCCGGAATTGCGCGTGGCGATCATTACTGGAGCCGGTGAAAAGTTCTTCTGCCCCGGTTGGGATTTAAAAGCTGCGGCGGATGGCGATGCGGTCGATGGCGATTATGGTGTTGGCGGCTTTGGTGGCTTGCAAGAATTGCGCGGTATGAACAAGCCGGTAATCGCCGCCGTTAATGGTATCTGCTGTGGTGGTGGGCTGGAGTTTGCATTGTCAGCTGACATTATTCTTGCTGCGGATCATGCGAGCTTTGCGCTGCCGGAAATTCGGTCGGGCACCTTGGCGGATGCGGCCACGGTGAAGCTACCCAAACGGATCCCATATCATATCGCAATGGAGATGTTGTTCACGGGTCGCTGGTTAGAGGCGGAGGAGGCGGCGCGCTGGGGCTTCGTCAATCATATCTATCCGGCTGATAAGCTGATGGAGGAAGCGTGGAAACTGGCGCGTTTGCTCGAAAGCGGTCCCCCTCTGGTTTACGCTGCGATTAAAGAAACGGTTCGGGACGCTGAGGATTCGAAATTTCAAGACTGCATGAACCGTTTGACGAAGCGTCAACTTCCGACCGTGGATGTTCTCTATGGGTCGGAAGACAACCTTGAAGGCGCAAAAGCCTTTGCCGAAAAGCGCGATCCGGTTTGGAAGGGGCGATAAGTCCCTAGGGGAAATTGCGACACCAGAGCACTAGCCAAGGTTGCATCTCGCTGTTAGCGTTGAGACATAACGGTCACAGAACCGCGCTAAGCGGTCGTGGGATGCCGATGTCATCGGCACGCAAACGGGGAGATAAAGATGTTCAAGAAAGTAACGCTTCTTGCGGCTGCTGCCGCAACAGCCATGATGACGACCGCTGCGAGTGCGGCGACAGAAATTCAATGGTGGCACGCCTTTACGGGGCGTTTGGGAGAACTGGTCGCCGAGCAAATTGAAACCTTCAACGGTTCGCAAGACAAATACAAAATCGTCGGCTCGCATAAGGGCAATTATTCCGAGACCTTGAACGCGGGTATCGCAGCGTTCCGTGCGGGCGAGCAACCACACATCCTGATGGTGTTCGAGGTCGGAACGGCGACGATGATGGGTGCAAAAGGGGCGATCAAACCCGTCTACGAATTGATGGATGAAAGCAGCAAGGACTTCGACCCAGATGCCTATTTGGGTGCGGTGAAAGGCTATTATACGACGACGGATGGCAAGATGC
>CAZXMX010000275.1:0-4023 GCA_964641645.1 uncultured Neomegalonema sp.
ACCGTTGCCGTCGCCCGTTCTGGTATCACATTCGTCGCGGGATTGCCGACATCAACGGTGGTGATCGCTAAGGTCGAGGCATCGAAATGTTCAGTGCCGTTATCCAAGCGCCAATCGGTCAGCCTGTTGAGCAAGGCGACCAGCGGGGGCAGGGGATTCTTCGCCCGATGTGGATAGGCGGCATGGCCTTGAACGCCTGTCGCGGTAAAGAATGCCGTGACCGAGCCGCGTCGCCCGATTTTCATCATGTCGCCCATCTGCTCCGGGCAAGTGGGTTCTCCAATGATGCAGGCGTCGATTGTTTCACCTGCTTGATCCATCCAATCGAGGATCGCCACGGTGCCGTCGGTCGCGTCGGCCTCTTCGTCGCCGGTGATCATGATCGCGATAGAGCCGTCAAAGTTTGGCGTGTCTTCAACAAACTCAGCCGCCGCCGCGACAAATGCGGCAACGCCAGATTTCATATCCGCAGCGCCGCGGCCCCAGATTTTACCGTCTTCGATATGTCCGGAGAAAGGGTCGGCTGACCAGCCTTCGCCGGGGGGAACCACGTCGGTATGTCCGTTGAAACCGAAGACAGGCCCGCCCTCGCCATATCGTGCGTAAAGGTTGGCGATACCGCCTCGATCCGGGCGCTGACAGCGAAAGCCTGCTTCGATGAGCAGGCTTTGCAAATGGGTAATCGCGCCGCCTTCCTCGGGTGTGACGGAGGGGCATTGGATCAGCTTGGCGGTCAGGTCGACGGGATCAATCTTCATCCCGCCAGTTTAGGCCTTCAGCTATCGATCAAACAAGCGGCTTCAAGGACACGTGTTTCCGTCGATTAAGCCAGCCCACGTTTGCCAAAGCCACCACGTCCGCCACCGGACGGAGGAGTCCGGCGTTTCTTGCGAGGACGGTCCGAACCATCATCCGAACCTCTACGGTCCGACTCGTCTTCTCGCGAGGCTTCCTGCTGTGCCCGAAGGTTCTGGCGATGTGCTTGAGCGCGATCTGCCCATGTTTCGCCGCTACGGTCTGGCGTATCAAAGATGCTGATACGGTCATCGCCGAAATTGTTCGGCCCCTTGGTGCCCGGGAAAAACAGACATGCCAAACCAAGTCCAAGTGGCGCTAGCATAATAAACAACGCAATCGGGCCGTTCGCGGGGTCGGCGGCAACCAACGACATCGCAATCGGCATCGAAGCAAAGTTAATGAGCGTTAACCAGCCGCTCAGGTTCATATCGTGAAGACGCTTCACTTGGGCGGCAACGCCCATGTAGAGCGACAAGCCCAGAAACAAGATCATAAAAATGATGCTCGCAACGCCGACTCCGGAAGCCATCAGAGCTTGTTTCGGCGAAAGGTTCTCGGCTGTTGGGGGTGTCGCACCGGGCGAAAGATCGATGCCGGCCATCCCGAACACTGCCAGCATTGCGCTACCAAAAGCGAAAAACAGGCCCATGAGGATGGCCCATTGGCCAACGATTGCTAGCAGATAGTTTCGACGACCAATACGGCCTTCAAGGCCAAACAAAATACGAAGCATGTTCTCAACCCCCCGGTTTCCTTTTCAAGGAGAATAACCGGGGGGCGTAACATTTGATTTAACACCAAAATTTTTAGCGAAATTTTTGGCGTATTCGAAAGAAGGACCCGTTAAGCGCGCAAAAGCTCGTTGATCGAGGTTTTCGACCGGGTTCTTTCATCCACGCGTTTCACGATCACCGCGCAATAGAGGCTCGGCCCCATGCTGCCATCCGGCAAAGGTTTGCCGGGCATCGAACCCGATACGACCACTGAGTAGGGGGGAACTTCGCCCATGAAGATTTCGCCGGTTTCGCGGTCGACGATCTTGGTCGATTGACCAATAAAGACGCCCATACCGATCACGGCCCCTTCTCGAACGATGCAGCCTTCCACGACCTCGGAACGCGCGCCAATGAACGCATTATCCTCAATAATGACAGGCCCAGCCTGTAGCGGCTCCAGCACACCGCCGATACCGGCACCGCCCGAAAGGTGGACGTTTTTGCCGATTTGAGCGCAAGAACCAACCGTCGCCCATGTATCGACCATGGTACCGCTATCAACAAAAGCGCCGAGGTTTACGAAACTGGGCATTAGCACTACGTTCGGCGCGATATGGGCGCTGCGGCGCACGATACAGTTGGGAACGGCGCGGAACCCGGCTTTCGTGAACTCGGCATCGCCCCAGCCGTCAAACTTAGAAGGCACCTTGTCCCACCACGTCGCACCGCCCGGTCCGCCCTCGATGGTTGTCATATCGTTGAGGCGGAAGGACAGCAAAACCGCCATTTTTGCCCATTGGTTGACAGTCCAATCGCCGCCTGCGCCTTTCTCGGCCACGCGCAGCGCGCCAGAGTCGAGAAGATTCAGCGTTTCGTCCACGGCGTCGCGTACTTCGCCCTTGGTGTCAGCACTGATGCCGTCGCGCGCTTCAAATGCGGCTTCGATAACGGATTGTAGTTGTCCGCGGTCCATTAGGAATCTCCCCGATCTGCATGTCAGTCGCAGACCTAGCGGAACCAGTACAAAAAGAAAATCTTTCGATTCGAGTCCCATCATGCGATGGGCATCTTGTTCAGCGAGAGGATGAAGAATGAAAAAGAAGCAGTCGCCGCTAAAGCATGTTGAAGTCGACCTTGAAGCCGTCGAAGACATCCCCAGCACGCCGCAATCTGAATCGCCGACGTATCGGCTGGCCGTTGCGGATCAGGACTTTTTACTCCGCGAAGAACTGCGACCGCTTCGATTACAGTTGGAACTGCTGAAGCCCGAAATGATCCTCGCCGATCACGGTATCGAATCGACCGTTGTTCTCTTTGGCGGCGCGCGTCTGCCGGAGCCGGGCGTTGAACCTTGGGCTGCAAAGAATGAGACTCAACGCAAGAACCTCAAGGAAAACTCGAAGTATTATGAGCAAGCGCGGCTCTTTGCGCAGCGTGTTAGTCAAGAATCGCTGAAGCATGAAAACAAAGAATACGTCGTCGTAACTGGCGGTGGTCCGGGCGTGATGGAGGCAGGGAACCGCGGCGCGACCGAGGTTGGCGCAAAATCCATCGGCCTCAATATCGTGCTGCGCCAAGAACCGCTACCGAACGGCTATACGACGCCTGAGCTGTGCTTCAACTTCCACTATTTTGCGATTCGGAAGATGCACTTCCTGATGCGCGCCAAGGCAATTGCCGTCTTCCCCGGTGGCTTTGGCACGATGGACGAGCTGTTCGAGACGCTGACCTTGATTCAAACCGAGCGGATGGAGCCGGTTCCGGTGATCTTGTTCGGTGAGTCGTTTTGGCGACGCGTCATCAACTTCGAGGCTTTGGCCGAAGAAGGCACCATTGGCCCCAATGACACTGACCTCTTTTCGTTTGTTGATACTGCCGAGGATGGCTGGGCGGCTATCGCCAAGCATTACAAGATCGACACTTAAGATTGGGGCTGTGACAGGACTTCGTCCACCCATTCAGCTACCACCTCCGTCGCCGGGCCGTAGCGCCCGTCGTCGAAGAGACCCGCATTGTCCGACGGTTCAAGATTGAGTTCGAGCGTTGGGATGCCGAACTGCTTGCAGGCAGCGACGTATCCTGCCGCCGGGTACACTGCGCCGCTGGTGCCGATGGACACGAACTGCGTGGCATGGGGCAGAACTTCTTCGATGCGATCCATGTGGTAAGGCATCTCGCCGAACCAGACGACATTGGGACGGATGCATCCGACGCCTGAGCATTTCTCGCATTTACTGCTGAGAGTCATGCCTTCCCGCCAGGTATCAACGGTCGAGCAAGCGGTGCAGAGCGATTCAACCAGCGAGCCGTGCATGTGGATGACGTCCGTTGATCCCCCACGCTCATGCAGGTCATCAATATTCTGCGTAATCAAGGTGACGTCCCGCTCGGCGGCCAATCGCGCCAGCGCGGTGTGCGCCGCGTTCGGTTCAGCAGACAGAAGGTTTTCGCGACGGGCGTTATAAAAATCCAGCACCAGCTTCGGATTGCGGCTGTAGCCCTGCGGAGT
>CAZXMX010000276.1:0-3921 GCA_964641645.1 uncultured Neomegalonema sp.
GCGGGCGATCGGTTTACCGCCGCTGATGTTTATGTCGGGATGCAAATTGGTTGGGGGCTTCAGTTCAAATCGATCGATACGAAACCCGCTTTCGAAGCCTATTGGGAGAAGGTGAAGGATCGCGACGCCTATCGCCGCGCCACTGAATTAGACGATGCTTTGATGCCGCAAGACGCGGGCTAGTATGGATCGCCGAAGTATCATTCGCGACGGAACGCTCGCCACCCTTCCCTATCAACCCGCCATCATGATCTTCGGCCTCGTCAGCGGGGCCGTCATGGCGGAGGCAGGTTTGAGCCTGTTGGAATCCATGGCGATGACATTGATCGTGCTCGGCGGGGCATCGCAGTTGGCCGCGGTGCAAATGTTGACCGAAGGCACGTCGGTTGCCGTGATTACACTGACCTGCATTTGTATCAATTTGCGGTTCGGAATGTATTCGGCGGCGCTCGCGCCTTGGTTCTCCGGGATGCCTGCGGGGCGGCGGCGGATTGCCGCCTATGTGGTCCACGATCAGAGTTTCGGTCTATCGCTCGCCCGGTTTCAATCGAAGGACGAGGACTGGCGCGCCCGGAGTACCTTTTTCCTCGCTGCGGGCGGCATCACGGCTTGCATTTGGGCGGCGACAGCAGGCGTCGGACATGCGATCGGTGCGCAGTTGCCCGCGAGTTGGCCGATTGATTTTGCGATGCCGATGATTTTCATTTCGATGGTGGTTCCGTTTTTGAAGTCCCGCCCGAAATGGTTGGCGGCGATTGTCGCGAGCGGGGCCGCCTTGATCTTGCGGGATTTACCACTCGATCTTGGACTGCTGGTTGCGACGGCGCTCGGCGTCGCTGCCGGGTATTGGGCGGAGGATCGTGCGTGATTGACCGGCCTTCGTTTTGGATTGTCACATTGGTCTTGGGCGCAGCGACCTACGCGACGCGCTTGTCCTTTCTCGCGTGGTCTCAAGAGCGTACGTTCTCGCCGCGTGTTAAGCGGTTGCTGGACTTCGTACCGGTTACAGTTTTGCCTGCGCTGATCGCCCCGGTCGTTGTCTTTCCGGACGCGACCGGCGGTTCATTCGATCTTGTACGCATTTTAGCCGCCGCCGCTGCACTCGGTGTGGGACTTGCAACGCGAAGCGTCATCGCGGTGATCGTGGTTGGCCTTGTTACACTGACGGTCTTGCAAGCCACGCTCACTTAGCACGTTCGCTTTGTGAGGAAGAAATGCGCCCTATTTTTCTGGCCTTAACTTTGTTCTCCGCCCCGGTGCAAGCCGCTGAACTCGTGTTGGTCGAGTATGACGGCTGCTTGTGGTGCGAGCAGTGGAAAAGCGATGTCGGCTCGTATTATCATGAGACAGCCGAGGGTCAGGCTGCACCGCTTCGGATTATGGACCTGCTTGATAAGCGTCCTCCTCACCTGCGCAATATCCGACCGGTCCGAGCCGCGCCGACTTTTGTGTTGGTGGATGAAGGCCGCGAGTTAGGCCGAATTACCGGATATACGGGCGAACAGGAATTTTGGGTTGATTTCGGAAAAATTCTCAACGGCGTTAAGCCGGGAGAATGATCTTACTGCGCTGCGGCGCGTCGGGGGACCGCACGTTCTTCGTGTTCATAGGAATGATTCACGATCATCGTGTTCGGGAAACAAAGACGAACAGTGGTGCCTGAGTCTTCCGCGCTTTCGATCTCGATGTATCCGCTATGCGCGTCCATGATCGCGCGTGTTATCGCGAGGCCTAAGCCTGCGCCGATCTTGTCCGTCTTTTTCGTCAAGCTAGAGCGCGCATAGACCATCCAGATGTTATCGAGGTCTTGCTTGGCAATGCCGCAACCGCGATCTTTGACTTCGACGACAAAACTCCGGCGGCCCCAACGATAGACGCTGATGTCGATGTCTTCTCCGTCGGACGAAAATTTCACCGCATTCGAGATCAGGGCATCAATGCAACGTTTGATACCGCGGGGGTCGGCGCGGACGGTCCAGTCATCCTCGATGACGGTGTTGAGCTTGATGTCGCGCTCGCCCGCCAAGGCACTATGGCGACCAACCGTATTGCAGACGAGACGGGTAAAGTCGGTATCAACTGGCTGAATTTTGAAATTCGTCGAGTCGAGCTGCGAAAGATCCAGCACATTGTCTGTCAACGTTCCGAGGTCGTGCGCTGACTTTTCAATGATCCGAATGTAGTCCGCGATTTGCTCGGGTGACATTTCATGCTGCCGGTGCAGAATCGCTTGGGCAAAACCTTGGATCGCATTGAGCGGTGTCCGGAATTCGTGGCTCATATTGGCCAAAAACTGCTGCCGGAAGTCGCTCACCTCGCGCAGACGGGCTTGGCTGGCGTTCAGCTCGTTGGCTTTGGCGTTGAGCACCTTGGCGCGCTTGAGGACGCTCCAGAGCAGGACGCCCGCGATCTGCAGCAGGATCGAAGAAATCAACAGGAGCTGTGCTTCGCGGGCAGAGATCGACGCTCCAACGAAGGCATAAACGGCCAAAGCAACCCCGAGAAAGACCAAGCTAAGGGAAAACACCGTGACCCTACGTGAGTAGGTGATCCGGTTCGGGTGGCTTTTCGCTCGTAACAGCTTCGACATTTCGCTCGTTTTTCTGGTCAAAGTCCGATCAATCCGACCGAGGATTAAAGGGGTATGGTTTCCGAAGGGTGAATCTGACGCGGAACTGATTTGCTCCGGCTTGTTTGGGCCATAGATGTGAGGTACCGAGCGCACCCAACGACAACCGAGGCCGCACCGCTATGCCGATCCGAATTCCCAGTAATCTGCCCGCTGCCACCATTTTGGACCGCGAAGGCGTGATGCTGATGGCGAAGGATGAGGCGGATCGTCAGGACATTCGCCCCTTACGTGTGGGGCTGTTGAATCTGATGCCGGATAAAGTGCGGACGGAGACGCAAATCGCGCGACTCGTCGGGGCGACACCGCTGCAAGTCGAACTCGACCTGCTAAAAATGAGCAGCCACACGCCGAAAACCGCCACGCTGGAGCATATGCTGTCGTTCTATCGCCCTTGGGAAGAGGTCAAAGACGAATACTACGATGGTCTAATCATCACCGGCGCGCCGATTGAGTTGATGCCGTTCGAAGATGTGAATTATTGGTCGGAACTCACGGCACTGTTGGATTGGGCAGAGACCCATGTCCATTCGCTGTTTTCGGTGTGTTGGGGGGCGCAAGCGGCGCTGTACCACTATCACGACGTTCCCAAGCATACACTGGATGCGAAGGCGTTTGGTGTTTTTCGCCACCGGAACCTCGCGCCGGCATCACCCTATCTGCGCGGGTTTTCGGATGATTTCTCGATCCCCGTCTCTCGTTGGACCGAAGTTCGGCGTGATGACTTGCCGGAAGGTCAGGGACTGCAAGTTTTGATGGAAGGTCCAGAAACCGGACTTTGCCTGTTAGTCGAGGCTGAGAAGCGCCGCCTCTATATGTTCAACCACGTTGAGTACGACAGCACATCGCTCGGCGAAGAGTATTCCCGCGATGTTGCCAAGGGCTCGGCGATTAACGTGCCGAAGAACTACTTTCCCGGCGATGATCCGAAACAAGAGCCGGAAAATCGCTGGCGCAGCCATGCGCATCTGCTGTTCGGAAACTGGCTGAACGAAGTGTATCAGACCACGCCCTACGACATGGAGCAGATCGGGAAATGACTGCGCCTTTCCGCCCCCGCTTTCCTTGGTGGGGTGGGGATTTGCAGACCTTGCGGAACAAGTTTGTCTACCGCCACAAGGCTTTGCCGGGCGAAGCCGTTGATTTTCGGGTTCTCCTACCGGACGGCGATACGCTGACCGGGACGTTGCATGAGCCGCTTCAGCCCACGCCCCAACCCTTTATCGTGCTTCTGCACGGCCTAACCGGCAGCGAGAACAGCATGTATATGCTGGAATCGACACGCTATCACC
>CAZXMX010000277.1:0-3919 GCA_964641645.1 uncultured Neomegalonema sp.
TCCTTACGGTCTTCATGCGGCCAAACCTCAAAAATGACGGCGATCATGGGAGACTCCTTCGATTGATGCGCTATCTTCTAACCCTGAAACGAAGGATTGGAAATCAGGAGGACGGGCGATGCGCGCACTTTTCGGATTTTTGGTAACTCTGATGGCGACCCCGGCGATGGCGTCGGATTGTTTTCAATTTGTCGAGGGGCCGTCTCGACAACAGGCGATCCCCGCTTCTCTGTCGTTAAAAACGCTCGGCGAGGCGTTGCCGGAACTTCGGCAAGATGTCTCGTTTGAGCTGAAAAATCGGCAAGTCGGCATCCGATTTATCGCGCACTCCACCTACCTGATTCAGACTGACGAGGATTTGCAAATCCTTACCGATTGGTCAGGTGACTTCGAACACAAGATTGAGGAAGTGCCGGATGTCATCACGATGAACCACGCCCATGAAACTCACTGGACTGCCTTTCCTGATCCCAAGATCGAGCATGCCCTGAAAGGCTGGGGGACGAGAGGGAAACCTGCCGAACATTACCTCGAACTGGGTGCGAGTCTGATCCGTAATGTGCCCACAGATATTCGCAGCTATGGCGGTGAACCCTTCGGCAATTCGATCTTTATCTTCGAGCATGGCGGTTTGTGCATCGGACATCTCGGCCATTTGCACCATGAACCAACCGAAGAACAATATGCCGCCATCGGTCGGCTTGATGTTGTGATGGCTGCGGTTGATGGTGGGATGACGCTGGATATTGAGTCCATGCTGCGCGTGTTAAAGCGCTTACGTGCACGGGTGGTTCTGCCGATGCACGCTTTCGGAAGCTATACGCTCGCGCAGTTTTTGACCGAAATGAAAAACGATAATTATGAGATTGTGTATGATAAGGACGACGAGATCGTTGTCTCCGCCGCTGACCTCCCCGACGCACCAACCGTGATTGTGCCGAAAGGGTTATGAGTGCCTGAACCGGTTGCGTTTGATCCGCTCTCCGCCGAATTCGCGGCGGACCCTTACGGCACGTATCGGGCTTTGCGCCAGGCCGACAAACCGCATTACTTTGCGGCACAGGACATGTGGCTGCTCTCGCGGTTCGAAGACGTTAGGGCCGTCGCCAAAAATCCTAAGATGGTACGCTCGCTGGCCGGGTTGGAAAGCGATGAGGCGGCAAAGGCACGACAACGCCGCGCGAACTGGCACGACATGCCCTATCACGAACGCGTCGTGCAATTCAGCTTACTCGACAGCGATGGCGACGTGCATCGCAGGCTGCGCAAGCAGGTTTTCGGGGCGTTTACATCGCAGGCTTTAGAGGGACTTGAACCCGATATTGAGGCGTACGTTAAGGCGCGGCTGGATCGGTTATCAGACCGCGACGAATTCGATTTTATCGAGGATTTCGCCGCTGCCATTCCTGGGTTTGTCATCGGGCGGCTCTTGGGCGTGGCCGAGGTTGATTGTCCGCAATTGCGGATCTGGTCCGAGCAGATCGTTCAATTTTTTGACGTCGATCGGAGCGACGAACGAAAGCAGATCGCGGAGAATGCCACGCGCGAATTTTATCATTTTCTTGCTGACCTCAAAGCCCAGCGCAGCAAGGCCCCGCGCGATGACCTGATCTCTCGGATGCTCGAAGATGATAAGCGTGGGCTTTACAGTGAGGATGAGTTCATCTCGACCTGCATGTTAATTCTGATGGCCGGCCACGGATCGACGATTGATGTGCTCGGCACCGGGATGCACACGCTGCTAACCCATCCCGAAGCGATGGAGGCGATCCGCGCTGACCCAGACGCTCTGCCCGGTGCACTTGACGAGATATTCCGCTTCGAACCGCCGCTCCCGTTCTTTCATCGCCATGCGCTGGAAGACACGACAATCCGAGGCCACCAGTTTCCGGCAGGAACGACTTTTGGGCTGCTCTACGGTGCGGCAAACCGCGATCCGGAGGCTTTTGCGAATCCTGACCATTTTGATATTGGACGACGCCCCAATCGGCACTTGGCTTTTGGCCTCGGCGCGCATCTTTGCCTCGGCAACAATCTGGCGAAGCTGAACATGCGGGTGATCTTCGGGGCCGTGCTGAAGCGGTTTTCGCAGATCGAGTTATCTGATGATCCCGTTGGCTATAAAAGAGGACTTTCTGTTCGGGGGGTCGAAGCCCTCAGAATCGCCTGGCACTGCTAAAAACAGATGATTTCCTAGAAAAATCAGTAAATTCGTAGAGAAGGCTAAGTTTCAAAGTACGGTTTCGCTCGATACCCCAATATCAGGGTTTTCGTCACCCCGACCGCGTGTGTGGCCGCGTGAAGCCTCGCAACAAGCGCGAAATACAGCACGCACCATGTCAAAAATGACCCACTTTTAGACCAATCCAACAAAGGACTCGCCCCCTTGAGTTTCTTCGTTAAGATTTCGACGTGTGCTGCGCTTTATTGAGCAGCGATAGCAATCAAAAATGGCCAGGTTCACCCTGAGCCATGCCGTCCGAAGGGGAGTGGACACAGTGGAAGAACAAATTGCCGAACTCGCGGCCAAAGTCGCCGCGCTGGAAAGCGCATCAGGCGGCGGCACGCCCAATTATGTCATAGCGGAGGTATACTATTATATCTCGATCCCGCTCATGGTAATCATCCATGCTGGCTTCTTGGCCTATGAGATGGGCGCAAGCCGTCTGAAGAACGTTTTGGCCTCTGGAATCAAAAATATCCTCGCCTTCGCGTTTATGATGCCGACCTTCTATTTCTTCGGCTGGTTCGTTTACTGGGCATGGACCCCGGGTCTGATGCCAACGCCGGAATCGTGGCAAACTGGGATCGACTTTGCGAATCCAGCAGGCGCGGTGATGGGGCCAAACCTCGGCGACACCATCACAGGTGTTTTCTGGGGCGCCTTTGCCATGTTCGCGGCAACGACAGCGTCCATTTTCTCAGGTTCGGTTATTGAGCGAATCCGAGTCAGCACCTTTATCCTGCTAGCCATTGTCCTCGGATCGTTCGCTTGGGTGGTCGCCGCAGCTTGGGGCTGGAATGCAGGCGGTTGGCTCGTTACGGAATATGGCTATCACGACTTCGGCGCTGCAGGTGTCGTTCACATGGTTGCCGGCTTCTTCGCCCTCGGCGTCCTGATCAACTTGGGGCCACGTTTGGGCAAGTTTAACCCGGACGGAACGGCAAACGATTTGTCGGGTCACAACATGCCGCTGACCGTGATCGGCTTGATGTTGATTATCGTTGGCTTCTTTGGCTTCCTGATGGCTTGTGTTCTTGTCCCCGGACAAGCGTGGTCGTTTGATGCTGGAATGTGGACGTCGATCTACGGCACGAAGATGACGCTCTCAACGCTCGCCTTCAACATTTTGATGGCTTTTGGTGGCGGCGTAATCGGCGCTTGGGCCTTCACGCGTGATCCATTCTGGATGATGTCTGGCGCACTGGCCGGGATTATCTCGGCGGCCTCGGGTATGGACTTCTATTGGCCACCGATGGCCTTCGCGATTGCATTCGCGGGCGGCGCCATGCTGGCTCCAATCGCTCGGATGATCGAGCGCATGGGCATTGATGATGCCGTTGGTGCTGTAACCGTTCACGGCTTTATCGGCATCTGGGGCGTTCTGGCGTGCGGAATTTTCGCCAGCGGTTACCCAGCATTATCCGGTGATGTCGGTGTCCCAACCATCACGCTTTACGGCCAAGCGGTTGGCGCGTTGATGATGTTCCTATGCGGGTTCGTACCCGGATATGTGATCTCATTGGTCTTCCGCATCTTCGGCCTGTTGCGGGTTGATGACGCTTCGCAAATTGCTGGCCTCGATCCGGTAAAAGTCCCGCTCATTGCTTACCCAGAGGGCATGACTTCAGCCCACGCTGCCGAATAAGGAGAGATACAAATGTTTGGATCACCACTTAAAGAAGCAACGTGGAATAC
>CAZXMX010000278.1:0-3913 GCA_964641645.1 uncultured Neomegalonema sp.
TCATGTTCTTGGAACCGCAAGCTCGCGCCCGCCCAGTGGGTTGTTGACCCACCAACCGCTTTCACGATCCATGCAGGCAGACCGCCGAAGTCTTTGGCGACGCGCCAACTGCCAGAGGTGGTGCGCTTGTCGAGCCACGCCAATTGGCCAAAGCTGCCCCACTCGTCATTAATGAACTCGTCGGCTTCGTGGCGGCCACCGGCCTCCAGAACCACAACGTCAATGCCCTTTTGCGCCAGCTCGTTGCCGAGCGTGCCGCCGCCTGCGCCGGAACCGATAACAACAACGACTGAGTCGTCGTTCAGATCATATGGTGCACTCATCGCGTGATCCTCCCTTATACCCAATCAATGTCGTCAAAGCCGCGCTCGACATATCCGCCCTTATGTGCGGATGCGCCTTCGTAACCGAACAGCGGCCAGACCGCCTTTTGGTTATAGAGGCCGACGACGAGCGAGCCGCGAATGGCTTGGAAAAATCCGTCGCTTTCGATGTCTTGCAGGATGGCAACGCGGTCTTTTTCCCAGCCCATGCCGAGATAACCGCCGTCTCCCGCACGAGAGTCGAGGTCGGCCACGCCGTCCTCCAGCATTTTCAATGTGTCGCCGTCGCCTGCCGCTGCGTCGTCATGCTGTTTCATTGCCTTGGCGTAGTATTTGTCCGCAACGCGGTCGTGCGGATAAATGTCACGCGCCATTTGGATCAGCGTTGCCATTGTTTCGGGCTTAAGGGCTTTGACTTCCATGCCCCAGCCTTGGCTGGGCACGACGATGGTGCCAGCACCGACGACCATCGCGGCCCCCAATGCGGTCGTGCCAGACGACGCGAGGAAATCTCGCCGACTGACTTTTTCTCTCTTATCGAGAACTCTCATCTGTGATTCCTCCCTTGAAATCATAATGGCGCGGCCCTTTGAGGGTCTTGGCACCGACGTGTTACTTGAAACGGCCTCCACGTCTGAGGACTTCGATCTCGTATCCGTCGGGGTCTTGAATGAAGAAAAAGCGGGCGATCACTTCGCCGTCGGGGGCAAAATCGACCAGCTTGCGCGGGGCGTAGCCCGCATCGGTGAGTTTTGCGTGCAAGGCATCGACGTCTTCGACGCTGACCGCGAGGTGGCCGTATCCGTTGCCAAGATCGTAAGGCTCGCTCGTGCCTTTATTGACCGTCAGTTCCAGTTCGAATTCGGTTTCGGGATTGGACAAGTAGACGAGGGTGAAGTTCTCAAAATCAAGCCGGTCCGCAACCTCTAGCCCAAAGGCCGTGCGGTAAAATTCGACGGATCGCGCTTCTTCCAGAACGCGGATCATTGAGTGAATCATCTTCGCCATGCCATCTCCCTTCGTTCATAAGCCTAGCTCAGTCTCAATCGGGGTGGTGGTATCCCGATACTACGGACGATTCTCGTTCTGACCGAAGAGAATTTTGCGCTCTGCGCTGTCATGCCGCTGGTTGGGACGGTCTTGTTTGGCGAGATTCACGCCGCGCTGCACCGCAGGCCGCTCCTTGACGCGGCTGCGCCATGCGGTGACCTGAGGGTAAGGTTCGAGGCTGAGCGCCATCGCCTTAGCGATCAATACCCACGGCCAGCACTGCATGTCGGCAATGCTGTAGTCGGTGCCGACGAGCCATTCGCGTCCCGCTAAGCGGCGTTCCAGAACACCGAGGCATCGTTCGGTTTCGCCCTTGTATCGGTCAAAAGCATAGCCCTGTTTGCGCACATCATCCGGGGCGTAGTTGAAAAAGTGCGAGTGCTGTCCTGCCATTGGGCCTTGGTTGCCGGTTTGCCAGAACAACCATTCCATGACTTCTTTGCGGGCCACCGGATCGGTTGGCAGAAACTTGCCAGTTTTCTCGGCCAAATACCAAAGGATCGCGCCGCTCTCGAAGACAGAGACCGGTTCGCCCTCGACATCGTGATCGACAATCGCGGGCATTCGGTTGTTAGGACTGATTGCGAGGAACTCGGGTGTAAACTGATCGCCTTTGCCGATGTTCACGATCTTGGTCTCATAGGGCAGCCCGAATTCTTCGAGCGCGATGGAGACCTTCCAGCCGTTCGGGGTGGGCCAGTAATAGAAATCAATCATCTTTGGTTGCGCCTTGTTCGATCATCGCGGCGATGGCGTCTTCGCTAAGACCGGCTTCGCGCAGGATCTCAACGGAGTTCTCGCCCAGTCCCGGCGCATGGTGGCGCACGGTAGTTGGCGTTTGCGAAAAGCGCGGCGCGGGGCGCGCTTGGCGCAAGGTGCCAACAACGGGATGTTCAATCTCCATCACAGAGTCATTGGCGTCGATCTGCGGATGCTGGCGGGCTTCACGGCGCGTGAGGACCGGCGCGCAAGGAACGTCCTCGGCTTCCAATCGCTGTAACCAATTATCGGCGGTGTCCGTCAGCAGAACCTCTTGCGTCAGCGCCAGTCGCTCGTTGATGTTGATGCCGCGATCCGCCGAAGACTTGAAGCGCGGATCGTCGAGCCATTCCGGTTTATCGAACGCACGGCACAGCCCCGCCCATTCTTTGTTTGATTGCACCGCGACCGAGATGAAGCCCTGTTTGGTTTCATAGATGAGATCAATGAAACTCTGCGCGCGTTCCTCGTCGGGTTCGTGGCCCACAAAAGTATGGCCGCCCATGTCCGATCCCCACAGAAACGCGAGGATCGTATCAACCATCGACAGGCGAATATGTTGGCCCTCGCCCGTTCGTTCACGGTGAAAGAGTGCAGCGGTGACGGCTTGCGCGGCGGCAAAGCCGGTCAGCTTGTCGGGGAGGATTGTGCGAACCAGTGCGGGACGTTCGCTGTCGGACCCCGCTTGCACCGTCGCCAATCCACTGAGCGCCTGAACGAGCGGATCGTAGACGGGCTTTTGCGCATAAGGTCCGGTTTCCCCGAACCCGCTGATCGAGACGTAGATGAGGTCAGGACGCACTTCGCGTAGCGCCGCCTCTCCAACGCCAATACGATCCGCGACGCCGGGACGGAAGTTCTGCACCGCAACATCGCAGGTCTTCGCGAGGGCTTTCAATGCCTCCAGCGCGCTCTCTTGTTTGAGATCGAGAACGATGGATCGCTTGTTGCGGTTGTTATTGACGAAGGACGCCGAGAACCCGTTGCGCCGGGTGGAGACTGCGCGGGTGTGGTCGCCGCCGGGGGCTTCGACCTTGATCACGTCCGCGCCCTGATCGGCAAGGATCAAGGTGGTCGTGGGGCCGGAAATCATCGACGTCAGATCGAGAATACGAACGCCTGCGAGCGGCCCTTTGGTTGTCATAAAGCCCGCTAGACCAACGCCAGTGATTCAGAAGCGGCTTTTTTCTCCATATGCACCAGACAGGCGGTCCGCAAAAGCGATGCGAAATTGCGCACCTCTCCGTGCAGTTCCATCACTTCATCATGGAGGGTTGAGAGAAATTTTGGCGTGGTCAGGTCGCCGTCTGCGGCCATTTCATCGACCAAACGCCAATAGCGCGCCTCTAACCGTAAGCTGGTGCTGAGACCGTTGAGCCGCACCGAACGGGTCACACCTTCATAATCTGCCGGGTCTTGTCCCGCGAAGAGCTGACACATTATTTCGCCTCCCAACCGTATTTGACGCCCGAACCTTAATCAGAGTTGCGCGGTTTTGCGGATTTGGCAAGGCATTCAAGGGATGGCGCGAGATCGGGCGCGTTGCGCGGACAAGAGGATGCGGGGAATGGACGCGCGGTCAGGACTTCATTCATCACGATGCCCCGCAATCATGATCTTAGTACCCCCAAAAATGGCGCCAAGACACAGAAGACCCCCAACAATCGCCCATAAGGCCCGATATGCCAGATCGCCGGTAGATAGATAGAGAAAAAATGCCAGACCAAAGAGACCGATAACACCGCAGGTCAAAAGAGAACTTCCAATCAATTGTCTCATCG
>CAZXMX010000279.1:0-3895 GCA_964641645.1 uncultured Neomegalonema sp.
CAACGGCAGGCGTCGGGATTGGTCCCATGGTTGTGACGGCGAATCCCATCGATGTGAAACCAGCGGTCAGTGCACTTTCCAGCATGTAGGAAGACCGACGCGTGTCTTTGCCGATCACGACCCGGTGCTGGTGGGAGCCACGCGTGAAATACCGCCCGGCTGCCATGCCGACCTTGAGGGCGACTTCGGCTGTTATGGGATAGGCGTTGGCTCGACCACGAATGCCATCGGTTCCAAATAGTTTGCGTTCACCGCTCATGGTGTCCTCTTTCATAGCCCGACGTTGTCCGTCGATGCCGCGCCGCCCAAAGCGCGTCAGATTGCATTCTCGCGACCCGTTTTCAGGTTTACTCCACTGTAACCGATTTGGCTAGATTGCGCGGTTGATCGACGTCTGTACCTTTGGCGACAGCGGTGTGGTAGGCGATAAACTGAGTTGGCGCTGCATAAATAATCGGCGCGATGAACGGATCGCAGGTCGGCATTTCCAATGTACGCCAGCATCCCTCGCCGGCTTCGGCAATCCCTGCCTCATCGGAAACCAGCAGAACCTTGCCGCCGCGTGCCATGACCTCTTGCATGTTCGAGACTGTTTTTTCGAAGACGGCATCGCGCGGAGCGAGAACAACGACCGGCATTTGCTCGTCGATCAAAGCAATCGGACCGTGCTTCAACTCACCTGATGCATAGCCCTCTGCATGAATGTAGCTAATTTCTTTCAGCTTCAGCGCGCCTTCCAAGGCGAGAGGGAAGATCGAACCTCGGCCCAAGTACAGTACGTCTGATGCTTTTGATAATTCGTTCGAGAGTGGAATGGTTTTGTCTTCGAGCGCGATTGCCTCGGAAAGCAAACGAGGAACTTCGGACAAGACCCGCACCAATCGTGCTTCTTCAGTCGCGTCGATTTCTCCACGCTGGCGTGCCGCCGCGAGGGTCAAGGCCGCCAAGACGGTCAATTGACACGTAAACGCTTTGGTTGAAGCAACGCCAACTTCTGGTCCTGCATGGGTTGGCAGCACCACATCAGAAGCGCGGGCAATGGTTGATTCAGGGACGTTGACGACAGAGACAATCGTCTGCCCTTGAGATTTCGCGTACTGCAAGGCGGCGAGCGTGTCGGCGGTTTCGCCAGACTGTGAGACGAAGAGGGCGATGCCGCCTTCCGGCATGGGCGGTGTCCGGTAACGGAACTCAGAAGCAATATCGACTTCCACCGGCAGGCGCGCGACCTGCTCGAACCAGTATTTCGCAACTTCACCCGCATAGGAGGCGGTTCCGCACGCGACGATGGTTAGCCGTGAAGCGTTGGCGAAGTCGAGTTCCGTCGCCACATCTGCAATCCCATCGCGGTCTGCATTTAGGTAAGCGCCAAGCGTGTAGCCAACCACACTGGGTTGTTCGTGAATTTCCTTTGCCATGAAGTGACGGTATTCGCCCTTCTCGGCCAAGACCGGAGAGACGCTAACGACGCGAACTTCTCGGTTCACCAATGTGCCATCTGCGTCATAGATCGTTGCGCCTGCGCGGGTAAGAACGGCCCAGTCGCCTTCTTCGATAAAGCAAACGCGGTTTGTCATTGGTGCAAGAGCGACGGCGTCTGAACCGACAAACATTTCGCCGTCACCATACCCAATCGCGAGAGGACACCCTTTACGGGCGCAGACCATCAGGTCTTCTTCGCCATCAAATAAGATCGCGAGCGCAAATGCGCCCTCCAGCTTTGCGATGGTTGCCCCTGCGGCGTCTTGCGGCGACAGACCTTGGCTCATGTGATGGTCGCAAAGTTGAGCGATGGTTTCGGTATCTGTTTGCGAAACGAAGGTTCGACCGGCTTCGGTCAGCATTTCGCGCAGCTCGCGAAAGTTCTCTATGATCCCGTTATGAACAACCGCGACCTTGCCGACGGAGTGGGGATGCGCGTTCGTTTCCGTCACTGCGCCGTGGGTGGCCCAGCGCGTGTGACCAATCCCGATCGAGCCGTGGATCGGGTTTTCCTGCAACAGCTCGGCAAGGGCATTCAGCTTTCCGACCGCGCGGCGACGGTCCAACATTCCTTCATGAAGGGTGGCCACGCCCGCTGAGTCGTATCCGCGATATTCGAGAAGTCGCAGCGCATTCACGATGATCGGGGCGGCAGGACTACTGCCAAGAACGCCAACAATTCCGCACATAACCGGTCTCCACGCCTCTAAAGGCCAACGTATGAAATGTGATGAGTGTCACATTCGTTCTTCATTTTGTGACCTGTGTCACAAAAGCTAGACAAATTTAGAACATTGATCCCAACGGGGCTGAAATGCTCAAACCGTTCTTCCTAATAATCCTGTTAGCAATGCCGTTACATCGTTCACGAACCCTTAATTTTTGCTTTTTCTTCTGCAAGGGCCGTCCGTAAACGAGCGGCAAGACCCACTTTTGTGGCTTGGCGTCCTCGCGCTACGGCGAGATCGTCATCCCCAACGTCGCTAACGATGACGGATCCGGCGGCAACGGTTGCACGCGCACCTACGTTGACCGGGGCAACCAGAGCCGTGTTAGAGCCAATGAAGGCTTCCTCGCCGATCTCTGTGCGGTGCTTGAGATAGCCGTCGTAGTTACAGGTGATTGTTCCTGCGCCGATATTCGCTTTAGCACCGACTGATGCATCGCCCACATAGGTCAGGTGATTGGCTTTGGCCCCAGCTGCAAAAGTAGCGTTTTTGACCTCGACAAAGTTGCCAATCCGCGCGCCGGTGCCAATGTCTGCGCCAGGGCGCAGGCGTGCGTAGGGTCCGATGATCGCCTCTGAGGCGACGGAACAGCCCTCCAGATGAGAGAACGAGCGGATGGTGGCTCCGCTTTCGACAGTGACACCCGGGCCGAACACGACATTGGGTTCAATGATGACGTCTTGGCCGAGCTTGGTGTCGTGCGAGAAAGAGACCGTCGATGGGTCCGTCAGCGTAACGCCATCGACCATCGCTGCGACCCGTGCCCGCGCCTGAAACGCCGCTTCGGCAGAGGCGAGATCAACGCGACTGTTGACACCCAAGGTCTCTTCTTCATCACATCGAACCACGGCACAGGGCAGGCCATCTTCGCGTGCCAATCCCACAATGTCGGTCAGGTAGTATTCGCCATTCGCATTGTCATTGGTGATCCGGTCCAGCAAGCTGAACAAGGTACCGGAGTCGATGCACATCACGCCAGAGTTGCAAAGGGTGACAGCGAGTTCCGCCTCGTCTGCGTCTTTGGCTTCGACGATTTTGTCGAGGCCGTCTTTTCCTTCGATCAGACGACCATATCCGCCGGGGATCTCAGCTTCAAAGCCGAGAACGACCACTGCGGCCCCGTTTGAGCGTGCTTCGGCCATCGCAACGAGAGTTTCAGAGCGGATTAAGGGTGTATCTGCGAACAGAACAAAGACATCGCCGTCAAAATCGGCCAGTGCCTCTTTCGCCTGTAAAACCGCATGTCCCGTGCCGAGTTGAGGTTCTTGTTTGACGCATACCGCGCCGGGGGACAGGCTTTTTGCTGCGTCAGCGACCCGGTCGGATTGGTGCCCAGTGACAACGACCGCTCGCGATGGATGGCAGCCTTTAGCGCTGTTCAACGCATGCCCCAACATCGACAAACCGGCGACTTTATGCAGGACTTTTGGTAGTTCGGAACGCATCCGAGTGCCTTTTCCGGCCGCCAGCAAGCAAACAGCGGTGGGTGTCGTCATTGAGCGGCCTTCCAAGCAATAATTTTACGGCGGACACTATAGCTCTCGGCTAGGCATCACCAGTGCAATGCACCTTAAATTCGGTCGATTTAAAGATCGTTATACGGCGGCTACGCCAAAAGCCGAAAATTCTCGTGGTTTATGACGCGGAAGTTGTCTGAGACCTTGTCGCGGAACTTTTTCCATTCT
>CAZXMX010000280.1:0-3888 GCA_964641645.1 uncultured Neomegalonema sp.
CAAGGCGGAAATCCACTTACGAAAACACCGAATTCTGTTCAAACAAACCGAGCCACCTCTGAACAACAATGTTGCAGTGATGATCATGGTGATTGATCGATTGGTAGATTGTCTGAGCACAGAATAATTGACTCGCATTGCGCCAATTTTCTCGCAATAATTATCTTCTGTTGTTTTGCGAGGTCTTCGAATCGCCCTCCGGTTGTCGGAATGGTTGATTAGCTGTGAATAGATCCGCGTGAGGGGGACTGAGGTGCTTTGGTACCAAAAGTTCTTTAGGGGGGCGCTTGGGGGCAAGCGCAGTAGAATTGGTGAACATTACGTCGCGGTTGTTCCGCCGTTTAAATCTTCGTCGGGCGATTTTTGAATTTTTGGCAGTCTTTGGCTTTGTTTTCTTGGCCCTTTTGGGGATCAAGAACCTTAGCTCATATCCAGCTATGATTTCTGTTGCCGTAGGAATTGCAGCCTTGATTGGCGGCCTTCAGACCTTTTTTCAAATCGCGCTTGGTGGTTATAGTGCCTCTTGGAGATTCTTCTCTTTTCAGGATGGCAAAGCCGCTTCGCTCTCAGCTGTAAGTGCCGTCTTTTGTGCTGGCATCGTACTGTATTCAGCTCTTCCACCGACAGGATGGGTGATCGTCTTGTACGCAGCAATCGCCGGTGTCACAGGACCCCGCATTCTTGCGCGTATTATACACAGTCAAGATCTGTTGTCTTGGGTAACCCAGCAGCGGGATGACACCAAAACTGATGTGGCTGCCAGCAATGGGCCAACAAAACTATTGATGGTTGGATTTGGCGATCACGTTGCCGACTTTATACGCTCACAATCCAAAGCCGACAGTGACTACGAGATCATCGGTGTTGTCGGCATAAAGCCTGAATGCGAGGCAGCGTCTATTCGGGGCGTTCCTATTGTAGGCTCAATCAACAAACTTGGGATCATACTTCATCGCTTCGCGTTGAACGAGAAAAGGCCTGACTATTTGGTCCTCACCCGAGATGAGATGAGCTCACGGTCAGTGGGCGAGATTTTGACCACCATCGATAAATTCGACATCCCCGTTGCATGGCTGCCGCGCACAGATCGGATTAACACAAATCTTGAGGAGCAGCTGCGGCCGTTCAAGCTCGACGATTTGCTGCCAAGGTCGGCAAACCTGTTTGACGCCCAGGCCTGTGGCGAGTTGATCGGCGGGTCGACGGTGCTCGTAACCGGTGCCGGAGGCTCTATCGGCTCAGAACTCGTGCGGCAGATTGGGAACCTTGCGCCTGAACAGTTGATCCTGACCGACGCATCTGAACATGCGCTCTACATGATTGACCAGGAAATTAGGCGGATCTTTCCGACCCTAAAAACTGTTTCCAAACTGCTTGATGTCAGAGACCGCGATGCCGTTTTCCGTACTATGGAAGCTCACCGCCCAGGATATGTTTTCCATGCAGCTGCTTTGAAGCATGTTCCGATTGTTGAAGCCCAAACATGTGAAGGCATTCTCACAAACGTCGTTGGAACGCAGAATGTCGCCGATGCGGCAGCTGCAGTAAAAGTCGTTTCAATGGTTATGGTTTCAACCGACAAAGCAGTGAATCCTGCTAATGTAATGGGGGCCACAAAGCGTCTTGCTGAGGCTTATTGTCAGGCGATGGATGCCGCTTCCTCCAGGGTTAAAGGCGTGACTCGTTACGTCACTGTCAGGTTTGGGAATGTCCTTGGCTCTAATGGTTCGGTTGTCCCGCTGTTTCAAAAACAATTGGAACGAGGAGGACCGCTGACGGTCACTCACCCCGATGTAGAACGTTACTTCATGACGATTCCGGAAGCATCACGCTTGATCTTGGAAGCTTTGTTGCGCGGAGCGGAAGATCACGACGATGATCGTGGAATTTTCGTTCTAGATATGGGACAGCCTGTTAAAATCGTCGATCTCGCACGACAGGTTATACGTTTGTCTGACTTGACGCCAGAAAGCGATATCAGAATTGTTTACACGGGGCTGCGCCCCGGCGAGAAACTCTATGAAGAACTGGTTCACCAGACTGAGGATATGGTTCCGACGGACCACCCTAGCTTGATGGTCGCACGCCCCCGTTTCGTACAAATCCAAACGATCCGCAGCCAAATTGATATGCTTCAGAAAGAGGCCCGGAGAGGCGATTCAAATGAGGCTCTACGGTTACTCAACGTCTATGTCCCTGAATTCGAGGCGACAGCGCGTGCAGCCAACGAGATCATCGAGAAAGATATTCTTGTCTCGCGAAGTCTAGGCTGATTGTATTCCTGCCAAGATCCACCGGAAGCATAATGGCATTCACTAACGAATTTTCTAGAGTATAGAATTCGCATATTGATGAAACCTTACAATGTACGTCTGTTTTATCTTTGACAAATTACTTGGAAATCAGTTTTTCAGAGTATTGCCACACCCAGTCACTCAAAATTAGTTTGACTCTACGGTTCTCAGCATGCAGACAATAACGTCATAATTTCGCTAAGGGGGGGCTCATGCGAATTTTCAAGTGTTACGATTGTGGTCATCGAATGCGGTTTTTCTCTCGCCGATGTAACAAGTGTTATGCAGATAGGCCGGTATTCATAGAAAAGATTTTTCCGCGGTTTCTCGGAAATACCATCCGTTTATTTAAGTGTGCCGAATGCGGCCATCGAATGCGATTTCTCGGTCATAGATGCGGAAAGTGTTATGAAAAGAAGTCCGTTTTCGAGAGGCCAGTTCTTTTACTGCCAATCGTAACTTTTTTTAGCGCGATCGCTATCTTGGGTTCCTTACAAAACACATAGGAATTGGCCCAAGCTCGGCAAGCGTCCTAAATTCCGCTGATCAATGCGGGTTCAGATGAGGCGTGCATTTGATGGAGCCTAAACGCCTCTATCGCGGTAGTGTACACGACAACGGGGACTGCCGATCCTGATAGGCTCGCAACGTCCTAAAAGCGGGTGTTCGATGATGTCGAGTATCACCTACCGAGGTCGATTCCAAAGTCCTGACCACGTACTCGACTTCGTTTCTCGCGCTCCAGCTTAGCACGTTCTGTTTCCGCTGCGTCGCGCTCTCGTTCGTTCTGCTGCTCGGTGGTACGTTCCTGAATGCGTTGCATGGCATCGCTTGCGGTCGGTTGGTCATGCGGTGAAGGCAGTTCGCGCCCGATCCCATCCAGCGCACCCCAAGCGCTTGCTTCACGCTCTAGCTCGCGCTCGCACAGGCTTTTCACTTCAGGCTGCGCTCGCATCATTGTTTGCGGTTCGTCGTCAAGCGTCCTGCCGCTAGACAGAATGAACGCCGCACGCTCAAGCGCTTTGGCTTCGTGTCGGCGTTCGGGTCTGTCGGCCTTGCTGTAACGGTCGGATAATTTTTTCAACTCGTTCGCCTCGCGACCGATGGCGTCGTCTGCGAATGATGATGCGGTTTTGGCGTAAACTTGCCGCGTCGGGCTGTGTTCCCGTCTTTCGCCGCGTTGCTCCGCGCGCCATTCAGGGCTGGACAGCCCTCGATCCCGATGCCCACGTGAAACGCGCGGTGTGTCGTTGAGCGCAATACCGTACTCCGCCGCTGTTTCGACCTGCAATGCCCGAAGTGCTTTTGGATTAATCGTCTTAGCGGGATGGATTTGCATCATTCGACCGCTCGCGCCGAGACGGTCGATCACTACATGCATGTGAGGATGCGCGCGGTCGGTATGCCATGCTGCAATATATCGCCAGCGATCTCCGTACTCTCCCGACTGGCAAAGTTGGTCTGTGAACGCCTCTGCCGCCATTTGCGCCATGTCCGTGTCTGTGCCTTCGGGATAGGAAACCAGCAAATGGAAAGACTTGCTCTTGGCCCGCGCCGTGCGGCCATCCCGTGACGCTGCATCCTCCCAAGCCAT
>CAZXMX010000281.1:0-3887 GCA_964641645.1 uncultured Neomegalonema sp.
CGTTCCAATAAACGCCGTCAATACTGAGAATAGTGTCTTCTCGCATGAAAAAGACCGCCCCCGAAGGGGCGGTTAGTCAGGGAGGATACTATCAAAGGAGTTAAGACGCGTGTGCGTCTATGGGTGCAATCATGCGTCGAGTTGGTTAATATTTGTTTACGATAATATCCGCATTCGGATGACTTTGATTTAAAGTGAATCATTTGCGCCTTCAAAGCGTTAACCAAATAACCATTTCCGAACAAAGGCTGACGGAACATGGTGCTGGCTTAATTTAACTTACATTGTCTCGACATATGCTCGCCGTGTTCCCAACTTAGGTTGATGACAGATAGACGGGGAGAATTCGATGCAGCGTGCCGGACATGTGGCGATCCTGATGACAGTGCTTGCGGGCGTGCCTGCGACGGTGACGCCTGTGCTGGCGCAAACCGCTCAGGCGCAGACGGACCCCCGTGCCAATGATCCCGCGTATCAGCGCAGCCAACGATTGTTCGGCGCGATCCGCGATGTGTTGGAAGACGCAGCCGAGGCCCGCAGCGATGCCCGCGGTAATGGCGGCGTCGGGTCGATCCTTGCCCGACCGTTTGGGCTGGACGCGCGCAGCCGCGCCGATGATCTGCTGGCCGATGCTTTCTCAGTCGTGTCCGATGCACCGATCACGCAGATCCAAGAAGAGATCGCCCAGCGCCGCAACACCATCACCCAACTGCGCGATCAGGTGTCCCGCCTCCGCGAAGACCGGATTTCCGCGCCCGTTCGTCCGAGCGGCGTGACCGGCACGATTACCTCGACGATTGGCCTCACCAACACGCAAGCCGATATCGACGCCGCGATTGAGGACGCCAATGCCCGGATTGTTGGCAACGAAATGTCGATCCGCGAGGCCAAAGACCGCTTCCGCCGGGCGATGGCCGAAGCCGGTGCGACGATCTCTTCCGAAGAGGCCGACCTTCTGCTCGACAGTGTAACCGGCAATGACCTCGTTCGGATTGCCTCGGCTTATGAGGCCGCACGCGGTGTCAGCCGTCAACTGATGGAGTTGATGGATCAATCCGGCGAAGACCTGAAACGCGCCAAGCGTTACTACGCCATGCACACCGCGCTGCTGGCCTTATTGGTTCACGCGCAAACGACCTTCATCGAGAAGGTCGACGCGGAATACCTTCCCAAGATCGGCGCGATCCAAAATGATGTGCTCGCAACCCGGCGCGACACCGAAAGATTGCTCGGCGGACAAAACACCGCGCGCCAACGCGAAGCCTTGATCGCGAACATCAACTCGCAAGCCATCGCGCTCGAGGCTTCGGATTTCTATCGCAGCCATCTGATCGACCAGCGCAACGAGATCGTCGCCACGCGGCAAAAGACCGTTCGCGAGCTTGAAATTGCCGACAATACCTTGCGCACCGTGGATGCCAGCTTTCAGCTTCGCGCGATGATGGAGAGCGCCACGCTGTCCTTTGAAGCCCTGCAAAATCTCGAAAGCCCCGGCATCGAGCGCATCTTCCGCAACGAACAACTGCGGCAAGAATTTCAGAAACTCAGCGAAAAACTCGCACCAAACTCGTAAGCGTTCTACATAAGGGAAAACCGCAATTCGGAGATTCCCTTATGGACGACGCCACCCGCACCGAGCTTGAAGCCGCCGCCTTCCGCCGCCTGCGCGATCACCTGCGCGAGCGCACCGATGTTCAGAACATCGACATGATGAATGACACGGGCTTTTGCCGGAACTGCCTCAGCCGTTGGTATGATGAAGCCGCCGCCGAGCGCGGAATTGAAATCGGCAAAATGCAAGCCCGCGAAATCGTCTACGGCATGCCGTTTGACGAATGGAAATCGAAATACCAAACCGAAGCCACTGACGCACAAAAAGACGCGTTCTCAAAAACCACGCATAATTGACCCGATCATTGGGTTACGAATTATCCGGGGCTAGATTCGTCATTATCGGGCTTGTCCCGATAGTCCAGTTCTGAGTGGACATACCAACTGGACCCTCGGAACAAGTCCGAGGGTGACCAAAGATAGAGTCGGTTGACAAACTACACACGCACTTATCCGGCGGGCGCTCCACCCCCGGCGCGATCCATTGCGGCGAAACGCGGTGGGTGCGATCAAGATTCATCAGGCTATTTCCGAACGTCGCGGCGCTCTCATGCGCATCCAGCGGACGCAACATCCGCCGTCCATAGCGCGGCAAATCTTGCAGCAACCGCCGCAGCGCCTTCATGCGGCGGATCAACACGGCAGTAGAGGGAACCCCGTCAACAGAGTCGCTCTCGCTCAAAGACGGGACTTCAGCAACAACAGCCCAACGGGCATCCGCTTGCAAACCCGCCGAAACCCGAACCAAACATTGCGCCGCGAACTCTGCGCGAACCAGAAGATCGTCCAAGAACACCCGTGCCCAGCGCGGCGCTGCAAACGGACCGACAGACAGCAAAACAACAACCGCAAACCACCCCGTCAAAAGACGAAGCAGCTTAACCCGCTGTGTTTCTAAAGCCCGTTCGATCTCCACTGTCGTCTGTCACTCTTTATTCGAATCAATGAACAAGAAAAAGTACAAAACATGAACAATGTCAAGCTAAAAGCATTCGCGCAGCGAATGCGGATACCCTCAACACAAGAGCAAAACCCTCAGCGGCAAGTGCGTTCGCGCAGCGGACCACTGAGAACGGAGAGCGAAACCAATCAACGCTCATTCAAGACTCAATCGTCACCGCGCAGCGGTGACAGCGCCGTCCGCCCCCATGATTACTGGAATGGGCGGGCGGCGCTTTGCGCCACCCGGCGAACGGCTTTGCCCCCAACCCATCCTGCCCCTTGCACCCGAACACCCGATCCCGCATCCTCGCGCCATGAGTGAGGACAAGAACAACGCCAACCCAATCGAATGGTTTCTAAAATCTGGCAGCATCACCGAGCAACTGTGGCGTTTCGCCAAGGCGCTGGGTCTAGTGTTCGCCGCCTTCCTCGCATTCATCGGCTTCTGGATCGTCTACGAATTCTTCCTCGTTCTTTGGGCTGACACCGGGACGGGAGACGCCTTTCGCAATGTCGGCCTGATTTTCCTCGCGGTGATTGGCGCGCCTTTTGTGGTCTGGCGCTCTTGGGTCGCGCAACGACAGGCGGACACGGCGGAGCAACAAGCCGCTACCGCGCTCCACCAAGCCCAACTCACCGAAGACAGAAGTTTCTCTGACCTGTTCACCAAAGCGGTCGAACAACTCGGCGCGGATAAGGTGGTTAAGAGTCACGCCAAGACCAAAGATGGCGATCTCGTCTATGACGACAAAGATGTGCCGATCATGCAGGAGACCACCGCTCCCAATATCGAGGTCCGCCTCGGCGCGATCTATGCCTTGCAACGCATCAGCCGCGCCTCGGATAAAGATCACATTCCGATCATGGAAACCCTCTGTGCCTATATCCGCGAGAACGCGATGGAGGGCGAACCGGAAGAATTTTCCGGGGAGGACTTACCGAAAAAATCTGACGTGCCCCTCGACGAATATCTGACGCGGATCAAAACGCGGACCAAAGAACTCCGCGAATTTTGGAGTCCGGTGAAACCGCTCCGCTCGGACATTCGCGCCGTCATAACCGTTATCGCCGATCGCAGCGCAGAGCGCCGTACTCTTGAAGAAATCGAAAACTACCGCCTCGATCTGCGCCGCGCCAACCTGCAACGCGCCGATTCGGCCGGTGCGGATTTGGCAAAAGCGGATTTGCGAGAGGCGCGGCTGGAGGGAGCGAACCTGCGCAACGCGACGATGGAGGGGGCGAACCTGAGCCACGCGACGATGGAGGGGGCGGACTGACCAACGCGAAGATGGAGGGGGCGAACCTGACCAACGCGACGATGGAGGGGGCGGACT
>CAZXMX010000282.1:0-3877 GCA_964641645.1 uncultured Neomegalonema sp.
CGTGCCGCCGACCAATAGCGCCGAGCCACCGGCAAACGTAAAGTCAGTCTCGAACAATTGAGTCATCACAGCCCAAGCAGCAAACGCGCCAATCCCGATGGCCAACACCGCCGCCGCCGACCCAAGGAACAAATATCGCAGCACCGCCGCGCGCATCAAAGTGCCCCGCTCCGCACCCAAGGTCTTCAGCACCGCCGCCTCGAACAAGTGCCGCCGTTGCGCCGCCGCCGTCACACCGATCAACACGATCAATCCCGACAAGATCGTTGCCAAAGACGCCCCCCGCACGGCATCGACCAGCTTCCCGATCAGCGTTCGGGTTCGTTCAATCACTTCACGCACCGGGATCGCGACCGCCGAGGGGAAATCTTCCGCAAACAGCCGCGTCAAACGCCCTTCCTCGCCTTCGGCTGCATAGACCGTCGCGATGTGACTGTGCGGCGCGCCTTGCAAAGCCGTCGGATTGACCAGCATCGTGAAGTTAATCCCCATGCGCCGCCAATCGACTTCGCGAAAGTTCGAGATCCGCGCCGTCAGGTCTCGGCCCAGCACGTTGATCGTGACAGTGTCCCCAATCTTGAGGCCCATCTGCCGCCCTTCTTCTTCGATGAAGGACATGAGCGGCTCGCCGGTGTAATCTTCGTCCCACCACTCGCCTTCGGTCAGTGTGGTGCCCTGAGGCGGCACAGCGGAATAGCTGAGACCCCGGTCCCCCCGCAGCATCCAGCGCGCCTCAGGGGCAAAGTTCTTGGGGTCTGCGTCCACGCCATTGACCCGCACCACTCGGCCCCGCAACATCGGCGCCGTTGCAATCTTTTCGATGGCCGCATCCGCCTCCGCCGCCTCGACAAACGCATCGCGCTGCGGCGACGGAATATCGAGATAGAAAAACGCCGGTGCCTCATCCGCGACATCCCCCGCGATCAACCCGCGCAAGTTCGCGTCGATCTGCCCAATCGTCGACAACAGCGTCAAGCCCAACCCGAGCGACAGCATCACACCCGTCGTCTCACTGCCGGGGCCGCCGATATTGGCAAGCGCCAAACGCAACGCCGGGCGGCCTCGTGTCAAACCGGGACGTCGCCCGAGCCACCGCGCAATCCACCGCACCACCTGCGCCACAACGGCAAAGGCAATCAGTGCCAGCACCAAGCCACCAATGAAAAACCCGCCGAGCAAGATATTACCCGAGAAGAAAACAGCCGCTCCGACCAGCGCGACGAACAGCAACAACAATCCAACCAGATATAGCGGCCTCGGCCAGCGCCGCCCGCGCTCCACCACATCACGGAAAAGCACCGCCGCCGGAGTCTCGCGCGCCATAGCAAGTGGCCACAGCGCAAACAGCAACGCGGTCATCAAACCATACGCCGCCGCCTCAAGCAGCGCGCCGGGATAAACGCCAAAATCAGCGGGAACCGGCAGCGCCTCGCGCAAGGTTGGCCCTAGCATCAAAGGCACGCCTGCGCCGATCACCAAGCCAATTGCAATACCAATTGCGGTCAGCAGCATGATCTGGATCAGATAAATCCCGACGGTCAGCCCCCCACTCGCGCCCAGCGCTTTCAACGTGCCAATCGTCTCGGTCTTTCGATCCAGATACCCCCGCGTCGCCGCCGACACACCAACCCCGCCAACAGCCAAAGACGCCAAGCCGACCAGCACCAGAAACGTCCCAATCCGCTCAACGGCCCGCGTTGTTCCGGGCGAAGGATCGCTCAGATCCCGCCATCGCCATCCCGCATCCGGAAACGCGGTTTCAACCCGGTTGCGCATATTCGACGCCGTATCCCCCTCAGCCAACGCCAAACGATATGACACGCGATAGAGACTGCCTTCTTGCAGCAAACCCGCGCCATCCAGCGCCTCGCGCGCCACCATTAAGCGAGGCCCCAGGCCAATGCCCGACGCCTCGCGGTCCGGCTCTTCGGTGATAATACCGCGCAGCTCAACGGTCTTCGTGCCGAGCCGCAGCGCATCCCCGACAGACAGCTCCAGCCGATCCATCATGGATTGCTCGACCACCGCTCCGAAGACTCCGTCTTGTTCGGAGAGTGCAGTCGCGACGTCGCCTGCTTTCAGCGCCACTGCGCCCACAAGTGGATAGGCCGCGTCAATTCCTTTGATCTGAGCCAAAGCCCGCTCACCGCTCGGCGCACCGATCATACCGCGAAAGTTCACGACCTCCGACAGCGCCCCGGCCTCGGCCTCCATCCACGCGCGTTCGTCGTCATCCGCAAACCGATGCGTCAGCCGCAGCTCAACATCCCCGCCAAGCAAAGCCCGACCATTCTCTGACAGCCCAGACTTAATGGCACTCGTGATCGAACCCACCGCCGCGATCGACGCAACGCCGATGGCGAGGCAGGCGAGGAACACCCGAAAGCTCCCCAAACTCCCGCGCAACTCTCGCCGCGCCAGCTTCCACGCCAGCATCATGCTGCTGTCCCCCGGGTATCGCTGACAATCCGGCCATCCGCCATGCGCAGCACCCGCGAGCACTTCTCGGCCAGCGCCTCATCATGGGTCACCAGCACGAGGGTTGCCTCCGTCCGACTTTGCAGTCCGAACAACAGATCGATGATTGACGCGCCGGTTGAGCCATCCAGATTGCCTGTCGGCTCATCAGCCAACAGGATCGCAGGCCCCGGCACCGTCGCACGCGCCAGCGCGACCCGCTGTTGTTCGCCCCCCGACATTTGCGAAGGATAGTGATCGACCCGCTCGGACAGCCCCACTTGCTTCAGCGCCTCAGCCGCCGCCGCAAACGCATCCCCACGCCCGGCCAGCTCCAATGGCACCGCCACATTTTCCAGCGCCGTCATTGTCGGGATGAGGTGGAAAGACTGAAACACAATCCCCATATTCTGGCGACGGAACGTGGCCAGCCCATCTTCATCCAGCGTGCCATAGTCCTGACCAAACGCTGCGATAGAACCCTTTGTAACCCGCTCTAACGCGCCCATCAGCATCAGGAGGCTCGACTTGCCAGACCCCGAAGGCCCCACAATTCCCACGGTTTCCCCTGCGTCAATGGTCAGCGAGACATCATGCAAAATGTCCACGGGTCCGGCTTTGCTTTCCAGTGTCAAGGAAACGGTATCGAGGCTAATGGCGGGTGTCGTCACGAGGGGGCGCTCCATTGCGAAGGGTGTTCGGCAGACAGATGCGCTTTTACGAGGCGGGATCAAGGCATCAGCGGCCATTCTCATGCTCGCAGGACCCGCGCAGGCGGGTGACGAACCGCTTCGGGTGATGGTCTTGGGGGATAGCCTCGCCGCCGGATACGGCCTCTTGCCTGCCGACAGTTTTACGAAGCAATTGCAAAATTGGGCGGACGAAGAGTTTGAATCGCCTGTAGTCATTGAAAACGCTGGAGTTTCTGGCGACACGACGGCTGGCGGCCTCGCGCGGCTGGATTGGGCGCTCGGGTCTGATATGCCCGACGCCGTGATCGTGGAACTGGGCGGTAATGACGCTTTGCGCGGCATCGACCCGGACGAGACCCGCGCCAATCTCGATAAAATCCTCAGCAAGTTGGCTGAAAAAGACATCACCGCCCTGCTCGCGGGAATGCTCGCCCCGCGCAATATGGGCGAGGATTACGTCACCGCCTTCGAAGCGGTCTATCCGGCCCTCGCGGAAGAACACGACATCGTCTACCTACCGTTCTTTCTCGAAGGCGTCGCCGGACAGCGCGAACTCAACCAACCTGACGGCATCCACCCCAACCCCGAAGGCGTCAAAAAAGTCGTCGCCCACATCGCCCCGAAAGTGCGGGAACTGGTGGAGCGGTTGGAAGAAGAATAACGGTCCAATTTTGAAGGCAGTGCATCGCAGCGACATGCGCCCCGCGACAGCTTTTCAGTGTCTCAAA
>CAZXMX010000283.1:0-3872 GCA_964641645.1 uncultured Neomegalonema sp.
GTTGCTGTTCCGACTGACCAGCTTTGACGGCCAAGCGCCGGTCGAGGCATGGGCGGAACCGGACCCTGAGATTTTGCCGGACGACCCCATGGCGGCGGTTGCGATCTGTCGCCGCTTACAAGCCGTGCATCATGCGCTGAGTGACTTGCCAAAACAGGCGCAGCGCATGGTGCGGGAAATTGCGAAGCGCAAGGCGGCTCCGCCGGGGCCGGGGTCCGCGCCGCCCCTCAAGTTCGGGCCTGCGCCGGGGCATCGCAAACGGCGCATCCACGAGGTCGATGATTTGTTGCACGAATGTCAGTGCCTCGTGCGGCGATTGGAGAACGCGGCCTTCGGGTTTTGAGCGACAATTTGGGGATGTGCCTCCGCTCGGGATCGAGAAGGGGGTGGTTGTGTTTGGGGTCCAAATCATTGATCCCGTCATTCCCTGCGGGAATGGGGGGACAATGATTTTCCGCTGCGAGGTTAGTACCTGCGTCAACAAAGAGCGCGTTTGCTTCGGTCGATTGACAGGATGGCGCAGGCTTTCGGTGTTTGCTTCGCAAAAACCTGTCGCTGTGAAGATGGTGCGGGTGATCCATTCACTGCGATTGCGAGGCAATCGCTATAAAAAACCCCCGCCTGACGAGCAGACGGGGGGGATCAGTTTTGACGTTGCATCTGGGAGGATGAGATCAACGCCGTTGAGACCGTTATTCCTGTTTTCATGCTGCGATGCAATATCGATCATGTTGCACTGCACGCAAGGCTGTTGTGACCTGAGGGCACAGATCGGCGTTAACGTCGGATTCAGCTTGATCGGCTTTTTGTTGGAGGACCCGAAAGGATTTCGGGGGCACCTCGCGGAATGCCCATTTCTTCACGGAGAATCCCATGAAGCCTGTACTTTTTCTCTCCTGCCTGATGCTCGCAGCCTGCGGTGGCAGTGACCCTCAGCCGATCAACTACATTGATGGCGGCCCTGCCACCTATATCCACGATGATGGCGCGACGGCCTACGTCCCTCAAAGCGGAAGCCCGAGCTATTCGTCGGATGTAGGCTCTGTGGACGTCGGCACGACGTATCAAAGCGGCAGTATTCCTTCGTCGCTCAACCCGTTCTCGGTCGGACATAGCTGTCCATCCCCCGTCTTGAGCGGAAGTGCCGAGCAGCGCGCGTGTTACGAAGCGGCGCAAAAAACCTGTCCCGAGGGTAAATCCCCGAGCCAAACCGCCTTTGATCGCCGGGATGATGGTCAATACGTCATCAGCGGATACGCCTGCGCCTAAGCGACTCGACCCAATCAATCGACCCCGTGCGATGCAAAATATCGCGCGGGTTTTTGCCTGTGCGCCCGGCTATGACCCGCTGGGTTTGGGTAAATTGTGTTGAAAATCTGCGTCTTAACCACAAAGGTTTGTGATTGGCGTTATCCGGGTGCGTGTCCCAATATTAGGGAACCTTTCAAGAAAAGCGGGATTGTCGTGGCTTTATCCATCTTGAAGCATCTCATGAGCGCCCCGGTTTTGTTGGCGCTGCTCGCGGTGCCCGTCCTCGCCCAAGACAATCAAAAGCGCCCCGGCACGGGGCCAGATGTGCTCGTGCTCGGTGACAGCCAAATTTCGTTTGGGGCTGGCCGGGTCTACAATGAGTTTTTCTCCGATCTCGAAAATCGCTGTCGCCCCTATGATACGTTTGGGCGCGGCGTACCCGGCTTGCAAAGTGCCAGCGTTGCCTCTCTGGGGGTCCGTTCAACGGGGCTGCACTCTTGGGTCGCCACGGATGAGCCGACCAAAAAGACGATCTGCGAGGTCGATAAGAAATTCGGCGTCAATGCCGGGGTTTATGGGGTTGGCGGAAACCCAGACCGGAAGTTTGTGCAAATCGGCAAAGGGCCGCACTATCAGTTTTGCACCAAGGACCGCTCGCCGTTTCAAGAGCTGTTTGGCGGTGGGTACTATGCGCCGGACCTGTTTGTGATGGCGTTTTTGGGCAATGCTTCGGAACGGTGGTCCGATCATCCAACCGCCGCAAGCCGCGATGCGACCCTGACGCTCAGCCAACTGCCTCGGAACATGCCCTGTATTTTTATGACGACGGTTCCCGTTCACGGCGCGAAGGTGAATGCTCAACGATCGCGCGCTCAAGCGAATATCAAGGCCGCTTTTGATCGACTGGGCCGTTGCAGTTTTGTTGAAGGTTTCACGCCCTCGGTCATTTCTGAGATTGAGGGGAATGCGAAATACTTCAGTCAGCGCGACAATGGGACCGTGAAAGATCCTTTCCACCCGAAACCATCGGCGGTACGACGTTTTATCGATTTGAACACGCCACAGCTTTGCCGCGCTGTTTTTGAGCAGTTAGATCGAAGAGACGGAAGAGGTTGAAAGTACTGCGATGCCCAGACTCCTGACCCCATGGAAATCGTTCCTTGCCGGTGCCGGATTGATCTCCGCCCTCAGTCTCGGATCGTCGCAAGCTCAAGAGTTTCAGTCGCCTGACATTCTCATTCTGGGTGATAGCCAGATTTCCTTTGGTTCTGGCCCCGCATTCCTCGAATTTTTCACTGACATCAAAAAGCACTGTCATCCCGACGAGTACCATAAACGAAACCTTGCGAAGCTGGGCGAGATGAAAGTCGCCGTCATTGGCGTACGCTCAACGTCGCTGCATTCTTGGACGGCACGCAAAGGCCGTGCGAAAGGCTCGGTCTGCGATGTCGATCCGACGTGGAACGTCAATGCGGGATCGTATGGCTTCGTCAATATGACCAGCAATAAGTATGTGCAGATCGGTCAAGGCCCTCAGTATCAGTTCTGCGAGCAGGATCGTTCTCCGTTCGAGGTCATGTTCCGCGACGATTATTATCAACCGAAGCTGCTGCTGATGTCTTTCCTCGGTAATTCGGCGCAGCGCTGGGCGAACAGCAAGAAGCACGCGATTTTTGATGTCCGTCGGATGTTAGCGCAGGTGCCAGAAGACATCCCGTGCATCTTTATGACGACCGCGCCTTCTTATTCGGAGAAGGTCACCAAGCTGCGTCTGCGCGCTCAGGAAAATCTGCGTCAGGCATTTATCGAGACCGGCAGCCGCTGTACTTTTGTGCCGGGGTCAACGCCGGAAACCGTGGCGGCCAATCAGGGCAACAAACACTATTTCCGTTTGAACGAAGATGGGATGGTGAAAGACCCGTATCATCCGAATCAAGCGGCAGCGAAGAACTTCTTCGCGCTGGAGATGGGCGGCATTTGCAACGCGATCTTCGAGCAAGTCGAGAAAGCGCCGGGACCGAGTTGAGCGTGATCCTGGTCGGTGATGGTTGTTCTTGGCAATGATCTGACGTCGAAAGGTCTTGGCTGATAGCGAGGCGGCACAAAAAAACCCTGCACCGAGATGCAGGGTTTTTCTATTCTGGTGGGCGGTGAGAGGCTCGAACTCCCGACCCTCTCGGTGTAAACGAGATGCTCTACCAACTGAGCTAACCGCCCGCAGAAATGTGGTCTTAGACGAAACTTTCGCCGCGTCCAAGACCTATCTAACGAAAATTAGTTGATCGCGTCTTTAAGGCCTTTGCCAACCTTAAATTTAGCTTGGTTGGAAGCCTTGATTTTGATCTTTTCACCCGTTTGAGGGTTACGGCCTTCACTCGCGGCGCGGCGGGTGACTGTGAACGTTCCGAAGCCGAGAAGCTTCACATCGTCCTTTTTCTTAAGCGACGCGGTGATGACGTCAAACACCGCTTCAACAGCGTCTGCTGCGGCTGCGTTTGTCATCTCTGTTTTTGCTGCCACGGCGGCAGCAAGTTCTTTCTTGTTCACGACATACCCTCTCAGTACATTGACGTGCGCGGAACTTAGGAAAACCTGAGGTTCTGTCAAAAGAAAAAGTGGCC
>CAZXMX010000284.1:0-3869 GCA_964641645.1 uncultured Neomegalonema sp.
AAGCCTATGATGCGGCCCTGCGTGGTGCGGAGGCTCCGCAAGGAGTTGGTGCGAGTGACACCGTTGCAGGTTCCATCAACGCGCTCGTGGTGAGATACTATTCGTCGCCCGAGTTTGAGGTGTTGGCTCCCAATACGAAGAAAACATACCGCAGCATTTTTGAGAGGTTCCGCGAAGATCACGGCAGCAAGCCTGCCGACCGTTTGGAACGCAAGCACGTCAAAGCGATGCTTGATCGCAAGAGCAACACGCCATCCGAGGCAAACAGTTCCTCAAGTATGTGCGCCGCCTCATGGCCTTCGCTGTCGAGAATGAATTGCTCGAACACAATCCATGTTTCGGTATCAAGCCGCTCAAGATTACGAGCGATGGCTATCATGCTTGGACAGACGCCGAGATTGTCCAGTTCCTAGAGCGACACCACCAAGGCGGCATCGCGCGCCTCGCAATGCTGTTGGCGCTCTACACGGGCCAACGCCGCTCTGACGTTATCCGGATGGGCTGGAAAGACATTGAAGACGGCTTCATCAAAGTGCGTCAGGAGAAGACCAAAGCTCATCTTGGCATTCCGATTGCGCCCGCACTGGCCGAGGCCATCAAGGGAATGCCACAAAACCGAGACACGTTCCTTGTCACGGCGCAAGGACAGCCATTCACCAGCGCGGGTATCGGAAATTGGTTTCGCAAGCGCTGCGATGAAGCGGGTCTGCATCATTGCTCAATGCATGGTCTTCGCAAAGCCGCCGCCAGACGTCTCGCTGAGGCAGGCTGTACTGACCGACAAATCATGTCGATCACAGGCCACAAGACCGCTCAAGAGGTAGGCCGTTACACCCGTTCAGCCGAGCAAATGAAGCTCGCTGAACAGGCCATGGGTCTCCTCAGAGTGTCTAACCCTGCAAGTTCGGTTAGACACTTTCACGATCAAGTATATGATAAATCAGCACAATCTGAGGGTATTAGTAGGCCCGGAGGGTGCCAAACTATCACGCTAGTTCAACGACTTAACTGAAGGTGGGACTGCGATTTCAGCGGGAAGTGCTATATCATTCGCTGAGATTTCGTCCCACTGGGGTCGTTGCTATTCCAACTGGATTGGCTCGCCCTCAAATCCGGCCTGTCCGCGAATCTTCACCCAATAGTTCGCCGGGGTGTCAGCGATCATTTTCAGGATACGCATCCCCGGCGGCGTGTCCTCCTTGTGTGCGTCGAGATGCTGGCGCACGCGGCCAAGTGTGTGCAGCTTCGGGCCGACCCTATGGCGAAGCGTGAGATACCTATAGACATCGTTCGAATCCGTCAGATCGAATTCCCGCATCGCGATGCCGATATGATTGATTGTGTCTTCGACCAACGCCTCGACGGTCCAGATGTCCGGCTGCGGAATGCCATCCTGTTTCAGTTTGTCGGCGTAAGCAGGAGCAATTTTGCGGATATGGTTGTCCTTCATTGCCTCCATTTGATCGTCGCTAAGTCCGACTCCCGCCATCTCGCCTATATGCCTTCCAAATCCGCAACCTTGAGACGTACGTTAGCCCGTGATACCCATAAATCCAACAGTTGCAGAG
This sequence comes from uncultured Neomegalonema sp., assembly GCA_964641645.1. GTDB lineage: Bacteria > Pseudomonadota > Alphaproteobacteria > Rhodobacterales > Rhodobacteraceae > JAHDDY01. The sequence goes on from CAZXMX010000284.1 coordinate 1,569, forward strand.
TTTGTGAGTAGATCGCTTGGGCGTACTGTGTAGCACATACTATCGAGGTATCATGGATGCCGTATCGCCCGTGCTGGAAGGCGAGGCGGTCGATGAGTCTAAACTGCCTTCGCCCAGCATGATACAGATGTGCAAAAACATCGCGGCTGGATTTTTGAAAGATCAGGCAAAAATTCAAGCGCACAAGCGCGTCCTCTGCGAGCTCATGTGCTGCTGTAATACCAAAGCCGATGCCTACGATGCGGCGACAGCAAAAACTGTTGCCGATCAAGGTGAGGTTCTGGCCGACCCAAAACGGCAAAGCTGTGTCGAGAACGCGATTGATGGATACCGATCTTCGGCGACAGAAAACCCGATCCACCGGGCGGAAGTGACCTTCAACATGCAGTTTCCGACCCCAGTTCCGATGATGAAATACGCCCCTGCCCTGGATCGACACACTGGGTATTCGGGCGTCAATCCGACGCAGCCGCGCCTGCATAATTACGGCAACCAGCATTTGCACTACTGGAAAAACTACGGAGAAATTCAGGGGCGCTCGAAACGCGAATACGATCCGGTTTGGAGAAAGCTGCGCGGCAACAAACCACGATATCGTCGGCCCGATGTGGTCGCGATGCTTCACGATGTGGAAGTGCCGTACAGCGAACCATTTTTTAACTGGCCGCATAATCCGGCGGGCCAACTCGGTCGCGTTATCGGCAAGACCGACCCGGTCATGCACATTTTTGAGATGAAGTTTCCGGGTGATCGGGAGCGACCGGGACAATTCTTGGATTATGAAGATATTGCCCCCGGCCAGTTTGAAGTTCTCGATACGGCAGGAAAGAGGGGTTGCCGCTGTCGGGGCGGGAAACGCAAAGCCAATGCAACGGCAGCAGTGCCGTTCGCTGAACCTCTGTCCAACCCATTTGGCGAGGCAAACTACACTGCCCCAATGACTTCGCCAACTCCCACACCGACACCCACACCTGTCAATCCGACGCCGTCCGCGCCGACGCCTGAACCATGGTCGTTCCCGTGGCCGGAATTGCCGTCGCCGCCGCCTCTACCGTTTCCTTTTCCGGGTGGGCGGAGGTTTCCGAGGATTTAGTTTTATGAAACGAGAAACGCGATGAGCGCGACTGAACCCATAAACGCCAACTCCAAAGACTTCCTCGACTGGATGGAGCGGTTTCGTCTGGGCGACGACGAATACACCACCGCCCGCATGGTCCTGCAACTCAACCTCTACATCAAAGACGCGTGGACGACAGAAGTGCGGACGCGCGTTGCCGACGTCGCTCGCGATTTCGTAGATCGGTTTCGCGAGTTCATTGGTTTTACCTATACCTTCGATCCGACTGGAGAATTCTACGGGGTCAACCCGCTGGGCATGGCAATGAAGAATGAACCGGAGGAGTTCTTGCTACGGCGGACAGCAGAGGGAGAGGAGGCATTGCTCTCCTATCTTGATGTGGAAGCGGATAACGAAGCAGGTGAAGTCGATTTCTTTTTTGTTTCCAGCGGTGAACTTTACGAAACAATGCGGGACTATTCTGGGCTTTTGCAAATCGCGCTCCCGATGCGCGCCTTCAATGATCGCGTCGAGAGTGTTTCAGGGTACTATGTGGACATATGCAAGAAGCTGAAACCGCTCCATGGCTCTGCGGGGTTTGGATTGACGACGCCCGCCTATCGAGGCACGACCCGCACGCTGGCCGTCAATGGCGAATATCATCAGGCAGCGACGACATTTCCTTGTCTCGAGCATAACGCACAAGAGGATGGGATAAATAATCCGCAGCACCGAACACGCGAAAATGGCTTGAACGAATGGTTGCGCACAACGGGATGGATGACAGTAGTCGGTGATCCCCTGCTCGAAAAGATTGGTGGGCGCGATACGGTTGCCGAGACGCTGATCGGAGAAAGCATCGAAGTTCGGTCCTACGAGGGCGGTCTGGCGATTCTCGCGGGTGAGAACCCAGTCCTCGGATACGAAGGGCACGGACCTATCCCGCCCGCATACGGCACAATAGCACGATTACTGAAGCCGGTCCGTTGCGAGTTCACCCAACCCTCGATGCTGTTTTCTCCTACGGCATATACCACATATGAGGAACGAGACTTTGCATTTAGGGCGTGGCGCGAGCGGTTCGACGAAATTGGGCTTTGACGAGTGGCTTATTCCAGTGGGACAGCTTTCAGTTCCCGCCAGCCTAGCACTTTCATTGTAACTCAATGCGTTAGCGGAAATGGTAGGCCCGGAGGGTGCCAAACTATTACGCTAATTCAACGACTTAACTGAGGGTGGGACTG
>CAZXMX010000285.1:0-3845 GCA_964641645.1 uncultured Neomegalonema sp.
TTTCGATGGGGCGCGGCCTCGTCCGCGATGATGTGAATGTCATCATGTTCGATGAGCCGCTGACTGTGATCGATCCACACTTGAAATGGAAGTTGCGTTCAAAACTTAAAGAACTGCACGACCGCATCAAGCTGACGATGATTTACGTGACCCACGACCAGACGGAGGCGCTCACCTTTGCTGATCAAGTCGTGGTCATGGATGAAGGCGTTGTTGTTCAAATTGGCACGCCGGTCGAATTGTTTGAGCGACCCGCCCACACCTTCGTTGGTCACTTCATTGGCTCGCCTGGCATGAACCTGCTGCCGTGCGACGTTCGCGGGGGACAGGCCTTTTTTCGCGACTCTCTTGTGCAAGTGGAGACGGGGAGTACGTCTGCATCGGGCATGAAACTGGAGATTGGCATTCGACCTGAGTTCGTTTCCTTCGCGCCAGAAGGCATTCCTGTTGAGATCGTAAAAGTCGCCGATGCCGGGCGTCACCGCATCGTCGAAACGCGTTCCGGTGAGACACTGATTAAGTTGTTGGTCGAGGACGGTATTCCGATCCCGGAGGGTGTAACTCACCTCACCTTTGATGCTAGCCGTACACGGGTTTATGCCGACGGATGGCTTGCTGGGGAGGCGCGCTAAATGGCCGTGAAAACCGAAAACCAGCGGGCGTGGTTGTTTGTGATACCCGTGATTTTGCTCGTCGCCTTCAATGCCATCGTGCCGTTGATGACAGTGGTAAACTATTCAGTGCAGGAAACCTTCGGGAATAACCAATTTTTTTGGTCGGGCGTAACATGGTTTGAAGAAACGCTGAAATCCGAACGCTTCCAAGCCGCCCTCGGGCGGCAAATGTTGTTCACCCTGATCATTCTCGCAATTGAGATACCTCTCGGTATCGCCATCGCACTCTCGATGCCGCGTAGCGGGCCGTGGGTATCAGTCTGTCTTGTGTTGATGTCTTTGCCGTTACTGATCCCATGGAACGTCGTCGGATCGATGTGGAATATCTTTGCACTGCCGGATATCGGTTTGCTCGGCTACACGCTGAATGCGATGGGGTTCAACTACGATTATACGCAGCAGCCTCTCGCGGCGTGGGCGACATTGATTGCAATGGATGTGTGGCACTGGACCTCATTGGTTGTCCTACTCGCCTACGCTGGTCTAATCTCAATTCCTGATGCGTATTACCAAGCCGCCAAGATTGATGGTGCCGGTAAGTGGGCGGTCTTCAGACACATTCAACTGCCCAAAATGAAACGCGTTTTGACCATCGCGATCTTGCTGCGTTTCATGGACAGCTTTATGATCTACACGGAGCCTTTCGTCCTTACCGGAGGTGGCCCCGGCAATGCGACGACTTTCTTGTCAATTGACCTCGTAAAGAAGGCGCTAGGGGAGTTCGACCTTGGTCCGGCGGCAGCGATGAGCCTGATCTATTTCCTCATCACCCTTCTCGTCAGTTGGCTGTTCTATACGCTGATGATGCGCAACGAAGGGGAAGAGTCATGAAACGTTGGCTGGTCCCTACGCTCTACATCGTCTTCCTGATGTTGCCGATCTATTGGCTGTTGTCGATGTCATTCAAAACAACGAACGAAATTCTCGGGGGCTTCACACTGTTCCCCCAAACGTGGACTCTGGAGAATTACAACGCGATCCTTTGCGGGTACCCAGACGTTATCGGTGGGCAAGTCCCCGAAGGCTGCGATGCATCATGGATTTGGGGATATGTCAATTCACTCACCTATGTTTCGTTGAACACGGTGATTTCAATCGCGGTCGCATTGCCTGCCGCCTATGCATTTTCCCGGTACAAGTTTATCGGCGATAAGCATCTGTTTTTCTGGCTTCTAACCAATCGTATGGCACCGCCTGCAGTTTTCGCGTTGCCGTTCTTCCAGCTTTATTCATCCGTCAACCTGTTCGATACGCATATCGCAGTAGCGCTCGCGCACTGCCTCTTCAACATTCCGCTCGCAGTTTGGATACTGGAAGGTTTCATGTCGAGTATTCCTAAGGAACTAGACGAGACTGCCTATGTGGACGGGTATTCCTTCCCCGCGTTTTTCTTCAAGATCTTTGTGCCTAATATTGGCGCGGGGATTGGGGTGGCGGCGTTCTTCTGCTTTATGTTTAGCTGGGTCGAGTTGTTGCTCGCCAAAACATTGACTGCCGTGGATGCAAAGCCCATTGCGGCGACCATGACCAAGACTGCGTCGAGTTCTGGGTATGAGTTGGGTTTGCTGGCCGCTGCCGGATGCCTCACGATCATTCCTGGGGCTATCGTGATTTGGTTCGTACGGAACTACATCGCCAAGGGCTTTGCGATGGGCAGGGTTTAAGAGTGGGGTAACTTCAATGAGTTGGATGGCATGGACGTGGCCGACAGCGGCGTTCTTTATCTTCATCGTGTTGGCGATTGCGACAATGGGTCTGCTCGAAGCACGCTCTCCCGGCGGCGCGCCGCGTCACGGAATATTTGGACTCCACACAACGCGCGGAGATCGATTGTTTATTGGCTTGCTCGGCTCGGCTTTCATCATGCTGGGATGGCTGTACTTCATGAGCACCCCGCTATGGGGCGGCCTCGGCATCAGTATCATTTGGATCGCCTTGATCTTTGCGTTCGTATGACCTTGAGGTATCACCGCTAAATCCGAGTGTGGTTACGCAGAGAAGTTTGGCCGCGATGCTCTGCAAAGCTGTCACGGTTATAACGCGACCGGCGAGACCGCTTTGGGCCGAAGATCCCCTTCGGCAAGGTTCGGCCCGAAGCAGACTCTTCCAAGATCCAAACTCGCCGGTGACTAACGGGCGGTTCGCCACCGTTTTCATTGATTGATGTTCCGAACACTTCCGGACGTCCGAGCATCGCGGCGCGAAAGGGGGATCATACCCATTGCGACTGAATGGAGCCGCCAACGCGTCGGACTGAACGCCACATCTTTGCAGATGGCGACTATGCCTGGCTGAACTCCACCGATACTGTGTAAAAATCGGAAACGGGAAAGTTGAGATCATCAAGCGATCCGAAACAGCCAAGGGCGCAGGACTCCTTCCTCGCCCCCTCTCGACGATGCTGCGCATCGCCTGCTGGGCATGGATCGAAGACGATTTGCTATATATTAGTGCACTCATTCTGCCATCCGGTTGCATGAGTGCTCGTCGGAAAAGCCGATTTCGATTAAATGCCAGTGACAAACAATTCTCCTTCACATCCGCTAGCATTGCTGTTGGCCAATTTGGGCTGGGATGCAAATGCGTTACGAAGGGGTCTCAACCTTACAATCAAGAAGAATACCAGACGAGCCGGGCCAATCGTCAACTGCGAATGTGCAATGTTGACAAATGTCTTACGCTTCAACAGGCTTTGACAAGGGGAGATCACACGAAGATGCCTACTGCACTCGAGGACGTCGTACTACCGTTCCATAATCTTGATGTCGGGTTCCGAGATAGAGTGTCGTGCGGTCAAGTTTTGCCGCATCCCTCCACTCTAGTTGAGCAGCCTTCACTTATCTTCGAACCCCAAGAAGAAAATGCGGCTTCGATGCCCGAATTGCCTCCGACAGGTAGTCGTGACCTGACCGCGACAAGTGCAAATTTCGCTGCAATGATCACAGTGTTGACAGAGCTCTTCCGGGGTGCATACACCCCATGCGGCCTCGCAACTCAATCTGAACTCGTACGATGAAGTTTGCGCGAAAATTTATTCGCTTCGTGGATGCGCTTAATTACCGCATTGGCCGGATCGTCATGTACGGCATCTTTGTGATGATGGCGATATTGCTCTGGTCTGTCCGTCGTCAGGGTATTTGGAACCAAGAGCAGCGTAAACTAAGAGAGTGT
>CAZXMX010000286.1:0-3833 GCA_964641645.1 uncultured Neomegalonema sp.
GATGAGACCATCCACGCCGCACGAGCCGCCCTTGCCGCATTCACGCGATCCCGGAGGTTTGGAGATCGCGTTGGCGATCACGCCGCCCACCGGATAGTAGGTGTAGGCTGTCCCGCCCGTCCCGATGGTGAAGAATTTCAGGTCTTGCGCCGCTGCGCTGCTCGCCCATGCGCCCACGGCGAAGGCGGCGGCAGCCGTGATCTGCGCCAATTTTGTGAATTTTGACAAGGTAGTCCTCCCGCGGTGTCCCGCATTTTCGATTGAACCGGAAGGCTATCAGGGAAGACGGGGAAGGCAAGGGCAATTCAGGCTGTGAATTGGGCTCAATCCACGCGGTTCTTTGCATCCCGAACAGCGGTCGCGTGGAGCAGCAAAGAACGTCGATCCGCATTCAGCAAGGTTTGCAACTGAACTTTGCGAACGTAGTTTCGACCGACGGATGAGATGTACTGAGAAGCGCTGTTCCCAGTCGTCGGTGAAACGAAATTCGCCTCCAGCCTTGCAAACTCGCCGCTGCTGTAGGCTGGCGGTACGGACCCCATGCGTACGAGGTTGTTCATCTGCGTCTCGGCCCAGTTCGACTCGGTGAGAAAAAAGTGACTTCCGCCAAAGAGCTGGAGGTTCATCAGGATTGACCTTGGATTGCGCAGATTGACTTCGTTGTGGACGTAATCGACCGCGAATTGCAGGCCAGATCGCATGACGTGATTGAAGTAACTGTAGAACGCTTCCGCGACTTTCTTTCGACCGTGCTGCGGGGTGATCGTCAGGTAGTGATGCATGTCAGCGAACCTCGGCGCGCTGGAGAGGCCAGGCACCGGGATAAAGATCAACGGTTCGGCGTAATCGCCATTCGCGCGGCGCAAACTCAGGTCATGGTGTTTAGGACTCGCCGCGATCATCGCCTCGCGAAGGCGCTGGGCCGCGAAAATCTCGTTCAGGTCATGCGCTTTGGCGACGTAGTTGTCGTAGGGATCAATGCCGGGGGTGCGCAGTTCCGCATCGGTCAGAACGCGTCCGCCGTAGTTCACACCGTTCGACCAGTTCGGCCCAGACCAGTTTCCGTAGCGAAGCAGCTCTGCGATCATGACAGTGAGCCTTTCGTGAGAGTGACAGTTCCGCTGCATTGCGATGAGCGCCAAGTGCCGCTCGCGCGATTGTTCTGCTCGAAGGCAATGTCGATCTGAGAGATCTCGGTAGACGGCTGACCTTTGCCGCCCAGCGCCTGTTGCTGGGTGAAGTCGGTTCGGACCACGCCATCGCGGACCACGCCGGATAGAAAGATGTTTGTTTGCGGTATGCGCACGCCAAAAGCGCGCCCGGCGATGTTGACGGCAATCGTTTGCGAGATAGCGCAATCGGTAGATTGCACCGTCGCGATCCACGGACCGTCAATCTCGGAAAAACTGCGCAGAGAATTGGGATTGTTGGCGCAGCCGCTGACGAAGAGGAGGAGGACGGGGATTGCCGTGAGGAACTGCCGCATTGATGATCGCTCCAAGACTCTACTCGGGCGATCATAGCACGGATTCAACCTGTGGTAACATTTGTTGCGCGTGGCTTGCGCCTACCGATAGGGCAGCCGCTTTTCGCTTTACGAGTTTTTCCCGATTGGAACGCCTCGGACGCACTCAATGGTGCTCCCCGTCATTCCCTTCGGGAATGGGGATGCACCATTTGCCGCGCGCGGACTGTGCACACGGATAAGACTGCCACTTTTCGCGTTGCGAAAAGCTGATTATTCGAAAAGACTCCGCGCCTTCTCTAACGACTCCACCAACACATCCGCGTCGGCGCGGTTGTTGTACATGCCGAAGGATGCGCGGCAAGTGGCCGTGACGCCGAGGTGTTCCATCAGCGGCTGGCAACAGTGATGCCCTGCCCTGACCGCGACACCGTAACGGTCGAGCACGGTCGAGATGTCATGGGCGTGCGCGCCCTCCATCGTGAAGGAAAAGATCGCACCTTTGGTTTTGGACTGGCCCTGTACATGCAGCCAGTTCAGGCCGGCCAAACGTTCCGCCGTATAGTCGCGCAAGTCGTGTTCATGCGCGGCGATGGCTTCCATGCCGATACCCTGCATGTAGCGGATGCCTTCGGCCATGCCGATAATCTGCACAATGGGCGGGGTGCCCGCCTCGAACTTATGCGGCGCGACATTGTAGGTGATCTCGTCTTTGTGGACGTGGCGGATCATATCGCCGCCGCCGTGCCATGGGCGCATCGCGTCGTGGCGTGCGCGTTTTGCATAGAGCGCGCCGCATCCGCTGGGGCCGTAGAGCTTATGCCCAGTAATCGCATAGAAGTCGCAACCAATCTCTGCGACATTGACCGGCAGATGCACCGCGCCTTGGGAACCGTCGACCATCACGGCGGCTCCGGCAGCGTGGGCCAGCTCCGTTACGTGCTTCACATCGACGACCGATCCCAGCACGTTCGACATATGCGTCACCGCCACCATCACAGTGCGGTCGGTGATCGCCGCGCCGATGGCCTCCGCCGAAATATCGCCGTTCACATCAGGGTCAACCCAAATCAGCTTTGCGCCAAAACGCTCGCGCATGAAGTGCCACGGCACGATATTGGCGTGATGCTCCATCGTGGTGAGAACAATTTCGTCGCCTTCTTTGATGCGCGGCTCCAGCCATGAATACATGGCGAGATTGATCGACTCGGTCGAACCCCGCGTGAAGATGATCTCATCCTCATGCGCTGCACCAAGGAACTTTTGCACAACACCCCGTGCCGCCTCATAGTTCTCGGTGGCAAGGTTCGAGAGGTAGTGCAGGCCGCGATGGACGTTGGCGTATTCGCTCTCATAGGTGCGCGTTACGCAGTCGATCACCTGACGCGGCTTTTGCGCGCTGGCTCCGTTGTCCAGATAGACGAGCGGCTTGCCGTGAACCGTCAGCTCGGTCGCCGGGAAGTCAGCACGAATGGCGTCGATGTCGTAAGCGCTCATGGCGTGTCCTTGCATGTCGCTCCGCTTACGCGGGCATCAGGCTGAGAATTAAAACGTTCGCGATCACCAGAACCGCGAGGAAGGTCGCCACGGTCACACCCGCAACGCGCCCAATACTCTCGAAGCCGTGGATTTCTGCCGTATAGGTCGAAAAGATGATGATCCCGGCAATCGATGCGACCAGATTGAACAGGCCCGAGATCACCGAAGGGAAAACGATGAGCGTGACAAGCTCAATCAAACTGATCGCCGCCGTGACCAGCATCCACCAAGCGATCACATCGCGGCAGGCGAGTTTATCCGCCACGCCGCCGAGTGCCCGCCCCATGAACAGAAGTAAAAACGATCCGATCCAGTACATGCCAAAGACGAAGACGAAATAGCTGGCATAGCGCGTGACCGCCGGGGCGCTCGTGAAGAACTTCGAGTACAGGTTCTCTGGCATGATCCGCATCATGACCGCGACGGAAATCGCGGTCACGACCAGATTGACGAAGACCATCAACAGACGGTCGCGCTCGGTCAGCCCATAGCTGCGAATGCGCTGGATGGATTTGCGCGGTTCCAGCCATGCCTCGATGTAGATGTCTTGAACACCCTTTGACACGCCTACCCCGCCACCCTAGAGCGTTTTCCATGATCTTCGATCATGAACGCGCTCCAGGATCCTCGTTTGTCGCGCTTTCGGACTGAGAACCGGCATCCACTTCTCATGAAAGCGCTCTCTCAGCCATCCACGCATCGACAGCCTTGCGCACGATGTCTTGCAAGTCCTCGTCTGCGATCTCCAAGATGGCCTCATCCACGAAGGCGGCAACCAGCATGGCTTCGGCTTCTTTCTGAGGGACACCGCGCGAGCGCAGATAAAACA
>CAZXMX010000287.1:0-3815 GCA_964641645.1 uncultured Neomegalonema sp.
GCCAAAGGTTTCCATGTGCGGGAACTTTGCGTTGACGTCTGAATCGCTGTGGGTTTTCGATAGCCCAGAACAGACGTTTCCGAACCGTAAGGCATTCCAAACAGAGATCCCGTCTTGCCAGAAAGGTATCCTTTATTCCCCCCTGCGAACCCGATGTTGTAGACATAGCCGTCAATCAAGTCATCGGGGTCATAGCCGGGATCAGCCAGCTTCGGATTCATGTAGTATTTCGCGAGGTTCTCGAGTTGATCCGCGTAAACGTAATCAGCCTTTGAGAAAACGACATAAGCAATCAAGTCGTATTCGCCCTCATCTTGCGAAAGCTCAAGCGTCTGGCGTTCGCGCATCTTGAGATATGGAAGTTGATCAACCTCAACTTCAATGCCTGTCTCTTTCGTGAACTCCGGCAAGATCTGCATCACTGCATCATAGTGCGGGTGTGCAGGGAAATTCACGACCAGCGTCGTGCCCTCATGCTCGGCGTAGGGGTTTGCAAACGCTGCCCCCGCCATCATGACAACTGAGGTTGCCGTCGTTGCCAGTGCTTTAAGTAGTGTCATGGTATCCTCCCACTTCGGATGTGCCGTCAAAGCGCGGCTTCGCTGTTCCGATCAAAAAGGTGAACCCGCTCTGGGTTCACCTCAAACGTCAATGTCTGGTCAAATGCGAGAGGCGTTTCAGAATTCACCTCAACCGTCACTTTGTCCGACCCGCTGTTGCACAGCAGAACGGACTGAGCGCCGACATATTCTGAGACCAACACGCGCAACTGAAGCGCCTGCTCCGGACGTGCCGAGGCCGCATAAACGATGTCTGAAGGGCGAACCCCTAGAACAATGTCTTTGTTGCTGTGTTTTTTCGCAGCATCGGCCGTTTCCCCTGTCAGACGCAGAGAAAAATTCTCACTGGCTGCGAACGGCTCATCATTCTGCATCGTGATCTGAGCATTGAGAAAGTTCATCGGCGGCATTCCAAGGAAGCCCGCGACGAACTTGTTAACTGGTCGTTTGAACAACTCTTCAGGTGTTCCCTGCTGCTGGATATGCCCGCCATGCATCACAACAATACGATCCGCGAGCGTCATCGCTTCAATTTGATCGTGCGTCACGTAGATCATGTTTTTCTGAACGCGCTGACTCATCAAGGCGAGTTCCGCGCGCATTTGTCCGCGCAACTTTGCATCAAGGTTTGAAAGCGGTTCATCAAAGAGAAATGTCGAAGCATCCCGCGTCAACGCACGTCCCATCGCAACACGTTGACGTTGACCGCCGGACAGTTCGCCGGGCTTGCGCTCAAGGTAATCCGTGAGACCAAGAACTTCCGCGACGTCTCGAACCTTTCGGTCAATCTCGGCCTTTGGAACTTTCTTTAATCGCAGAGCGAAGGACATATTTCGCGCCACATTCATATGCGGATAGAGCGCGTAGTCCTGAAACACCATCGCGAGATCGCGATCTTTCGGTTCCAAATGACTGACAGGGCGTCCGTCAAAATAGATCTCGCCGCCTGACACACTTTCGAGGCCGGCGACCATCCGCAATGTCGTAGATTTCCCGCACCCAGACGGTCCGACAAGCACCGTAAATTCGTTTTCAGCCAGTTCCAGATCAATACCGTGCAGAACTTCAATCTGACCGTATCGTTTGACCAAGCTGTCCAAATGGATCGTCGGCATAGCATTCCCGAATCAATGTTAGCGATCACATTGATTGAATGTTACCGATAACACAAGATGCTTTTGCTCAATCCGATTTGGTTGTCTCCGCCCGCTATTCATCTCACGGAAAACGATCCGGCCCACTCACAAGCTTAGAAGACCCTCAATGGATCCTCGAAAGCGGCAATCAGAAACAGAACTAGGCTACTTACTTTTGGTACTTCCGCGGAATTCGGGCTTGGCCTCGACGCTGACCTGCGTTCGCTCATCCATGGAGTTTGGATCTGCCAATAGTCTCCCCAAAAGTTGTCCTGCGGCGACACCGATACGTTCCGGATCAACAACAACTGTTGAAATCGGAGGGTCCGCAAAGCGTGAGACTTCAAAGTTCCCAAATCCGGCGATACCAATATCTTTTGGCACGTTTTTTCCTATGGCTTTTAAAGCAGAGAGCAACCCAAAGGCTGGCAAGTCCGATACGCAAAGAACGCAATCGGTATCGGGGAATCGATTTTCTAATTCTGGCAGCGCGGCGGCACCATCATCGATGGACAGAGGCGGCCCTCCGACTTGGATTATTCGATCAACCGCCAAGCCAGCCGCTTCCATAGCGCGACAATAACCGCGCCGCCTCGCCGCCCCGCGAGTCCAGTCATCCCCAGACTCGCCCAAGAAAGTGATCTTTCGGTAGCCCGCATCAATTAGTCCGGACGTCATATCAAAGGCAGCTTTCTCGTTGGAGAAGCCGACCGTGTGGTCAATGGGATCTTCCGGGCGTTCCCACAACTCGATCACAGGGATTCGGGCGTCACTTAACAACGAGAGCGTTCGATCAGAATGGCCATCATACGACAGCAAAATCGCCTCGGGGCGGCGACGCAACATCGCCTCAACAATTTTCTCTTCGCGATCCGCCGAGTACCCAGTGTGGCCAAGCAAAATCTGCTGACCAATTTTTTCAAGCTCTTCTGTCAGAGCTTGAATTGTTTCTGCGAAGTGGAGGTTATTGAGTGAAGGCACCAGAACGGCGACAAATCCTGACCGCTTCGAAGACAGGCTACCGGCCATTTGATCAGGAACATAATTTAGATCTCGCACGACCTTCAGGATTCGTTCGCGGGTCGCTTTCGAAACCGAACTTTCAGGTTTCAACGCTCTAGAAACAGTCATACGCGAGACGCCGGCGGCCTCGGCAACGTCACGCATGGTAACCGGAGATTTTGGAGAATTAGACACGACCGCACCTTTTTAACAGCGTCGTTATCTTTGCACCGCAAGCGCAGTGGTTCAAGAATATCTCTTGAGAAATGCGACGACTTGGTCGCGGCAACTCATTTTTCATTTGGCATCACCAGTGCCTTTTTCCATCCGATAAACACGGTGTTTCTGCCAGTTTGAGCGACCGAAAATTGGCGACTGGCAACCTTCTGACAATCGGTAATGGTTGACATCAAAATGTTATCGGTCACATAAATAGTCGAATTTCGTCGCAACTTTGCTTCGAAGAACTCGCGAAGAAGCCCCTTTTTGGAGAACTAACATGAGATCAATCGTCATTTGCGCCCTAATACCAATCGTTTTGAGTGGCACCACTCTTGGTATGGCCGAAGATCTTGGTGAAGCTGATGCGGTCATCAAATACCGCAAGGATGCCATGGCGTCTGTCGGCGGGCACATCCGGGCGATGGTAGCCAATCTTAAAGGTGAGATTGATGACCCTGAAGGGTTGGTCGCGCATGCGAATGCCTTAGCAGCCGCAACTGATCCAAATTTGCTGAAGCGTTCATTCATGCAGAACACCGATGGGCTTGGGAGCGTCGAAACAACCGCGACGGCCAAAGTCTGGGAAGACTGGGATGATTTTGCCAAACAGATTGATCTGCTTGCAGCAGCAAGCACCAAAGTAGCCGAGGTCGCGAACGATGGTGACTTGTCGACGTTTGACCAACTCAAACCCGTGTTGGCGACCTGCGGCGCCTGTCACCGTGAACTAGGATTTCGCAAACGTAAGTGATGTCCGGAACAATGCTCTAGGAGAAGCCATAGCGAAATGGCTTGCCATGGTCGCGATTGAAACGCGTTACGCCAACTTTGAGATTGGGTTGAACGTCACCGCCAACTCTCGCGGCGACAGCTCCGTTTCCTTCAATGCCAGCTC
>CAZXMX010000288.1:0-3763 GCA_964641645.1 uncultured Neomegalonema sp.
TTGCCCGCGCCGCGAATGTCCATGTCGTGCGAGGCGAGGTTAAAGCCCGCGCCCAACGTATCGAGGCTGGCCAGAACTTTCAGGCGTTTCTCGGCTTGCGGGGTCATGGGTTTGCGCGGCTTCGTGGTGAAGTAGGCATAGGCGCGGGTCTTGGAGCGCCCTACGCGTCCGCGAATTTGGTATAGCTGTGCAAGGCCGAAATTATCCGCGCGGTGAACGACCAGCGTGTTGGCGGTCGGGATATCGAGGCCGGATTCCACGATGGTGGTCGCCAGCAGAATATCGAACTGGCCGTCGTAGAACTTGTTCATCACATCATCGAGCGCGCCGGGGGCCATCTGGCCGTGGGCGGTCGCGAATTTTAACTCGGGAAGTTGCTCGCGCAGGAACTCTTCAATCTCGGGCAGGTCGGCAATGCGCGGGGCGACGTAGAAGGATTGGCCGCCTCGGTAATGCTCGCGCAGCAGGGCTTCGCGGATCGTGACCGGATCGAACGGGGCGACATAGGTCCGCACTGCGAGGCGATCCACAGGCGGCGTGCCGATGAGGGAAAGCTCCCTGACGCCGGTCATGGAGAGTTGCAGTGTGCGCGGGATCGGCGTCGCGGTCATGGTCAGGACGTGGACATCGGACTTGAGCGATTTCAGGCGCTCTTTGTGGGCGACACCAAAGCGTTGCTCCTCGTCAACCACCAACAGGCCGAGGCGCGCGAACTCGATATTTTTCGCCAGCAGCGCGTGGGTGCCGATGACGATATCGACGGTGCCATCCGCCATACCCGCGCGGGTCTCGTTCGCCTCTTTGGTCGTGACGAAACGCGAGAGTTGTTTGACCGTGACGGGGAGTCCCTTGAACCGCTCATTGAACCCTTTTGCGTGCTGACGCGCGAGCAAAGTTGTCGGCGCGATGACCGCAACCTGAAACCCGGCAAGGGCCGCCACAAAGGCCGCCCGAAGGGCAACTTCGGTTTTTCCGAAGCCAACATCGCCGACAACAAGCCGATCCATCGGGTTGCCACTGGCCATGTCTTCGATGACATCTTCGATGGCCCCCATCTGATCTTCGGTTTCTTGGTAGGGAAAACGGGCGCAAAATTCGTCCCAAGCGCCATCGGGCGGGGTCATCCTGTCGGCGGTTCTGAGCATCCGTTCGGCGGCAACTTTGATCAGCCGCTCCGCCATATCGCGGATGCGGTTTTTCATTTTCGCTTTGCGCGCCTGCCAAGCGCCGCCGCCCAATTTATCGAGGGCCGTGTGGTCATCTGCGCCGTAGCGCGTCAGTAATTCGATATTCTCAACGGGCAGATAGAGCTTGGTCTGTCCGGCATATTCGAGCGCTAGACAATCGTGCGGCGCGCCCATCGCTTCGACGGTTTGCAATCCGACATACCGCCCAACGCCATGCTCGACATGCACAACGAGGTCGCCCGTCGCGAGGCCGCTGGCTTCGGTGAGAAAGTTCTCTGCCTTTTTCGATTTGCGCGTTTGTCGAACGAGGCGGTCGCCAAGAATATCTTGCTCTGCGATTACCGCGATATCGTCCGTCTCGAACCCTTGTTCGAGCCGCCACACCATAAGGCCGACTTGTTTGGGCGGCGCTTCGTCAAGGTCTTCCCAGCGCGCAATCTCGACCGGGTTTTTCACACCATGATCGGCGAGCATGGTCTTCATCCGGTCGCGTGCGCCCTCAGAGTAAGATGCGAAAACGACGCGGCGTTTTTTGGCGTGCAGCGATTTGATATGGGCGACAACAGCGTCGAATAAATTGGTGTCCGGCGTTTGGCGCTCTTGCGCAAAGCTCTTACCCAGTTTGCCATTCGCATCGATGACATTTGGACCGGAGCCTGTGGGCATTGGATTAAAAGCACGAACGGGGCGACCTGCGAAGGCTTCTGCCCACGCTTGTTCGGTTAGATAAAGCTGATCGTGCGGTACAGGCTTATAGACCGGCGCGCCCATTGCGCCTTCGCTGGTCGCGGTCGCGCGCGTCTCGTAATGATCGGCGACCGTCGCGAGGCGGGCATCGTAAACCTCATCAATCTGGCTATCGAGGCTGACCAAACGATCCGGCAGATAATCGAAAATCGTATCGAGGCGGTCGTAAAACAACGGCAGCCAATGCTCCATTCCCTGATGCTTACGGCCTTCGGAGACGGCTTCATAGAGCGGGTCTTCCAAACCTGCACTGCCGAATAAATCGCGGTACTGGGTGCGAAAACGGTGAATGCTGTCGTCGTCAAGCGGCGCTTCAGAAACCGGAGCGAGCGCGATGCGATCTACCTTCCTTGCACTGCGTTGAGAGGCTGGATCAAATCGCTTGATGCTCTCTAAAACATCACCAAAAAAATCGAGCCGCAACGGGACTTTTCGACCGGGGGGAAAGATGTCGATGATGCCGCCGCGCACGGCATAGTCCCCCGGCTCGACCACGGTCGAAGCGCGAACATACCCGTTGCGGGTCAGATAGCGCGTCAATTCATCGGGGTCGATGCGGGTATCGGCTTTAGCCGTGAAGCTCGCGGAACGGATGGCTTCGCGCGGCGGTATCCTCTGCGTCACGGCGTTGAGGGTCGAAACGACAACGGACGGGCGATCCCATCCCCGCGCCAGCGCAGCAAGCGTCGCCATCCGAGCCGCTGAGATTTCAGGATTCGGCGACACCCGATCATAGGGGAGACAATCCCAAGCGGGAAATCTAAGGACCGGAATATCAGGTGCAAAGATCTTCAAAGAATCGATGATCGCGGCCATACGCGCATCGTCTCGGGCAACGTGAAGAACAGGACTATCGGCTCGCCGAACTAAATCGGCGAGTAATTTTGCGTCAAAGCCTTCAGGCGCCCCACCAACCCGGACAAGGCCCGGTTCGAAGGGCTTCGGGAGTGAACCATCTGCCGCCATATGGGCGGGGTAACGCGGCGGCGTTCGGAAAGCAAGAGATGAGGTTTCAACCCTTCTGCGCGCCTAATTGTGCCATGAACGAAAACGAGTTTAACGGGAGAGATTCGTGGCCAAGGAACCTGAGTTCGATTTGCAGAATTTCTTGCCTTACCTGCTGAATCAAGCAGCGGAAACCACCAGTCTCGATTTTCAGCGCCAGTATCGAGAAGAGTACGGAATGCTCCGCACGGAATGGCGGGTGTTGTTCCACCTAGGGCGCTATGGCGACTTGACCGCCAAGGCAATTTGCGAACGGGCTAGGCTGCATAAAACGAAGGTCAGCCGAGCGGTTCGCGCCCTTGAAGACAAGCATTTCCTCACCCGAACCGAACGACCAGACGATCGTCGCCACGAAGTTTTGGCCCTCACGAAGCGAGGCAAAGCCGCATATGGCAAACTGGCCGATGGGGCACGGCAATTTGACGAACGGTTATCCAAGCGATTTACCGATGAAGAAAATGCGATACTGAAAAAGTGTTTGTCCGAATTGACTTCGGGTTCATGACAAAGCCTCCCAATCGACAACGGGCCTTGTAAAGCATCTTCTGAAACTCGGTTGCTCGTGGTATTCTTGGCCTGTCGCGAAAGTTAAGTGAGGGCGCCATGTTTAGGTTGTTGTGTTTATCTGTCTTGGTTTGGACTCTGGCGGCGTTTCCAACGTTGGCGGCAAAACGCGCGTTGGTCATTGGCAATAATGCCTATGACGAGTTGCCCGACCTTCGAAAAGCAATTGCCGATGCGCGAGCCTACACACAAGTTTTGACTGATCTAGGATACGAGGTCACCAAAAGCGAAGACCTGTCGACGCTAAAAATGCAACGCGC
>CAZXMX010000289.1:0-3708 GCA_964641645.1 uncultured Neomegalonema sp.
GAGCAGGCCCGTCGCGCAACTGGGCAAGAAGGCCGGGGCAATAGCAAAAGTCGCTTGATCTTTTCACCGATGAATGGGGTCTCGAAGATGTTGGTCTTGACGACCCAATCCGAACGTACCGACGATTAGATGATCGGGTTTTTCTGTCTCTTGAAAACTTCAAAGGCGCAAACGCCTTCGCGGTCTCTGGCTCCGATGCAAAGCTTGTGCGCGAGCTGGGAGAAGACCTCGGTCAGCGTATTGGCGCGACTCGGAAACCTGAACTGGGGTTGCATGGCTGAGGCGTGGAGGCGTCACGAATCTCCATCAGCGAACCCGCTCACATATATTCCCGACACACCACCGGATTAACGGCCACGGATAGATCCTCGCGGCCTCCTTTCCCGATGAAGGTATGCACGAGGGTCACGCGGTTGATGCCCAAGGGAGACTTTGCATAGCTCGGGCAGACTTGAGCGATCATGGATTTCTTCGCGGCGGGCAGGGACTCTGTGTCGATACCGTATTGCCCTTTGACCTGAATTTGCAATTCGATGGCCCGGCGCCGTGCATCGACGGCCCAGCCCCGCACGCTCATATGAGGTTGTTCGCCAGTGCCTTTTGGCAAGGAACGGTCAAAGCTGACGGCCATCGGCTTGGCTTGTTCCGTCAGCCACAAGCGCCGTTCAGACAAAGAAGCGACACTGTAATCGAACCCAGAGACGGGCACCGCTGTGACGGACGTTTTTGCTTTGCTCAAGTTCGCGCTACCGGACAGCGCAAGCCAACCACCCAAGGCGAGCCCGAGTCCGATCGCGATCACGCCCAGGCCGATCATCATCGCTTTCATGCCGCCCTCCTCAAGATCGAGTGCAGCAATTGTCGCAGATTGTTCCTAATAGGAGTTTACGAAATCGCGCTGACGCGCTTCTAGAACTTCGCGCGCAGACGGATGAACAGGCTAAAGATGCCCAGTTCCGCATCCTCTTTATCCGCAGCGGTCCCCGAGGACGCCGCGCCGATCCCGCCATCCAATGACCGTTGGTATCGACCATCAAGGGACAGATCCAGTTGCTCGGCGAGGCTATGTGAAACGCCTGCCAAAACTTGGGCTGAGTAATCGTCTCTGGTGCCGTCGAGGGGCAGTCCATTGCCGGACGTAAACCCTCGGTCGCTTTGGCGAACACCGACGCCGGCACCCAAATACGGGGTCAGCATGCTTTCGCCGATGGGCACATCGAGCATGATCTTTCCGACCAGCGTTGTTGAGGATGAATCAGCGCTCGCACCGAAATTGCCCACGGAGCCGAGGCCGACCAGTCCGGCGGCATCCGATTCGCCCTGTCTGTGGGCGAGTTCCAGCTCCGTCCTTGGGACCGAATGGCCCAAACGGCTCCAGCTTCGACCCAGCGCGCCGCCAACCACGAACCCACCGTCTAAGGTCGAATCCAGAGTTGGAGAAAGGTCGCTGGATAATCCATTAATATCAGAGTTTTGAGGAAACTCGCCGTCGACAACCACAGACCCATAAAAGCCAGACTCATTGGGATCGGCATGGGCGGTCGAAACGACCGACATCAGGGCTGTTACAGCGATCAGGGCGCGCACGCGCTTCGGCATGATTGTTCCTCGAATCCCGCTCCTCTGCGAGAGGCCCCTGTATCATCGGGAAAACTTCACAATTCACTAATCATTCTTTCTGACAGGAACGTGACGAGGATGAGGCGATTAACGCGATGTTAACGTGGATTAACCGGTTCGGGCGAGGACAAAGTCTTCATCTACCGCGTTGGTTGCGGCGCCCGGAAACTCGATGCGCGCCGAAGTTCCGACGCCCTCGGTGCTGCTCAAGACGAGCCGCCCGTCGAGCAGCTCGCAGAGTTTGAAGGCGATCGACAAGCCCAGACCCACACTCTTGCCAGACGCGATATGGGCGTCCGAAAATTTCGAGAAAGGCCGCATGGCGCCAGCCAAAGACTCTTCTGACATGCCGATGCCGTGATCTGTGACGGTGATGCTGATGTCACTGGCGTCAAGGGTCGCCGAGACCTCAACGTTCTGGCCGTCCTCCGAATACTTGAGCGCATTCGACAGCAGGTTGGATAAGATCTGATGGGCCGCACGCGGATCGGTATGCAAGGTCACGGCGCTCTCTGGCAGGATGACCTCGATCTCTTGTTGGCGCTCTGTTGCGAGGGGGCGCAGTTCGCGCACGACATCCTCAATCAGCGCATTGAGATGAACATCTTCTGCAATGATTTTGAATTCATCGAACTCGATTTTCGACAGATCGAGGAGGTCGTTCACCATCGCATTCAGATGCTGACCTGAGGCATGAATGGCCGTGGCGTATTCATCCAATTGATCGTCTGCAAATCCACCGAATAGCGTATGGCGGTTCGCGATCATCTCTGCATAGCCGATAACCCCGTTAAGGGGCGTCCGCAGTTCGTGACTCATATGCGCGAGGAAAGTTGACTTGGCGGCATTCCCGCTTTCGGCAGCGAACAGTGCTTGCTCCAAATCGTGCGTTCGTTCCGCAACCCGTTCTTCGAGTTCCGCGTTGAGGTCCGACAAGGCGTCTCGGGCCTGAGTCAGTTCTTCTTTTTGCGTGTTCAAGTTCGTCGTCGTGTCGTGCAGGCGGCGATTGGACGAATGCAATTGGAAGATCGCTTTGACGAAAAAATGAACCATCGGAGTCGCAATGACGAGTGCTGTCCCGATCGCGACAATCAGCAAGCCGCGCGGGACGTCGCCGACGAAAAAATACCAGATGAGATGCGAGATCACGATGGCCGCGATGATGGCAACGCCAACGATCAATGCGCAAAGGAGAAGGGGGCCAATCCGCTGCGCGAGCTTCCAGATGAAAATCTGCACAGTCACGCACGCACTCTCCGACAATTTTCACCAATCATACCCAAACCTGCGTAGAGCAGGGCGTCTGCGACGCTTGGGATCAACCCTAACTCAGGTCAGTGCAATTAGGCACGATTGCCCTTAAAAATTGATGAAAAAATCAATCGAGAAGACAGGCTAAGCCGCGTTTGAAGGCCGCGTTTCTACGAACTTGTTGGGCTTTTGAATAAAATACGCACGGTCCCTAAGTAGTTTTGTGAAACGGCGTAAACATTACGCAGTGACAATCGCGGCCTGAATATAGTGCTTCAGCCAGTCCTGCATGTCTTTCGACAGCCCCGGCCCTGTGACGATCACCCCTGCGTCTCCCGCAATCGATAACCCACGAGAGGCGTTAACGGTCACCTCCTCGATGCTGGCAAGCGGGACGGTAACGTCGGCCTCTGGAGCGGTTCGCAATGTGCCGGGCGTGAAAATCACCTCATCGCGCGTGATCTCTAACCGGCGCTTTTTCAACGTATCGAGCCAAGCAAAAATCCAAAACAGGATCATGATCGCCAAGCCAAGCAGGACCGGCATCAGAATTGAATCGCGGGCGAGTGCCATCAGAAAAACCCAAACGATAAAGAGCAGCAACGGGGCCACAAAGAGCACCTTGGCGTATTGAGGGGGCAGCGTGACAGCGAGACGATTGTCGCGTGTTTCGACGAGCAATCCTTTCGGTGGATCGGTCCAATCCGTGCCAACGTATTGATCGGCACCAACCCGTTCCACCAACGATTTGTCGAGGTCTTCGGGATCGCGAATTTCGCCGTCGCGGATGGTTGGCACACCGAGGACACGCGCATAAATTTCCAACGCTTCGCGCGG
>CAZXMX010000290.1:0-3694 GCA_964641645.1 uncultured Neomegalonema sp.
AAATGCTGCTGCTGGCCAGCGAGAAAGGCCGAACCATCAGCGGTCAGGCCCTGTCAATTTGTGGCGATACCCAAACACTTATCTGACACTCGCTTAAGCGATGTCAGATAAGCATCCACCGTTGAACCCAAGCGCAAATGTCACTGGAGCCAAAAACACCACCAACCCCCGTCTCGATCCCGAGCGGAGGCACATCCCCAAATTATCACTCAGACCTCGAAGGCCGCGTTCTCCAATCGCCGCACGAGGCATTGACATTCGTGCAAAAGATCATCGACCTCGTGGATGCGCCGTTTGCGATGCCCCGGCGCAGGCCCGAACTTGAGGGGCGGCGCGCTGCCCGGTCCCGGTGGAGCCGCTTTGCGCTTTGCAATCTCCCGCACCATCCGCTGCGCCTGTTTTGGCAAGTCACTCAGCGCATGATGCACCGCTTGCAAGCGCCGACAGATCGCCGCCGCCGTCATCGGATCATCCGGCAAAATCTCAGGGTCAGGCTCCGCCCATGCCTCAACCGGTGCTTGGCCGTCAAAGCTGGTCAGGCGGAACAGCTACGGGCTCCCTTCTCCGCATAATTGAGACCATGAGTCCCAATAAATACTGTTATCGGTAACATTTTGTTTCGCACGCCCCCATTACCTTGATCTGCCCTATCATCTCTCTCGAAAAAGAGAGCTTCTGTGAGTTAATGCAGTTAAGGTGTTCAAGATCAGTCGGGAAACCGCACTGAAACACTGCCTAGAAAGGCAGTTTGGATCGACGTCGGGGAGATTTCGATATGAGCCATGACGGAAGAGACCTATTTGTTCTCGTCAGCCTATGCCTGATTGCAGGCGCGGCGAGCATCGCTGTCATCTTCGGTTAAGCCGACCCGACGATGACGCCGCCTCTCGTTTCGCACAAAGCGTAACGTCGAGGCAGAAGAGCGCTGGAAATTTTCCAGCCAACCCGACGGCCATTTTTCAAATTGCTATCCACAATACACCTGCCGGTTTTGCCGACGGCATGACAACGGATGCCTTCGCCCGGATAATTGCCCGTCGATGCAGGACGCCCAAAGATCACAGAAACACACAGAAACGCCCGGTTTTGCGACCGTTTTCACGGGCAATTTTAAATGATGCACGCATTGATTGCGTAATTATTGAGACTCCCAATACCGATATCTCACCAAGATAACATTATATTTCAACCACTTAACGTATTCATTTTTTGAGGTATAGTGGCTGTACGAAAAACTTCATTGAGAGAGGGAAATCTCACATGAGCCAAGATAGCAGAGACATGATCGCTCTTGTCAGCCTGTGCGTTCTGGCAAGCATCGCCGGCATCGCGGTAACGCTCACCTAAAAGAGTGAGCGAAACCAATCTATCTGTCACACCGATCTAAGACGCTTTGCCCGTCCTAGGACGGCCTGCTTCTAGACGAAGACAGCGACTAATCATGCGGTTTCCCGCGTTTCACGAAGCAGCGCGAAATCGCTGAGTTCGAGCCACGCCCCTCCCCCAAACACCACCCGTTGCCACTCCCCTCAGTTCAGCCTAGGCTAAACCCCGGCTCTTTGGGGAAGACTGAATAATGGACGCACCTGTACCCGCTCAAGCACCGTTGATTGACCCGTTCGCGCGGACCATTGATTACCTGCGCGTATCCGTCACGGATCGCTGCGATTTTCGCTGTGTTTACTGCATGTCCGAGCACATGACCTTTCTTCCAAAGAAAGACCTTTTGACCCTCGAAGAACTCGACCGGCTCTGTTCCGCCTTCGTCGATCTGGGTGTCAAAAAGCTGAGAATCACGGGCGGAGAGCCGCTGGTTCGCCGCAACATCATGTGGTTCTTTGAACGCATGGGCCGCCACCTTGAAAGCGGCGCACTCGAAGAACTCACCCTGACCACCAACGGCTCGCAACTGGCCAAACATGCGGCGGCACTCGCGGCGGCGGGCGTCAAGCGCATCAATGTCTCGCTCGACACGCTGGACGCCGAGAAATTTGGTCGCGTGACCCGCTGGGGCAAACTCGACGCGGTGCTGCGTGGGATCGAAGCCGCCAAAAACGAAGGCATGTCCGTCAAAATCAACGCCGTCGCGATCAAGGACTTCAACGACAAAGAAGTCCACGAAATGCTCGCATGGGCAGGCCGCGAAGACCTTGATCTCACGTTCATCGAAGTCATGCCGATGGGCGACATGGAAGAACAAGAACGCCTCGGCCAATACTGGCCCCTAACCGAAGTGCAAAGCGAACTCGAAACGCAATGGACCCTCTCGCCAAGCGGTCACAAAACCGGCGGCCCCGCGCGCTATATGAACGTGGCCGAGACCGGCAAGCGCGTCGGGTTCATCACGCCGCTGACTCATAATTTCTGCGAAAGCTGCAACCGCGTGCGCCTGACCTGCACGGGCATGCTCTATATGTGCCTCGGCCAAGACGACGACGCCAACCTGATGACCCCGCTCCGCGCCTCCGAAGACGACGCCTTGCTCCACGAAGCAATCCGCGAAGCCATCAAACGCAAACCCAAAGGCCACGACTTCGACTACTCCCGTCAGGAAGTGAAGGGCGAAGTGAAGAAGCGGTACATGTCCACCACGGGAGGCTAACCTCCCGTGGACCGGCCTCTCAACAAGCCCAAACCTCTCGCGGCAGATGATTTGCGAAGCAAAACATCGGGAGCTTTCACATTGTCTGTTGCGTCATGACAATCACCCCCGGCACCCCCATCGCAGAGATCGACACCCCGGCGCTCATCGTCGATCTCGATGCCTTCGAAGCCAATCTCGACGCGATGCGCCAGTTCGTCGAGACCGCGGGTGTGCGCCTTCGCGCGCATGCCAAGACGCACAAATCCGTCGATGTTGCCCACTTACAAATGACACGCGGCGGCGCGTGCGGGGTGTGTGTGCAAAAGACCGGCGAAGCCGAAGCCCTCGTCGCGGGCGGCATCACCGACGTGATGATCTCCAACCAAGTCACCGCCCCCGCCAAGATCGCCCGCGTCGCAGCCCTAACAGAAAAGGCGCGCATTCTCATCTGTGCCGATGATGCCGACAACATCACGGCGCTCTCCGCAGCGATGGTAAACCGCGACGCCACACTCGAAGTCGTGGTTGAAATCGATGTCGGCAACGGACGCTGCGGCGTCAAACCCGGCGCCCCCGCCCTAGCCCTTGCTCAACAGATCGACGCAGCAAAGGGTCTGACCTTCGCGGGCATCCAAGCCTATCAGGGCCACGCCCAACACATCTATGACCATGCCGAGCGCAAGGCCGCCGTCGATCACGTCATCGCCCTCACCCGCGAGACCGTCGCCATGCTGCACGCCAAGGGCCTAACCTGTGACATCATCGCGGGTGCCGGAACAGGCTCGCACCCGTTCGAGGCCGGATCAGGCGTTTACAACGAGCTGCAATGCGGCTCGTACATCTTCATGGATGCCGATTACGGGCGAGTCAAAACCGAGGGCGACGCGCCGCTCGGCTATCAGAACGCCCTCTTCGTGCTGACCTCAATCATGTCGGTCGCGGGCGAGGGCCACGCGGTTTGCGATGCCGGGCATAAGGCAGCCAGCATTGATAGCGGCATGCCCCTCGTTTCGGGCCGCGAAGACCTCACATATAACGATGCCTCCGATGAACACGGCGTCATCCAAGACCCGCAAAACACGCTGAGCTTGAATGAAAAGCTCTGGCTCA
>CAZXMX010000291.1:0-3686 GCA_964641645.1 uncultured Neomegalonema sp.
ATGTCTGCTGCGTCACGCCGATCTGACGAACAGCATCCGCCACCGCCATTCCTTGACCCTGCAAAACCTCTACTTGCCGCAGCTTCGTGACAATCTCTTCAGGCTTATCTCGTTTTCCAGCCATTCTTTGGTCCTCCGTTGTTCGGGATATCTATCCCATTAAACGGACCACTTCTTTGGGGGAGGACCACATCGTCTTTTCAGTTCATGAATTCGTGAATAATTTCATCGGGGTGCGAAAAGTTTAGAAGACCACCTCCATCGATCTTTTTGAGCGTGCATTGAGATGCGTAGGTTGCAGCAAACTCTCTCGCAGCGTTGATTGGCACGTTTGGATCTAAGTCGCCTTGAATAAGCAGTACCTTCAAGGGGCAATTCTCAACGCAGTCGGTCCAGTTTCCGAGTGCCTTCATCATGTCACGGCTGCCTGCCTCGAACCCCTGCGCAGTAGTCATCTGCGCCCCTTCTTCAATGCAACGAACTACATCCGGATCATTCAAGGCTTCTGCATCCGTAGCTGAATTCCCATACATGCGGTTCAAGAACCTCCCGGGGCCAATAACCCGCATCAGACGCCTGCCGGAGCGTATAATTAGGCGCGCGACAGTTGGAGAAGACCCTACCGCAGCCATAAGAGACTGGGTCCAACTGCTGGCGACATCGTCTTGCTTCACGAAGCTCGATGGAACCACAGCATTTACAATGACGGCCTTCGAAATTTTCTGCTGCAACAGCGCACAAAGTTCGAAAACGGTGGGCGCTGCCGAAGCGCGTCCGACCAGTATGCAACTCGTTTCCCTAAGCTGATCTAGTACCGCTAGAATATCATCGCGGAGACACTCGACCTCGCTCGTGTCTGGCGGGGGCGGATCGGTGCTACCCATTCCTGGCCTTGCGATACACAGCATCCTGATCCCTGCTTGAGCGAGCTTTTCTTCGATGTGTGGCGTTAGTGGATGCCCAAAGATGCTGGGCAGTGAAACGACGACACGTCCTTGCTTTGCCCCTGCTACGGTGACATCGATGACGCGCCCGTCGGGCCGAAGAAACGTAACCGATGTCTGGTTAGAACGAGTGGCACTCTCAATAAGCGGCGATACTTCCGCGACGAGACTGGACAAGCTGAAGGCGAGGCGCATGAGATCTGCCTGACCATTGCAGCGTGTTTTCTCAAAGATCGATTGCATCTGGTTTCGCACCGTCGGAAGGGACCGCCCCCGGAGATCTGCAATCTCATGCAAACCACGCCCTGTCAGGAATAACAAAAGGACTTCGTGCTCGTTCTTGGTCAGGGCGTACCCATCCGCGAGCAGTTGAGCGCCCTGACCGGCACCTTGCCCGGTATTGATAGTCACGAGGATCGATGGCGTCGGCCATTTGGGTGATGGCGGAGCCTTCACGCACAGCACGGTCAGATTGCCGTTCACCGAAGGATCAAAGCAAGGCAACATCGTCGGTAGATCCGTGATCGCGTTGGTCTTCACGATGGTCGAGAGTGCCTGATCCAGCGCATCCTTCCGAAAAAAATCCAGATCGAGATCGCCGATCACGCCGCCTGTATCCACGCGATAACGCTGCCACGCCATATCGTTGATGTCTCTTATGCTTCCCTCTTCATCAAGAAGGAATGCCGGTTCCCCGATATTCTCCAGAGCCAGCGGGCCACGTTCTGGAACGGTATCCAGATCGCTCAGGGCCGCTATGGCGTTCGCGGCTTCGCTCTCGACCGCAGAAATTCTTGCGGCATCTAGAGCGCCCCCATCAATGACAGAATGCCAGCTCTTGATAAAGGCGTCGTATACTTCGGGTGAGGCGACCAGATTGCCTATCGACTTGATCAGGCGTTGCTGAACCTCTTCATCTGAAGGCTGCAATGGCGTTGTCCAAAAAAGCACCAATTTAGTGCAAATGCATCATGCGCGTTCAACTCCTAGCTGATATTTAGATGCTCTGGAAGAATTTAGTGTTTGGAGGTAGTGTAAATGAGATCTGTATTGAGAATAGACTTCGCGGAGAGATTCAAGGCCTTCCCGAAAGCTCTTTGCCTAATTACGGGATTGGCAGCGACCGCCCTTGCAAGCGAAGCGCAGGCGCAGGACGCAATGCGCTGGGCAAGTGCTGGGTCAGGACTGACGGGCTATGATGCGACACCAGGAAAGCGCATCTGCCGGACCGTCAGCGAAAAAAACGGGAGTCTCGTTCTCGGCGCAGCTTTCAACGGAACATGCCACTATTATCATTACGCGCAAGCGCTAAAATCCCGAAACTTTGAGTACCTGCTGCCTCCTAAGGGGGGAGTGATTAAGTGGGCCTATCCGGGCCCGACTCTTACCAGTTCCGGACTTAAACCAATCAAAACCGGAGATTGGAACTGGGCCTGTTCTGCCGACAGAAAGAACATCGGGTATGTTTGGCGAAATAAGAGCGGCACAAATAAGTGCTACTTTGTCAACGGCTCCAATGGCGCACCAGAGGAGAGCGAAAGCTACAGAATTCTGGCTTTTGGAACAGCCGCGTCCCATGACTCGTATGAGCAGTCTGTCAGTGCGCGCTATGCCCATCCCTACGATACCCGCAAAAAATTTGGTTCTCTTATCGCATATACAGACATTTTCGGGAGCAAGAATGGGCCGTTTAGTTGTCAATCTCCAGTTAAGCGAGAGGCGGACGGATGTTCGGTCCCCAAAAATTTCAAAGACGTAAACTTTGAAATGCCCGACGAAGTTCCAGGCTTCCTAGTGGACATTGCCGAAGCGGGGATGGATGGCTTGTTCGATGATGACGACTACAATAAGTTTCGCGACGACTGCAATGAGCACGACATTTGCTATCGAGCCCCATGGTTCCTGGGGAAGGGTGGTAGAGCCGATTGCGAGAGAGAGTTTGAGAGCGATCTACAAGCGACGTGCGACTACGTGCACGACGATGGAAGCCCCAATTGGGCGACGTGTAAGATTACGGCTGCCGCCATGGCCGCCGCAGTCAAGGACCACGGCCAAAGTCGCTTCGATAATGGACAAAAATGGTCGAAAGCCAACTGCGTGTATCCATATGTGCAATGACGCACAAACTCGCAGTGAGATGTAATTGCGGCGGCTCAGTTCCCGCTTTTTGAATTGACAGCGGGTGTTCGGGGTGACCGAACACCCGCGCAAAACGTGGGTCCCGGGCGTGAGAAAGAACATAGGCCCGCTGTCACCTGATGAGTGGATCGTCCACTACACCTGATTTTTTAGGCAAAGCGGATGTTCATCCTACTCGTTTCAATTGGCGGCGACAGCTCATAGACCGATCAAAACCCCCGGCTCAACCCGCGTCGTTCGACGCACTCGTGCTCGATACCGAGTTGTCGTGCTCTGAAGCGTTCGTCTGAATTGAGATTTATCGACTGCTTTTCGATTTCCTGTGCGAAAGCGTTTCCATTGGGGACGAAGCTTGGGTCTCGTTCCTGTTTCGCCTCGATCCCGTCGAGCAGCTCTTTCGCGCGCTTGCGCTCATTTGCGATGAGTTCGCGCTCATCGGCATCAAGCTTCGCCATGAACTCTTCACGGGTTGGCTTTCTATTTTCTGGCACGGGTTCGTTCGAATGCGGTTCTTGCTCAGCGCGTCCTGTTATAAATTCCTCTGTTCTGTAAGGTCGAGGTTGATCCGCTTTGTGATTTTCCAGCTCGTGGGTTTCCCAAGAT
>CAZXMX010000292.1:0-3685 GCA_964641645.1 uncultured Neomegalonema sp.
TATGGCCTGAAGCAGGCCCTCGGATTTTTGTATCGCAAAAAGCCTTATCCCGCCATTGATCCCATTGATCCAACCACCCTCTAAATCTTCGACTCTGACTGCAACTGGCGAAGACTAGCGGGAACCGACGAAGGACGACGCATACCGACACAAATCGTCTATAGCTATCGACGCGTGTCGGTTTGTGACGGGGACTGGCTGACATTATTGGCAACAGACGACATCTGTCGCTGCAGGCCGAAAACTGCAATCTTTCACGCAATCGATGGCCTCAGGATCATGCCAAGCATTCGTCGACGGGCATGAAGGCAGAGTGAGGCTTGCTCCGGACACTTCGCGATCCTCCCGCCGCCGCTGAGCCAAATTGCGCCGGTTTCAGCCACTCTGGGCCAACATCTCGCAAAGCTTCCGAAACATTCGCGTTCCATTGCGATATTCCGAATTCTTCGCGTTTCGTCGCAAAGTTTCGCAATACCTCAAACCCACAGCGCTCAAATCAACGTGGGTGTGTCGTGGCGGGATAGGCCTAGGTGTGATGCACCGTTCTAAAAAGGGCCTTCGCAGGCCGGGCGCAAGAGCAATTTGGACGAGTTCCGCGCAGTTTGGTTTAGCGGATCACCGCTCGCAAAGTTTGACGTAGTCTGGAACAGTTTCGCGTAGATTGGTTCAGTTCGCCGCCGCCGCGTTGCGGGCCACAGCTCCCCGGAAGATCGCCGAGAGTCGAGAGGGGACGTTGACCGAGTTAAGACGCGACGCTGATGATGTAATTTTCGTGACCAAGCAGGCTGCTGGACGACACGTCGCCCTGCGGCAAGGTTACCGACACCTCAGTCCCGCGCCCGGTTGCCGAACTGATTTTAAGCGTGCCGCCTTGTAAATTGACGAGATTATTGCTCAACGGCAAGCCAAGGCCAGTTCCCTCGTAACGTCGGGTATGCGAGTTATCGACCTGTCGGAAAGGCTTCATCGCCTCTTCCAATTCGGAGGCGGACATACCAATCCCGTTATCGCGCACTGTTATTTTGACGTTGCCATTCTCTTGCTGCGCTTCGAGCGAGACGGTTCCGCCTTCTGGCGTGAACTTAATCGCGTTGCTGACTAGATTGATCAGAATTTGTTTCAGGCGAAGGTTGTCTGCGCACAAGTAAAAATGATCGCTTAGATTCGAAACCTCAAACCTTATACTTCCTTCCATGGCGCGGGGCCGCATGACCCGCTCGACCGAGGTGAATAACTTTTGCAAGCTCACAGGCTCAATGTTGAACTTGACCTCACCGGCTTCCACCTTCGCGATGTCGAGAATGTCATTGATGAGGTCGAGCAGATGCTGACCGCTGTCATTAATGTCCTTCGCGCTGTCAATGTTGGACGTGTTGCGTGGCCCGCCCATCATTTCCGAGACAATGATTTCCGAGAATCCGAGAATAGCATTCAGCGGCGTGCGAAGCTCGTGACTCATGTTGGCAAGAAACTCGGTCTTTGTGCGGTTGGCGGTCAGCGCTTCCAACGTCTTTTTTCGAATTGCCTGTTCATGCTCGATGTCATCGCTGATGTCCCTGAAAACAAAGACATTGGCGGTTTCGTGATTGAGGTTCATGGGCGCGGATGAAATCTTCACCGGAACCCACTTTTGATCGGCAGAAATCGCTTCAACGCTCGCCAGATCTGGAGTACCGTCAGTGCTTAGTTGCGTCGAACGGAAGAGCGTGAAGACGGATGCACCAACGATATTATCAACCGGGAGGCCGAGCAGTTTCGAAGAGGCACTGTTCGCCATGATGACACGTGTGTCCTGGCCCACAACGAGCAAGCCATCCATCATGCTGTTGAGTACATGAGAGAGCCTCGCGCGTCCGTGCTCAATCAGGTCAGTCTTTTCCTTATCCTTCATTTGCATCGCATTGAAGGCTACCATGACGCTGCCCAACTCGTCATTTTGCGATACAGCGACCGTCGTCGGAACGGTAGATTCATCGTTGGCTGCGATTGCGCCACGTAATCTGCGCAGCGGTTTGCTGATGAAGAAATGAAAGCCAATCCATGCCGCGCCAAGGGATAGCAACCAACCAAGTCCAAGGGCGAGGGCAGAAAGACTAAGCCATGTTGATCGCAGGCTTCTCACTTCGGAGCGATCATAGCCAACCTCTAGCTTGCTCGGAACGGTGGTTGAGAAAGGGATGGAGAAGCGAGCATCAATCTCCTGCCCGACGCAGCCAAGGCCGCGCGGCACTGTCAGCTTTGTTTGCGTAGCATCGGCCCGTGTAAAGGTGACGCATCGTATCGCTTGATCGGAAAGCAAGGTATTCAGCAATTCGGCGGGCAACGCCGTTGCCCAAGCATCGGCTGATTGGTCTGTTTTTGCGTGACGCTCCAGCGCCGCGCTTACTCTCGCCGTAGCATTACCCAATCGTGCAGACAGGGCGTTATCAGCCTGCGATGTCGTATGGGTCGTCAGGAACAACAGACCACATGCCGCCACGGCCACGAAGACTGGCGTGAGAACCAGAGCCATTTTGACAAACAGTCCGATGCGGCGAGGCGAGCGGAAATGCTGGGATGGATCAAACATTACGATGAAACCGGCTCTGCTAATTCAATTTCTTGACAGCGCCCGATTTAATCAGCCGTTCAAGTGCCCCGCGATTGTCGATCTCTGTACGCAGAACGACAAACTCATCTCCCCGAGACGCAATGTAATAATCCGCCAGTGATTTGTTACCTTTTTTGTCGCTGAGGGTCACGCAAAGGATGTAGTTGTCGCTCAGCGTCAGGATCATGGGATGCGTTTTTGTCGGATACAGCTCTCGTGTTTTTCCCGTTTTCAGATCGATGTCGCGGTACGCGCCGTCGATGAGTTGACTCTCGACATGGCGTTGCAGCGCAGCCTGAAGCACCGCTTTCTCCGATGTGCCGGCGGCAAATGCACTGAAGCTCAAAACCGCAAAACAAAGTGCCAAAAGGGCTTTCATTTTCACACCTGATCATAAGTAAATCGATACGGTTATTGTCCGTGTATCAAATTACGAAAATCTAAATTATTGTGTAAAAACAACTAACAATCAGCAGCAAAATTTAGGAACCTTACAACAGTGTACGTCGCTGCTATATATTTCGAGCCTCGAGTTAGGGCGGCCAACATATTGAGTAATTTAAGTTCGCGGATGGGACTGTGCTGGTTCACGAAGACCGGCTGTCCAGTTTCCTGGGACCACTTCAGATTTCATTGTGTAGGTAAGACACTCGGCTTCAAAAAGCACAAATATTCAACGGTGCATTTCAGAACAGTTAGACGCTCTAAGTCGTTATTCTGGCTCGTTTTCGTCAGAGCCTCCGGGCCTACCACGCTAATTCTTTAACTAATGTTTTCAGTAAGATAGAGGGTAAAATAGTCCCACCATCAGTTTTGGGGCCTCAAAGTGGGACTATTTGTAGCCAGTTTGTTCGAGGCCGAAAGGGACAAGCGCCTGTTATTTGCGCTGGCCGTGTAGGTCTTCACCTGCTCCAGATCGGTATGACCGAGAGACGCAGCGATTTCCTTTT
Source organism: uncultured Neomegalonema sp. (assembly GCA_964641645.1). GTDB lineage: Bacteria > Pseudomonadota > Alphaproteobacteria > Rhodobacterales > Rhodobacteraceae > JAHDDY01. The sequence continues at coordinate 3,541 of CAZXMX010000292.1, forward strand.
CCGTGGCTCCGGCTTCGGCGAGCATTGCGCCGCGTAGCTTTCTGAGGCCGTGGGCTGGACGGTTCTTCAGACCCGCTTGCTCGACCCACTTCTGCATCCGGCCCGTGAAAGAACCGTCTGTGAAGGGCTGGCCGTTGCCCGAGAC
>CAZXMX010000293.1:0-1302 GCA_964641645.1 uncultured Neomegalonema sp.
CCTTTCAGTGCGTGACAATCGCGCCCAAGCCTTCACTTGATACGGGTGTCCAGCTATGCGATATTTTCAAGGTGACCAATCAGCCTTGGAAATCCGATACTGACAAACGACCCTCTTACCGACTTGGCATTCCTGAACGCAGGTATGGCCGGTAGCGTGAGCGAAATACTCTTGAATAATTGTACAGCAGGCTCGGTCGTGGCGAACCATCGAGGCGATGGGACACGTGTAGCTGCGCACGATGATCGCATCTTCAACTTCCTCGACATAAGTCGCAGCTCCTAACGAATCCGCGACATTTGTTGCAGCCTTCACGCGATCTCTCAGCGAGTTGAGGTTTGTTTCACTGACATGCGACGCGAGCCTCTTGCCGATTTCGGCATAGAGGGTGGCCTTGGTTTCATCAGTTAGGTTCTGTGCTAGTGCCTCGATCATTGTTGGTGCGACGACTGGATAAGCCAGTGACTTCCGATCTTCAAAACCCGCACTGGCGCGATACTCGGCAGGAGGTTTTCCAACACTTCCAGAATGTTCGCGTAGCGACCGTTCAACCAACCCGGCTGCTTCTAGTTCCTTAAGATGAAGGCTGATCGCGCCGCGCGTCAGCCCAAAACGATCGACGAGCTCGGCAATGGTTAGAGCCTCATAGTTCAGGAGTTCGAAGATTTCGTCTTTGCGTGTCATCGCCTGGATACTCATGCAGTGGCGTCAGGGCTCATGCCAACATTTATTCAGTAACAGATAATAACGTTAGTTTTAACTGACATAATTATCGCTTTCTCCAGATTACCCCTTTCGGCGCTCATCCGAACGTCAGATTTCTGGAAGATCAGCTGCATCCATGGGTGCAAAATGAGGGTACGCACATGTTTACATCAGAGAACCGGCACCACAGAGTTAGCGTTTTGGCGTTATCCTCCGTCTCTGCCATCGCTATCGTCACCTACTTCGCAGCAATTGGGAGTGTTGCCGCTCAGACGGTTATCAACGATGGCAACAACGTGACCGTTACAAGCGCGGCGGACGGCGAGACGATTGACGTGGCGGCTGGCGTGATCAGCACCGTAGACAACGCTCCAGTTGTCGTCGTTGCTAGCGATGACGTTACTCTCGAAAATGAAGGAACGCTCCGTACAACTGGTTTGACGCAAGCGGTGCAGGTCAATCAAGCTGCCCAACGGGGCACGATCAACAACGCTGCGACCGGTTCGGTTGAAGGCGCATCTCGAGCCATCAATATTCAAAATACCGGTCTCGTCGTGAACAACACCGGGCGGATCGTTGGCACGGGCAACCAGCGTA
>CAZXMX010000293.1:1402-3680 GCA_964641645.1 uncultured Neomegalonema sp.
TTGAGAACGCAGGCACGATCTCCTCGGACAGTCGTGCGCTGAACATCGATGGCACTGGTCTCGTCGTGAACAACACCGGGCGGATCGTTGGCACGGGCAACCAGCGTAATGGTACCGTCTATGCGGACGGAACCGCAAACAACTTCACCATCGCCAACGCAGCCAGCGGTGTCATCGACGCTGGTACGGGCAACCAGGGATCGGGTATTTCTCTACAGCTTGGTGTGGCGGACGGCGATACGCGCAATGTAACCGTCGCCAATGCCGGGACCGTGACCGGACGCGGGGAAGCACTGGCGTCGGGCGAGACGGCAGGCCTGCGCTTCTTTAACGGCGCGGGTGCGGGTACGACTGCGACCGTCATTGGCACCGTTGAAAACAGCGGTACGATCACCTCCGAATCCAGTGCAGCAATTTTGGTCGAAGGCGTGACCCTGACGCCAACAATTCTGAATACTGGTACGCTGACGGGAACCCGCTCGGTCGATGCCTCGTCGGCGGGCGGAGGAATCAACGTTGAGAACCAGGCGGGGACGCTGAACGGCGATTTCGTCGGCAGTGACTTCGCTGATACGCTGGCTTTCACCGGCGGAACGTCGACGTTGACCGATGATGTCACGAACGGTGTCGCGGTCAGCGTCGCAAACGGATCGACGCTTATTGTTGATGGCGCACGGTCGATTGACGGCACTTTCGTACAGAACGGCGCGTCGGTATTTGATCTGGGACAGGACAGCTTGACCGTTTCAGGTGATGCGAACCTAGCGGCAGGCAACGCTGTGACGGTCAATGTACCCGTAGACGTCTCCGGTCTCACGGTAGGACAATCGATTGCTGTGATCTCTGAAACCGGAGATGGCACGAACAACAACGCCACAGTGTCGGTTGTGGAGAACAGCTTCCTGCTGGACTTCGACGTTGCCTCGGATGCTGTCTCTGTGACTCCCGTTGCAGCGGATCTCGCCGCAACCAGCAACGATAACAACATCTCGGCGCTTGGTGGAGGAATTGCGCAGGCAATAGGCGCGAACGTCCTGCCTACCGCGGTCTTTGCCGCCCTCGACGGCGTCTCGAGTGATGCCGAGTTTGAGAGTGCAGCCGCAACGCTGCTGCCCTCGCTCAACGACGGCGTGACGCGCGAAATCTTCGAAACCGGTAAGTTCGCGAGTCGCCGGCTCGAAACGCTGCGGGGCGACCGCACGCGCGGCGTCTGGGGAGAGGTCTTTGGGCGAACCGCCGAGCAAGACTCCAGCAGCGTCAGCGTTGCCGGATACGATGCCGATACCTTCGGGATCGCAGTTGGCGCTTCCTTGCCGCTGACCGATACCCTGACTGGGGGCGTTAATATCACTTACGCATCTATTGACATCGAGAACGACGGTGTTGGAAGCGCGCAGTCGGACGTTGACAACTACCGTATCGCGGGAACGCTTGGGTATCGCGCCGGTTCGATCTTCGCAAATGGTGAGCTTGGCTATAGTGTCAGCAGTGTTGATACTACGCGCAGCTCCGTCGCGGGGCCAGTATCTGGCGATTACGATGTGGATGGCTTCGATGCTTCGGCGACCGTCGGTTATGATCTGAACGCAGGTGCCTCGACGATAACGCCGACGGTGGGTCTGCGCTATGCTCGGTTCAGTGCTGACGACTTCAGAGAGAACGGTGGCCTGAACCTTCGGGTCGATCAGGATGATGTCGAGTACCTTGAAGGTGTCATTGGCCTCTCCGCCAAAACAACGACACAAATCGGCGGTGTGACGGTGACGCCTTCAATCCGAGGTGCTTATGTCTACGACTTCGTCGGGGACGAACGCAGCCCGACTGCGAGCTTCGCGGGAGCAACCCCAGTCGAGCTGCGTTCTGATGATCCTTCGCAGTCACGATTTGAACTTGGCCTCGGTCTCGATGCGCAGGTGTCGGAGCGTGTGTCCTTGGGCCTCGGATACGAAGGTGCGTTTGCATCTGATTACGAATCCCACGGGGGAGTCTTGAGGCTCTCAATCAAGTTCTGACGATAAGATGACCTGACGGTTTGGCACCGCGCATTTGTCGCCGAGTGAGCGATGCTAAAAGAGGGGCGAAGCGCAAGCTTCGCCCCTCGTTAACACCGTATTTCTTAGCCTCCAGCGGTGGGACGAAATTTTAGAGCACGGTATACAGCCTTGCACCGAAATCGCAGTCCCACTCTCAACTAAGCCATTGAATTAGCGTGATAGTTTGGCACCCTCCGTGTGTGGACGCCTCTTGGAATGCAAGGGTTTTTGCAGGGTGGTTGGGG
>CAZXMX010000294.1:0-2084 GCA_964641645.1 uncultured Neomegalonema sp.
TTGGCGTTCTCGTTGTTCAGAACGAACGCCCGATGCTCTACAACGAAGAAGACGAAGAAGCCCTCCGTCTCGTCGCGATGGTTATCGCCGAAATTGCCGATTCAGGAACGCTGCTCGCGCCCGAACCCGGCGATGAAGACGGCGACCGTGGTCCCTTTCACGCCGTTGGCACCGGCGTATCGGACGGAGTCGCTATCGGCTGTGTCCATTTGCACGAACCCCGTCTGTTGTTGCCCAATCCGATCGCTGATGACGTTGACCTAGAGCGCACCCGCCTTCGCGATGCGATGGATCAACTGCGCGTCGACATCGACCAAATGATTGAGTCTTCTAATCTGCCGGCCACGGGCGAGCATCGCGACGTGATGGAAACCTATCGGCTCTTCGCTAACGACCGGGGCTGGCTACGCCGCCTAGAGGCGAACGTCGCCACGGGTCTCAAAGCTGAGGCCGCCGTTGATGCAGCGCGGACGGAAGCGCGGGCAAAAATTGACCGAGCGCGTGACCCGTATTTGCGAGAGCGCCTCAACGATATGGATGATCTTGCGCAACGATTGCTGCGCCGCCTCATGGCACCGACGCAGGGCGAAGAACCGGTCCCGGCTGATGCCATCCTTGTGGCGCGGGCAATTGGCCCCGGTGAGTTGATGGATTACCCACGCGGAACCTTACTCGGCATCGTCTTGGAAGAAGGCTCGCCGTCGTCGCACGCCACCATTGTCGCCCGCGCGCTTGATATCCCGCTCGTCGTTCAAGCGGGACGTTGCGCGCGAGAGGCCAATCAAGGCGACACAGCAATCGTCAACGGCGACCAAGGCCATGTCCACTTCCGCCCGCGCAGCGATGTCGTCACGGCCTATGAGGAAAAGCTCAGCCTCCGGGTCCAAGAGAAGCAAGCCTTTGCGGCCCTGCGCGGCACACCCGCCAAGTCCGTCGATGGGCATCACATCCAATTGCTGATTAACGCGGGTCTCTCTGCCGATCTCCCTAGTCTCGCGGAAAGCGGGGCCGAAGGTGTTGGTCTTCTTCGGACTGAACTTCACTTCATGCTTAATCGACGGATGCCAACGCGCGAAGAGCAAACGAGGTTCTATAGTCACATCCTCGATAAAGCCGAAGGAAAGCCAGTTTCCTTCCGCACCCTCGATGTTGGCTCTGATAAAGTCCTGCCATTCCTCAAACAGCTTTCCGAAGATAACCCCGCCCTCGGGTGGCGCGCGATCCGTCTGGGTTTGGATCGTCCCGGTATCTTGAAGATGCAGGCGCAAGCACTACTCCGCGCGGCCAATGGCAGACCACTGCGCGTCATGTTTCCAATGGTGGCGAATTTTCACGAATTCAAACGGGGACGCGAAATTCTCCTCGAAGAAGTGGATCGCCTCAATCCAGACCGCCATGTACCGCCATCAAAACTTGAGATTGGTGCGATGTTGGAGACCCCATCTCTCGCGTTTGAGAGCGATAGTTTTTACCAAATGGCCGACTTTCTTTCTATTGGTGGCAATGACCTGCTCCAATTTTTCTACGCGGCGGATCGCATGAACGAACGCACGGCGGGTCGCTACGCGACGACCAGCCATCCGTTCTTAGGGATATTGCGTCGGATTGTTGAACGTTGTGAGAAGAACAAGACTGATCTCAGCTTTTGTGGCGAGGCGGCAGGAAAGCCTATCGATGCCCTCGCTCTTGCGGCGATAGGAATTCCCTCGCTGTCGATGCGTCCCGCTGCGGTCGGTCCGGTGAAGCGGGCGATCCGTGCGGCAGATCTAGGCGCCATCGCACAGGTGATAGACGAAGCAGCAAGCAACGGCACACCCGCGCGCCAAGCCCTGATCGATCATTGCTCCGTTCACAACATCCCAATCTAGCTCGATACCTTCATCGAGGATATCCACCATGTCTGCCGCCACCGATAGCTTACCTTTCCCGTCTCTCAATTCGGGCTTTAATTCGGTGTTCAAACCGGGGCGCCTGAGTCTTGGAGTCATCGCCCCCGTCGAGCGATACACACAAAGCACCGTTCCCGACCTCACGCATCATCTAGAGCGCATTCAACTGGCCGACCGGCTCGGCTTCGCCGCCAT
>CAZXMX010000294.1:2184-3633 GCA_964641645.1 uncultured Neomegalonema sp.
GATCGCGGCGAACGTTTCCGAGACAGCTTTGCGTATATTCGACAAATGGCGGACGACTTTCCGACCGTTGAGAACGCACACGGGTCTCTCGGCGGCATGGACATGCTGCCGAAACCAATCGCGAGCCGATTGCCCCTCCTGGTCACTGGCGGCAGTCAGCAACCCCCCGATTGGAGCGCGGCGAACGCAGATGGCTGGATGACTTATCCGCGCAGCGTTCCTCAACAAGCCCATGTCATCGCCGACTGGCGCGGTCGCATTCCCCGGGACCAAGGCATCAACAAGCCCGTCATGCAATCTCTCTATATCGACCTGACCAACGATCCCGACGCACCGCCCCAGCCAATTCATTTGGGCTTTCGATCTGGCATTCGCGCGCTGCGTACCTATTTAAACTCACTTGAAGAAATCGGCGTCAATCACGTCGGTTTGAACTTACGCTTCAACATGGCTGACATTGATGACACCCTAAAGAAACTTGCGGACGAACTGCTTCCAGACTTCACCTCCGACAAAGGCTAAGCTCATGTCCAAGACAATCTTAATCACCGGCGCAACAGATGGCATCGGATTGGTAACCGCCAAAATGCTCGCCGACCAAGGGCATACCCTTTTGTTGCATGGGCGTAGCCCGGCGAAACTTGAAGCAGCAGCAGCGGAAGTATCGGGCACCGTTCCCGTCGAAACCTACCTTGCTGATTTATCAAGCCTGCCCGAGACCGAAGCCCTCGCCAAAGCCATTACCGAGAAACACACGTCCCTTGATGTCGTCATCAATAATGCCGGGGTCTTGAAAGTCCCCAGTCCAATCGCCGAGAATGGAATTGATCTGCGCTTTGTGGTGAATACGCTCGCGCCGTATCTGCTCACCCGAAAGTTGCTTCCCATCATGGGCGCGGCGAGCCGGGTCGTGAACCTTTCGTCTGCGGCCCAAGCCCCCGTGGATAGCGCGGCGCTTCGCGGCAACAGACAGCTGGGCGACATGGATGCCTATTCCCAAAGTAAGCTCGCCATTACCATGTGGTCACGCGGCATGGCTGACGAGATGCCCGATGGCCCTGTCATTGTCGCGGTGAACCCCGGTTCGCTTCTCGCCAGCAAAATGGTCAAAGAGGGTTTTGGGATCGATGGCAATGACCTGAGCGTCGGCGCAGACATTCTATGCCGAGCCGCCTTGTCGGATGAATTCGCTTCTGCCTCGGGGAAATATTTCGACAATGACAGCGGTCAGTTCGCGCCGATCCCTCATGGCGGGCAAGACTCGGCCAAATGTGCCGCATTAATTGCCGAAATTGATACCATTATTGCCAACGCGGCTTGATCCAGCAGACTCAGAAAATTATCCCGTCGGGCCAATTCTTAACGGAACCCTGTTATCTCAAGTGTCAAACTGCGAGTTCAAAACGAGGTTGCAACCAATGCACATGAGATTTCTGAGTTCGACAATGC
>CAZXMX010000295.1:0-3628 GCA_964641645.1 uncultured Neomegalonema sp.
CGGGACCAATGACGACGGCGTTGATCCGCTCATCCGAGAGAATGTCGGCCAATCCCTCTGGACCTTTCATCTTTTGCAGCATGATCGCCGTCAGATGCGCGGCGTTTTCCATCAGGGCGTTGGGCGGCGAGGCGACGGTGACAAGACCCGCACCTACGCGGAGTGCGCCTCGCGCTGCGAGACGGGCCGCACCGGTCTTGGCCATGCCGCCGGAGACGATTAGGGCGTGGCCGTGGGAATATTTGTGTTGTCCAAGAAGCCATGGGTGAGCCCAAAAATAGTGATTGCTAGACCGAACCACTCTTTTGTCGACCAACGTGGTCGCCTGACTGGGAAATTTGTGCTCCCATTTACCCAAGCCGATATCTCGGACATCTAGATGTCCGCATTGACGTGGTCCATCTCCGGTATAGTGACCGAGCTTGGGGCAATGAAATGTCACGGTTAAAGCAGCGCGCAGAGGCGGTCGTCCGAAAGCTGAAAAGCAATCGAGCATGACACCCGAATCTCCTGAAAGGCCAGTCGGTACGTCGATGGAAACGAGGTTGCCTTCCCACCAGTTCGGATCATCGTCGGCAAAGAACACTGTTTCTAGCGTCGCTGCTGCGTCTATTGATCGGTGGGGGTCGAATCCGATGCCGAACAAGGCGTCAATGATAACGCTCGTAAAGATTGGTTCGTCTGGATCGTAGGGAAGCTCTCGTTCAATCCCTTCCCCCAACTCCCGCCACCGCCGACAATTTTCCGCTGCATCACGCGGTAATTTCGCCTCATCGCCATACAGGAAAACCTCGACCCCCCAGCCACGCTCTTTCAGCAACCGCGCGACGACGAACCCGTCTCCGCCATTGTTGCCGGGTCCACAGAGGACTAAGGCGTGGCGTTTGCCTTCGGCCAGTTCGGGGCGCCATTCGAAGATCGCTTCTACCACGCCCGCTCCGGCGCGTTCCATCAGTTCAAGGCCCGTCACTTCGCCGCTGTCGATGGCGGCTTGTTCGATGGCGCGCATTTGGGCGGCGGTGAGGAGTTCCATTGTCGAACCTATTTTCGGTTTAGTATCCGTGACCGCAGTTTGGCGCACATGGCTGCTACATGACCACCCCATTAACATCTCAGATTTCTGCGCGACGGTTAATGGCAATGCGCTGAGCGCCTGACCGGGTGGGTGCTAATACGCGGCGCTTCGCTTGCGCTAAACGCGCCCGCCTCCGGGCCGGCAGGCGCGTGTCGCAGCGAGAGCGGCTCCCATTTTTCAAGAGGATGCGTCCCGCACCATCAAATATAGTCATCCAAGCGAAAGAAGCAGGATGCGCCTATTCAATCCGCAAAGCCAACCTGTCAGCCAACTCCCGCAACAGCTTTCGCCTTATCGCGCGGGGGAAGTCTTCGTAGTTCTTGGCGACCTCCACAAACGAAGCGGGGCCGTGGGCGACGTGCTCGCGGTAATAATCGGCGATGCCGTCTTCCGAACCCTCGATGGCGAGGCCGTTCACGGTGATGTCTAAAGCATCGAGACGGGCGTGCAGAGCCGTGGGATCGGCCCCCTCGTTATTGGGTCCGTCCCCCGAGACATCAATCACCTTACGGAGGCACTCCCTCGGTGCCGTCTCGATGAGGTCTGTCGCCTCGCGAAGCGCCTCGCCGATGCCGGTGGAATAATTGCGAAAAGCGCGCGGGATCGCTTCGATCTTTCGGCGCAATGCCACCACGTCGTCATGGGTATCGGTGGCCGTCCATCGGACGGAGACCTCTTGATGCGGCGTGCCGCTCCATTGCACCACCGCGACCAAAGCCTGCGCATTGACCAGTGCCTCGGACACGATGGGATCGCCGAGCGCATTCGAAAGGCCGTCGGCTTGCAAGCGGTATTCAACCGCATCGACACTGCCCGACACATCAATCGCGAGCACCAGCGCGACATCACAGGCGCGTGCAGGCGTTGAGAAGACGGCGGCGCTTATCATCGCCCCAAATGTGATCGCGCGGTGCCTTTGCGAGATGGTCTTTCCCCTTGACATTTGTTCTTTTTTCGTTCTAGCTCATTTCCAGTTTTTGAAGAGCGGAAGGCCACAACGAATTGCAGATTGAACAGGGTATTGCAACTCAGCGGCTGCGGCTGTTCCGTCTGGTGACGGGACTGTTACTCGCCGTCGCGTTTGTATCGACTGTTCCGTTCTCTTGCGCCTGTCGCCGCTGGTTCTGTGTCACCGTCCAATCCATTCTGATGCGCGCCGAATGCGCGGCGCAGAATCTGGTGATTGCCCAAGCCGTTGTTCTGGCGTGTCGAAGCGATGTGCCTCTAGCGCCGAGGGCGTTGTTCCCTGCGTTGGGCGTGCCTCGCGATCACGTTTTTCCATCCGTCGACGCGGTTTATTCGCTGCCCATGCTTCAGCGGCGATTGAAAGTGTTGCGCGCTCTCTTGAGCGACCTGCCGCGTCATGGACTGCGTTTGTTGCGACGGGCCTTGGCCAAGCGCCTGAAACCGGCGAACCGATCTGGTTCAGGCGGCGCTTTTCGTGCGTATCGAGCGATGGCCGCGTGGGGTTTGGTTGCCGATCCGATTGAGCGTCCGCCCGATAGAGGTCTGGCGTTTCTCATGCCGAGCATTGATCCCTCCCTCCCGAAATCGGGCGGGAGGCGTTTTGGGTTGGGCCGGAGCAAGCCGCAGCGTGCCGAGGAAAGGGACTAGCGTCAGCGGTCTTTGGCGTTTGTCTCAGCTTTCAGGCTGCTGAGGACGAAGTTCGTACCAGTTTCCAAAGCCTTGCTCGACATATTGGTTTCGCCAGCGCTGGCCGGTTTCTCGATCATCAAAGATTTCATAACGCAGTTCGTCATTGCGTTCGACCATCTCCAACCGGGATTTCAGCGCGTCGTACAGTTCCGCCTCACCCAATTGCGACACGACGAAGGGCTTCACCCAAGGTTTTGGCCGGATGTTCGCTTTGTAGAACCGATCCACTCGTTCTTTGACGAAAAGCACCGTGAAGCCGAGTGCCAAAAAGCCCGCAAAGACGAGCAGGATAATCCCGAGAAAGAGGCCAATGTCGGAGGCAACTTTGACAATGCCAAATTTGGAAATGCCAACCGCGAGCCCCCAGAGAAGGAAGGCCCCGAAGAGTGCTAGGATCAACCACGCTTTGGTCTTGGGCATTATTTGGCTCCGTCGTCGTTCACTGACCCGTTGCATTGGGCGGCGACCCATCAAAGGCGAGCGCCGCCCCCGATTCTCACCAGCTTCCGGTGTTCTCCATGCTCGCCCAGGGTTCGGCGGGGGCTAGCGAGTCTCCGGCTTGCAGCAGCTCGATCGAAATACCGTCCGGTGATTTGACGAAGGCCATGCGGCCATCGCGAGGCGGGCGGTTGATCGTGACCCCGGCATCCATCAGCGTTTGGCACGTCTCATAGATATTATCGACGTTATAGGCGAGGTGGCCGAAATTGCGCCCGCCCGTGTATTCCTCATCACTGTCCCAGTTATAGGTCAGCTCGATCTCATTGCCCGGCCCACCGCCCGGCTCGGACAAGAAGACCAGGGTGCAATCGGCGCCGTCCAGATCTTTGCGGCGGGTTTCCTCCAGGCCCAGCAGAGTGCAGTAGAACTTCTTGCTCGCCTCGATGTCTTTTACGC
>CAZXMX010000296.1:0-3613 GCA_964641645.1 uncultured Neomegalonema sp.
TGTTTGAAGCTCTGGATTGCCCGGACAAGCCGGGCAATGACGGTTACTGTCGTGTAGTGTGCTCTTTTGGTTTGGACTGGGCGAAGCGCGTCACTGTTCGTTCACCGCAGCGCTATCTTTGGTATCAAGCTCAAATTGCGCGGGGTCTTCGCCATCTTGATGCAGCCGCGATGAACAGACAGGCGATGGCGACGATGTCGGCGTAGAGAACCGTGGTCAGGTTCGCATTGTAATCGGGGGCTGTCAGGGTCAGCCACAGGAATGAGATTGCGCTGACCAAGCCTGCGGCAATCGCGGCTCGCTGATCGTTCACGCGGCGCGCGGGCGTCGGGGTTCGATTTGAGGGATTGGGTTTTGCGCGATTGCGTGTTGACCCATCCAAGGATCGAGCGTCCGCCAGACAAGGTCGTTCGCGGGATCACATCTAGAACCTGAGCGTTTGGTCGCTCCCTCCCGGTTATGGGACGGGGGCTAGGCGTGTTGGCCGCGCGTCACGCCGGCGGAATGAGAACCAAATTTCCCACATGCGATTTTTCGCCAAAGTCGCGCTGGGCGTCCGCGATCTGTTCCAGCGGATAGGTCTTATGCAGCAGCGGACGAATCTCGCCGCGTTCGATATAGCCGATCAGATTGGGAAACACCGGTTCGTCCCAAGCGGTACAGCCGATCAGCGTGACATCTTTGAGATACATCTTCCGCATGTCCATCTCGACCATCGGTCCCGCAATCGCGCCCGAAGAAACATACCGTCCGCCGCGCCGCAGGACTTCTTGCATCGCGCCAAAACTTGTTCCGGCAACGTTATCGACGACGACGTCGATACTCTCTGCGCCGAGGATCGTCACCGGATCATCGGAGCGATCCAACAGTTGATTGACGCCGAGCTCCTTGAGGGCCGCATGTTTGGAAGCGCTGGACATGCCGATCACCTCTGCGCCGCGCCGCTTCGCGAGTTGCAGGGCCGCGGACCCCACGCCACCCGACGCGCCAGTGATTAAAACGCGCATTCCTTCGCCGACACCCGCGCGATGGATCATGTTTTCAGCCGTGCCATAGGCGCAAGGGATCGTGGCGAGTTCTGCGTCACTCCATTGGCAATCAACCGGGAAAACTTCCGTAGCGCGGACTTTGACGAATTGCGCGAACGCGCCGTCGAAGTCCGATCCCATCCACTCGTTGTCCATCGAGTCATAACCTTGGACTCGCATACACGATCGCACGAGCGCTCGCCGACCGATCAAGGCCGTATCGCCATCGCCGGAGGCAACCACTTCGCCGCAACAATCCGTGCCTTGGATAAACGGGAACGGCGTCGCGGCATTCCAGCCGCCATCGTCGCGCGCGCCCTCATCGGTGTCGCTGGTCCCTTCGGTCACCGAGTCTGAGTACCAGCCCAGCCGTGTGTTGATCTCAGTGTTATTCACCCCGGCGGCAAGTACGCGCAGCAAGACTTCGCCCGGTCCCGGCACCGGCATCGGCACCGCGCGGTATTCGAGCTTGTCGTATCCGCCGGTTCCCGTGGTCACGACGGCCAGCATGGTTTCGGTGTTCGTCATCTTGTCTTTCTCGGCGCATCGGTCAGGGTCTTTGCCCATTATCACGGGGTTAAAGAGGGATTCAAATTCAAGATCAACACTCATGACAACGGCATCTGACGAGGTGCGCTTCGGCATCCGGTCTGCCGACGCCTCTGCGCGAAAGGCTGACATGACGATTCGCCGCCCTTTACACGGCTCTCACCATCGGTTCATGTGCAGGAGGGCCGAAACGCTTTATCGAGGCTTTCGGCTGGGACTGTTTCGGGACGACATACATATGCCTAGGCCGCTGAGATGATTGAACCATGACCCAAACTGCCATCCCTTTCATTTTCATGCGCGGAGGTACCTCGCGCGGGCCATATTTCAATCGAGCAGACCTGCCCGAAGATCGCGAGACCCTCTGCGAGGTTTTGCTCGCGGCGCTGGGTTCTGGCCACCCGCTCAACATCGACGGTCTCGGGGGCGGGGCAACGGTCACGACGAAAGTCGCGATACTCTCTGCCGCGGAAGATGATTGGGCGGGTGTTGATTATTTCTTCGCACAAGTCAGCGTCGAGGATCGCAAGGTCGATTTCAAGCCAACTTGCGGCAACATCCTCTGCGGCGTTGCCGCCGCCGCCATCGAGATGGGTTTGGTCCCGGCTCAGGATGGTTTGACGGAGGTGAAGATCAACGCCGTCAACACGGGTGCGCGGGTGATCTCGACCGTTGAAGTCGAAGACGGCGCGGTCCGATATGACGGCGACACGGCCATCGATGGGGTGCCGGGGACGGCGGCTCCGGTCGGCGTCTCGTTCATGGATATCGCGGGGTCGGTCACTGGCAAGATGCTTCCGACGGGCAACACGACCGACACCTTCAACGGCATCGAAGTCTCTTGCCTCGATGTCGCCATGCCCATCGTAATGGCGCGCGCCGATGCTTTCGGTAAGACCGGACATGAGACCCCTGCTGAGCTTGAAGACGATTTAGAGTTTATGGAGCGTATGCTCGCGGTTCGCCTCTCCGCAGGGGAAGCGATGGGCATGGGTGATGTGTCGGAATCGGTGACGCCGAAGTTCGTGATCCTCGGGGAACCGAGAGGCGATGGCGCGGTCACCGCCCGGTACTTCATGCCTTGGAAGGGTCATCTGACCATGGCCGTGACCGGTGCGCAGTGCATCGCCGCCTGTGCATTGATGAGCGGCACCGTCGCCGAAGGTCTCGTGCGAAAGCCGAACGACAATCCGGCTCGCATGACGATCGAACATCCGTCCGGCGGGATCGAAGTTCTGGTCGATTACGTTGCTGAACCCTTTGACATTCGCTCGGCTGGCCTTGTGCGAACGTGCCGCAAGCTGGCATCGGGAGAGGTGTTTGTGCCGAAATCTGTTTGGAGCGGGCAATGAAGATCGCGATTATTGACGACTGGTTTGATACCCTGCGCGGCCTGCCCTGCTTTGCGAAACTCGACGGCCATGACGTGACGGTCTTTACGGACCACGTTGAAGACCCCGAGGTGCTTGCAGAACGCCTTGCGGATGCCGAGGCGCTGGTTCTTTTCCGCGAGCGTACGCCGGTTACAGCCGACTTGCTCCAGCGCCTGCCGAACTTGAAGCTGATTTCACAGCGCAGCGTCTATCCTCATATCGATGTGGAGGCCTGCACCGCGAATAACGTTCTCCTTTGTTCGAACATGCATGGGGGTGTGCCGAGCTATGCCGCCGCCGAACTGACCCTCGCGTTGATGCTCGCCTCGGCACGCCAAATTCCCGCGCAAGTCGCGTCGACCCGCGCGGGGCAATGGCAGATGGGTGTTGGTAAAACACTGAGAGGTCGGACGCTGGGGCTTTATGGCTATGGCCGTATCGCCAAGACCGTTGCCGAATACGCCGAAGCGCTTGGGATGAAGATCCAATGGTGGTCATCAGACTCTGGCCGCGCTCGTGCCGTCGCCGATGGCGCTACCGTGGCGGACAGCCGCGAGGCATTTTTTGCCACCTCGGATTTTGTCAGTGTCCATGTTCGCCTGAAGCCAGATACGAAAGGCATCATCACTGCCGCCGATCTTGGTGCGATGCAGGCCCAAGCCT
>CAZXMX010000297.1:0-3585 GCA_964641645.1 uncultured Neomegalonema sp.
CCCCCGCCGCCGCCAGCCATTGACAAGCGAGATCCGCGACAAAGAACGCTTCGTGTTGCTCCGCCGGACCGTCGAGGAGACCGCTTCCCGCCTCGAAATCGGGCCAGTCGGGCAGGTCAGCGAAGTTCAACCGCGTTTCTTTCGGAATACCGCTCTCGCCCGGGAGTTCAACTGTCATGGCTGGCGGTGGCAGGCGGGCTTTTGCCAAATAGGCACGATAGGCTTCGCACCCATAGGGATAGCCGTAACCCGGCTCGGAGAAACCCTCGAAGCCGAAATCTGCGGCGGATTGCTTCTGGCTCAAATGCCATTTTCCGACCCATCCGCAGCGATAGCCCACCTCTGCAAAGTCATGCGTGAAGAGCCAGTCGCCGTCGTCGAGTTCGGCACGCCCGCCGAAACGGCCATCATTCTCCGTCAGTCCGTGTGCGCTCGGGTAAAGACCCGTCAGCATACTGGCGCGCGAGGGTGAGCAGATCGGTAGAACGGTGAAGGCTCGCTCGAAGCGCGTCCCCTCTCGCGCTAACCGCGATTGCAGGGGAAGGTTCGCCGCGACGGCTGGTCGGTTCGCCAGCGGTTGCTGATCCGTGCAAATCCAGAGGATGTTCGGTGATCGCGTCACGGTGGGTCGCTACGCCTTCAGCCGGGCGTTCTCGGGATCGTAGACATGCGATGAGTGGCGGCGGGCCGTTCGTTTCTCACCAAATGCCTGTACTGTGCACGTGTCGTTGATCGCGATGGAACCGCGCCGGACATAACCGAGCGCGAGCAATTTTCCTGTCCTGTATCCCATACTTGCCGAGGACACGTAGCCGATCAGATCGTCGCCGTTCAGGATCGGATCGGAGGCGAGTGGTTCTGGCCCCGGATCAGTAATCTCCAGTCCGATAAACTCCCATTCCGGTTCGACGTCGCGCTGCGTTACAAGGGCATCGCGGCCAACAAAATCGCCTTTCTCCATATGGGCGAAACGTCCAAGACCAGCGTCCAAAAGGGTGTAGTCGGTTCCGATATCGGCTCCCCAGCCATGATACCCTTTCTCGATCCGCATGGCATTGAGAGCATAGGAACCGAAGTCACAAATGCCATGTGCCGCACCAGCCTGTGACAGTGCTTCGTAAAGCTTGGGGAGGTGATCCGATGCCAGATGGAGTTCCCAACCAAGTTCACCAACATAGCTGACGCGCATAGCAGTGATCGGCACGTCGGCTACTGTCATTGCGGCAACGCTCATCCAAGGCGCTGACAGATCGGCATCGGTTAGAGCGGCGAGGACGTCTCGCGATTTCGGCCCCATGAGCAGCAGTGCTGCATCATGTTCGAAGCCCTTCGTGAGATTAACGCCTGACGGCGGTAATTGCGCCGCGAGCCAGTCGAAATCGCGCTCCACCGCCAGCGTTGGCCCGCAGAGGAGAAAGCGTTCTTCGCCCAATCGCGCGATCGTCGCCTCCGACCAGATGCGGCCCTTCGGGGTGAGCATGTAGGAGAGGCGAACGCGACCCAGTTTCGGCAACCCACCGCAAACAACCCGGGTAAGATACGCGGCCGCCCCCGGACCCTCGACCGTGTATTTCGTGAATCCTCCATGGTCCATGATGCCGACAGCATCGCGCACGGTCTCGCATTCCGCACGCACCGCAACGTGCCACGGTTCCTTGTGAAAGCTGAGCTCGCCAGTATCGCGCGCGCCCTCACGTTCGAACCACATTGCCCGCTCCCAACCGCCAATCTGACCCATGACCGCACCTTTGGCGCGCAGCGTCTCGTAAAGCGGCGTCGCCTGAACGGGCCGTCCAGCCTGCATCAGACGATGTGGAAACGGGATTGCGTACTGTAGACCGTAATGTTCGGCAGCACGGGTGGCAGCGTAGTTCTGCGACGCCCAATCTCCAAAGCGGCGCGGGTCCCACGCCGCGAGATCCCACTCGGTCTCGCCCTCGGTCAACCATTCAGCCATCGCTTTGCCGATGGCCGCCGAATGGGTGATGCCGATCTGCACGCCGCCCGCGTGATAGAAATTGCGCACTCCCGCTGCAGGGCCGACCAGCGGCATCGCATCTGGGGCATAAGGAATCGGACCATTGACGAAACGTTGTGCGCCCGCTTCGCCCAAGATCGGTACATGAGTCATCGCGGCCTCGAAGACCGGCAACATATCCTCCACGTCGTCCGGGAAGAGTTGGTGATCGAAATCGGGCGGCACGCCGTCGCGCCAAACCGCCCGCCCCTCATGAGCGTATGAACCAAGAAGGAAAGCGTTGCGCTCGCGGCGCAAGTAAAACCGCAAGTCGGGGTCGCGGATCAGGGGGAAGATCTTATCGTCAGAGTCCAGCGCCGAGACCGCGTCCGTCACCATGTATTGATGCGTCAGGGTCGCGACGGGCAGGTGCAACCCCGCGAGCGCGGCGATCTGTCCGCTGCTCGAACCAGCGGCATTAATGATCGTCTGTGCGATCACGTCGCCCTTCGTGGTCGTGACAAGCCATTCACCAGACGGACGCTGCGAAAGGCCGGTGACGCAGGTAAAACGAGCGATCTCTGCGCCCTTTTGTCTGGCGTGATGGGCCAGCGCCTGAGTCAACTGGCTCGGGTCGATATCCCCCTCATAGGGATCGAGGATGCCGCCGAGGACGGTATCATCGGACTGCCAATACGGATGCTGCTCCGCGATCTCTTCGGGGGTCAGCATTGCCAGATTGAACCCTGCGGACCGCGACACGCCGCAAAGATGCTGGAACAGCTCCATCCGCTCGGGCGTATGGCCGGGCCAAATCGCCCCGGTGTGGCGATAGGTGATCGGCGCGTCGGGATGCTTGGCGAGTTCCTTGTAAAGGCGCCACGCGTAGTTCCCGGCCCGCATTCCGAGCCAGCCATTGGCATAGGTCGGGATATTACCCGCAGCATGCCATGTCGATCCGGCAGTCAATTCGTTTTTCTCGATCAGCAGCGTTTCGGTAATTCCGGCTTCGGCGAGATGCCAGAGGATCGCGGCACCGACGGCACCGCCACCAATCACGACGACTTCAGCCTGCGTGCGCATCAGTGTTCCGACATCAAGCGGCCATAGCCGGGAACCGGGTCGTTAATGCCGATGGCGCGCAGCGTTTGCCAGTAAACGGCGGCGTTGCAAGCGACGATGGGTTTGCCGAGTTCGGCTTCGAGTTCAGCAATCATCGCGACGACGGGCAGCGCCGTACCCACTTGCAGGATCACATCGCAATCAGATTCTGCGACGATACGGAACACATGCCTGATGTCATCAAGCGATGTTTCGCAGATCGCGGGCAATGAAGGCGCTTCCGTACCCTTTATCGCGGAAACATCGAACCCTGCTTCCTCAGTATTTGCCCGTACGACCTTATCAACCTCGGCGTTGAAAGGTGTGACGACGCCGATGCGCTTCGCGCCGAAAGCCTTCAGGGCGGCATAGTCGGCGGCGGAGGCATTCAGGACCGGAATACCGACCTTTTTCGCGAGAGTCTCACAGCGCGCGGCCAGCTTGGCGGGACCACCCGGTCCTGCATCGGTCGTCAATCCGATGGCGATGGCCTTTGGCGTGCAGTCCATCAACTTAGCGGCTTCTTC
>CAZXMX010000298.1:0-3569 GCA_964641645.1 uncultured Neomegalonema sp.
TTGCGAAAAGCTATTGGAAAAACTCCATGAAAAAACCCGCCTTCAAATTGGAAGGCGGGGTTTCTAGTGATCCCTGCTCGGGCATTTTGTTATTTTAATTCGGGGCGGTTGCTCCCATCCCCTCTGCCTCGACTCGGAGCCGGGGATGCGCCGGAGCGCTTGTTCCCCGGCTATCTCTCAATTTAGCTGCAGCCGCTTGTTCCGCCGCAGGTGTTACATTTCAGGCAAGCCCCGTTGCGGACCAGCGTGAAGTTTCCGCATTCGCCGCAGGCATCGCCTTCGAAACCTTTCATGCGGGCTTCCGCGACCTTATCCAAAACCATCGTGCTGACTGAGGCGGTTGTGGCGGCGGCGCGTTCCGCAACAGGGCTGGAGCCTTGGGCAGACGGGCTGACGCTTTCCACGGCCAACTCACCGGAGAACTCTTTCGGCATATGCTTACGCAGATAGCCGACCGATGCGAGTTGCTTGACCATGTCCAGCGCGGGGCTGGCGGTTTTTGCTTCGGCGGAGTTCGGCTCGATGGTCTCGTCGCCTTTGCCCAACTCGTCGAACTTCACGCCGTCTGTGCCAACATGGGCAAGGTCAGAGCGGTCGACATAGCTGATCGCCAACTCGCGGAAGATGTAGTCGAGGATCGACGTCGCGTTCTTGATCGAGTCGTTGCCTTGAACCAGACCCGCAGGTTCAAACCGCGTGAAGGTGAAGGCTTCGACAAATTCATCGAGCGGCACGCCGTATTGCAGGGCCAGCGAAACAGCGATGGCGAAGTTGTTCATCATCGCCCGGAAGGCAGCGCCCTCTTTGTGCATATCGATGAAGATCTCGCCGAGGCGCCCATCTTCGTACTCGCCGGTTCGCAGATAGACTTTGTGACCGCCGACGACGGCTTTTTGCGTGTAGCCCTTGCGACGATGCGGCAGCTTTTCGCGTTCGCGCTTGGCCACCTCTTGCACGACGATTTTTTCGACAATGCGTTCGGCCATTGCTTCGGCCCGCATCGCGGCGGGGCGATCCGCGCCGATGGCGTCTTGCAGATCAGTCTCGTCTTCGTCGTCACTGAGAAGCTGAGTCGAAAGCGGTTGTGACAGTTTGGAACCATCGCGATAGAGCGCGTTGGCCTTGAGACCCAAGCGCCACGACATCATGTAGGCATCGTTACAATCTTCGATGCTGGCATCGTTGGGCATGTTGATTGTTTTGGAAATCGCGCCGGACATAAACGGCTGCGCCGCCGCCATCATCTTGATGTGGCTTTCCCAAGACAGATAGCGCTTGCCGATCTTGCCGCATGGGTTCGCGCAATCAAAGACGGCGTAGTGATCGTCGGTCAGGTGCGGCGCACCCTCCAGCGTCATCGTGCCGCAAGCATGAAGATTGGCGGCTTCAACCTCGGCCTTCGAGAAGCCAATCGCACGCAGCAGATCAAAGTTCGGGTCCAGCATCGCTGCCGGATCAAGACCCAGCGTCTTGGTGCAGAAATCTTCGCCGAGGGTCCACTGGTTGAAGGCAAAGCGAATATCGAACGCGGTCGGTAGGCCGGCCTCAATCGCGTCGATCTGAACATCGCCAAACCCTTTGCCGCGCAGGGCTTCGTGGTCGACACCCGCCGCGTCTTTTAGCGTGCCGCGACCCACCGCGTAATCGACAATCTCGACGACTTGGTCCGGGTTGTAACCGAGGGTCTTCAGCGCCGAAGGCACCGCGCGGTTGATGATTTTGAAGTAGCCGCCACCCGCGAGTTTCTTGAACTTCACGAGGGCGAAGTCCGGCTCGATACCCGTGGTGTCGCAATCCATGACGAGACCGATGGTCCCGGTCGGGGCGACCACCGATGCCTGCGCATTTCGGTAGCCGTGTTTCTCGCCGAGTTTGACTGCTGTATCCCATGCCTTCTCAGCCGCTTTGATCAAACGCTGATCCGGGCAGTTGGCGTGATCGAGTGGGACGGGCGGGGTGCGGAGTTTTTCGTAGCCCGATGTCAGACCTTTTGCGGCGCGGCGGTGATTGCGCATCACGCGCAGCATCTCGTCGGCATTTTCTTCGTAGCGGGCAAAGGCCCCTAGCTCTCCGGCCATCTCAGCCGAGGTCGCGTACGACACGCCGGTCAGAATTGCTGAGAGCGCACCGCAAAGCGCGCGGCCTTCATCGGAGTCGTAACTCAGTCCCATGGTCATCAGCAGGCCGCCGATGTTGGCATAGCCGAGGCCAAGTGTGCGGAAATCATAGCTGCCTTGGGCAATCGCTTCCGATGGGAACTGTGCCATCAGAACGCTGATCTCAAGCGTCACCGTCCAAAGACGCACGGCGTGTTCGTAAGCCGCCAGATCGAACCGGCCATCCGCTTTCATGAACGCCAGCAGGTTTAGCGAGGCGAGGTTACAAGCGGTGTCGTCAAGGAACATGTATTCCGAACACGGGTTCGAGCCACGAATCTCACCGCTGTTCGGGCAGGTGTGCCAGTCGTTCACCGTGTCATGATATTGAATGCCGGGGTCGGCACAGGACCAAGCGGCGTGGCAGACTTTTTCCCAGAGGCCTTTGGCCTGAATCGTTTTGTGAACCGACCCGTCACGGCGACGGATCAAGTCCCACTCACGGTCTTCTTTGACGGCGGTGAGAAATTCGTCTTTGACGCGGATCGAGTTGTTGGCGTTTTGACCGGCCACTGAAAGGTAGGCATCTGAGTCCCAATCGAGACCGTAAGTGGGAAACTCGATGCTGGTGTAGCCCTGCCGCGCGTACTGCATGACCCGCTGGACGTAGTTTTCAGGAATATGAACTTTGCGGGCTGCTTTGATCGCAGCCTTGAGGCTGGCGTTTTTCTTGGGATCGAACGCGTCGTCTTCGGTGCCATCCCACGTCTTGACTGCTTGCATCACCGCATTGAGGTGTTCCTCATGCAGCTTGGATCCGGCCACGAGAGACGCAACTTTTTGTTCCTCGATGACCTTCCAATCGACGAAGGTTTCGATATCCGGGTGGTCCGCATCAACGATAACCATCTTTGCCGCGCGGCGCGTTGTGCCGCCGGATTTGATCGCACCCGCTGCGCGGTCTCCGATTTTCAGGAAGCTCATCAGACCGGACGAACGACCGCCACCCGAAAGCGGCTCGCCATCGCCGCGGATCGACGAGAAGTTGGTCCCAGTGCCGGAGCCATACTTGAACAGGCGGGCTTCGCGTACCCAGAGATCCATGATGCCGCCGTCATTCACCAGATCATCGCTGACCGATTGGATAAAACAGGCATGGGGTTGCGGGTGTTCATAGGAAGACGACGCGCGGGTCATCTTGCCGGACTTATAATCCACGTAGAAGTGGCCTTGCGACGGTCCGTCGATGCCATAAGCCCAATGCAGTCCCGTGTTGAACCATTGAGGCGAGTTCGGCGCGGACTTTTGCAGCGCCAGCATCCGGCGCATCTCATCGAAATAGGCTTTGGCGTCGGCTTCTTTCGTGAAGTAGCCACCTTTCCAGCCCCAATACGTCCACGTTCCGGCGAGACGATCAAAGACTTGCTTTGCGGTCGTCTCTCCGCCGGTTTGTTCGTCTTCAGGCAGTTTCGC
>CAZXMX010000299.1:0-3564 GCA_964641645.1 uncultured Neomegalonema sp.
TCATCGACAGGATCAAGACCACCGCAGCGCCGGGCAACACGAATGCCAGTCCTGCGGCTAAGCCCCCTTTCACCCCATGCAACCGCCACCCCGCATAGGTCGCGAGCTGCATCGCTTCTGGTCCGGGCAGCAACATGCAAAAACTGAGCGCATTCAGATATTGCTTCTCCGTCAGCCAGCTCCGCTGCTCGACGACTTCTCTGTGCATTAATGCGATCTGTGCGGCTGGCCCGCCGAACGAAAGCAAACCAATCCGCCACCAAACGCGCAGCGCCTCGCTGAACGTCGGCGTCACGAAGCGCCTTTCGCAGGCCAGTCATGCCCTTCATCTTGCGCATCTCGTGCCCAACGATAGAGCGCATCGTAGAGCGTCATTCCCGCCTCAAGCTGTTCGAGATCATCGCGGTACATGCGAGAGAGACCCAACGAGAAGGCGAGCAATCCGGCGGCCTCCGGGGCGAGATCATGGCGGTCTGTGTCCGCGCCCCGCACAATTGTCGCCATGGTATCAAGGGCGGGTATCGAGAGTTCAAATTCGCTCAGGAACGTATCGAAACTGCACGCCTCGCCGCGATGGCTGAAGGGTACGTCTTCCACATCAAACGGAGTTGCGGAAAACTTCTCCGCGACGAGCGCAACATCCTGCGGGGGGACGAAGAGGAACTGAGCATGAGGATCGATGAAACGCCGAACCAGCCAAGGACAGGCGATGCGGTCAATCTTGGGTCGATGGCGCGTGACCCAAACCGTGCAGCCCTGCGCATCGGGGGCTGGTAAAGCGGCTGCCCTCAGCATCGGCAGGTTCGCATCCCGCCAAGCGAACTGACCGCCCTCTAACACCTCGGCATGGACACCGGCGTTTCGCAACACCGCCGCTGCCCCTTGCGAAATTTTCCGCCCTTTTTGGCAGTAGATCACGACACGCTTGCCCGCAGCACCCTCGGTAAGCGGCCCAAGTTCTGTATGGGCGTGGCGGACCGCGCCGGGGATCAGCCTTGGATCATCATCAAAATCCTCGTCAATCCGCATATCGATCAAGACCGGCGCAGCAGGCGTTCCGATCAATCGGTTCAGTTGGACGGGTGTAATTTCGTTCGGTGAAGCCATCGTCTTGCATCCTTTATGACGCATCTAAGCGCTGAGTTTAGGATGCGATTCTTGAGCCGGAGCCTCACGGGGCGCTCGCAAACCCCATGCGCCAGAATTAGCAACGGAGCATAAAGGAAGTCAACTTGGATCAAGTCGTCTCAGCCAAGTCCGTCTCAACCCAATTGGGGCATAGCGTCTTGACGGTTCTAACTGGCACCGCAAACGTCAGCGAAGAGACAGAGGCCAGTCCCCTTCTCATCGGGCTTTCGTGTCCCTACCGGACTCGCCGCAACAAATCATACACCGGCCCAAACCCGGCCACCGCTGCGCCGATGAACGGCAGGGCGACGACCCAGAGCCGCACACCGGTCACACCGAGGGGGCTTGCGATGCTGATGGCGGCAGTTGTGGCGAGGCCCGCACAGATCAACAGCAATCCGATAATCAACCGCCAATGGGGGAGGTCGCCCTGCGTGTCGCCCGCGCTCGAACGTTCATAGCGTGCGAAGATCGCGATCAGAGGCAAGAGTGTCACCACGTAGAGAACGAACCAGATGGGCCGCGCGAGCCACCAAGCGCCGCTACCGGGAGGCGTTTCAAGTCCAATGCCGCCGAGCAACCAAGCCCCGATCATCACCAAGATGAAGGCCGTCAGGTGCCACAAGTAGACCGTCATAATCATGCCGTTGACCAGCACAACACCCGTCCACGTTTTGAGGTTGTTGAGCATCTGGCGCCCTATCGGTTCCAGCGCCAACAGCAAGCCGGTCTGTGTCACGCCAAGGGCGAGCAGCGCGAGGGTGGGCGGCATGGAGTTGCTCACGTCCTCACCCGGCACCCCGATCATCGCGACTGGATAGGGACCGAAACTCACCAGCAACGCGAGCACGACGAAGCCTCCGATCCCCCAAGCCAACGCGCGTGTCGTGCCGGAGAAAAACCCGTCGTTCCACGCATAGCCTAATTGATGCACGGCGAGCCAGACAAAGGCAAAGTTGACGAAGTTCAGGTAGGGAACGCCGACGGTAAAGGTTGCCACGTCGACCATAACCGCACCCACGACAAGCGCAAAGAACGACGTAATCCCGAAGCGCTGCCACGCAGCATGCGTGAAGGGAACCAGTGCAGCAACGATCAGGTAAACCGACAGAAACCAAATCGGGATCAAGGCCAATTGCGTTGCCAGTTTCAAAATCTTTGGCTCGATGCCCATCGCCTTGCCGAATAGCGCGATCATCGTCCAGATCAGGAACAGCGGCAAAACCGGATTGACCAACCGTTGCAAGCGTCCGGTGAACCATGCGGCATAGGTGCTGTTGTTGCGACGGTTCGCGGCCCACGAGACACCATTGGAAAATCCACCGACCAAAAAGAAGATCGGCATGACCTGAAATCCCCAACTCAGCCATTGCGTCCAGGGTTGAATGCCCAGCAAGTGTCCGCCTTGGACCACGCCATCCTCGATATAAGGCGCAGCAACCAGCCAGTGCCCGATCACGACCGCCAAGATCGAGAACGCCCGCAGAAAATCGACGTATCGGTTGCGCGACTCCGGCGCCTTGAGCGCCATCGCCTCAGCGCGACTCCAGAGGGTCCGCTTTGCTGGCTTAACGGTCGTATCAGACATGGTTCGCCCCGCTCCGTGATGTCGCCGGTCAGATGGCGATTGCGGATAGATAGCAAAAATCGCCAGAAAAAGGGACCCGTTTTGGCGGAGGTGTTCAGGCCTGGCACTTTCCGCTTTGGACAAGAACGAGCGTGATGAAAGAGGTGTCGCAGAAGATCAGGTTCTGCTATGCGCCGCTGCAGATTCGGAAATGAAGGACGAACCATGCTTGAAAAACGCGACTTCTATATCGGTGGTGGCTGGGTGGCCCCGCAGGCTGGAACCGATTGCGATGTGATCGATCCTTCGACCGAAGAGACCTGTGCCGTGATCTCGCTCGGCGGCGAGGCCGACACGAACGCCGCCGTCGCAGCGGCAAGCGAGGCGTTTCCGGGTTGGGCCGCGACCTCGAAGGCGGATCGCATCGCGGTGGTCGAGAAAATTCTCGAAGTCTACCTCACGCGCACCGAAGACATGAGCAAAGCGATCAGCATGGAGATGGGCGCGCCGATTGACATGGCGACCCAACAACAGACGCCGTCTGGCGATTGGCATATCAAGAACTTCATCCGCGCGGCGAAGGCTTTTGAATTCGAGCAAATGCTGCATGAGAAAGCGCCCAACGATCGCATCCTCCATGAGCCTATCGGTGTGTGCGGCCTCATCACGCCATGGAACTGGCCGATGAACCAAGTGGCGTTGAAGGTGATCCCCGCATTGCTCGCCGGATGCACGATGGTGCTCAAGCCATCGGAGATGGCGCCGCTCTCCTCGATTGTCTGGTCAGAAGTGTTGGACGAGGCCGGTGTTCCCGCTGGCGTTTATAACATGGTCAACGGCGATGGAATGGGCGTCGGCACACAGCTTTC
>CAZXMX010000300.1:0-3524 GCA_964641645.1 uncultured Neomegalonema sp.
CGAACATGAGGATCGAGAAAAACATGGTGGGCTTGCCGCCCGGCATGACCGTGATCGCCTCGGGAGAAATCTCGACACCGCGCCGCTTGGCGATGTCCGTGCAGACGGCCTCCCGCAAGGGCAGAATACCTTTTGCCGGGGTATAGCCATGGTGCCCATCGCGCAGGGCTTTGATCCCGGCCTCGACGATATGATCTGGGGTCGGAAAGTCCGGTTGGCCGATACCGAGGTTGATAATGTCTTTCCCGCCGCGTTGCAGTTCAGCGGCACGCGCAAGGACGGAAAAGGCGCTCTCGGTGCCGAGGCGCGAAACGGCATCAGTCGGGATCATAAGTCACTCCAGTCTTTCGTGGCACATTATGTCCGAAGAAGCGGATAGGGAAAGGGATTGATTTAGATCAAAGCAGATTTCGCAAGCCCTTGCAGTCTGGAGCCGAAAGGAGGTCCAGAATGTTCAATCTTCTCACGCCAAAGTTGTTGGATTGCCCTGAGGTTGGGCTACGCGTTCAGGTAAATCAAACGGAATTGCAATGCCGAGCGCGGCACGGTTGCGAGCAGGTTTACTGCCCGCTCAGCAATGAGTTCAAACGGGACAGCTTCGATCAGTTTCTTTTGGACGCGTATCGATCACCGCTTTAGGCGCGTTTCAACTGCACCAAGGCCGTATCGAGTGCTTGCAGGAATCGTGAGCGGTCTTCTTTCTTGAACGCGGCTGGCCCGCCCATTTGGTCGCCGCCGACCCGCAGTTCGGCCATCAGGTTCCGCGTCGCGACAGCCGAGCCAATCGAGTCTTTCGTGAAGGGCTTGCCCGTCGGCGCGAGCACGGTGGCATCGACATTCACGCCGCGCTCCGCCAGTAAAATATCGGCGGTGATGATGATGGATTTCGCATTCGCGCGCTCAGCAATCCAATCGTCGGCGGCGTCGGGGTCAGCGGGGACGACAATTCGCTGGATCAGCGGATGATCGGGAATGCGTATCCCCCCGTTTGAGACGACCGTCACCGGGACCTCATGGCGGAAGGCAACTTTGTAGATCTCTTCTTTGACCGGACAGGCGTCGGCGTCGACGAGAATGTGAGGATTGTTTTCGCTCATGCTTCTCAGTGTCATTGGCGGCACAATCGAGCAACCCTTTTCCGATGATAGGAAGTTGAATGGAAAGAGTCTGCCTCTCGGCGTTACGGTTGAGGGTCTGATGAGAGGCGATGCGATGCCGAGATTGACTGCCTATCCGCGACTTCACGCCCTGACGGCTGTATTTGCCAGTCTGATCACGCTGAATTCGGCTTTCGGAAATAGTATCGCGAACTGTAACGCCGATGCGATTCTTGTTTTTGACGCTTCCGCTTCCATGTCGGGCGTGGGCGAAACTCGATTGTCGATCCGTCGGATCGAGGAAGCGCGCGAAGCCGTTCGGCACTCCTTGCCGGATATTACGCCCTTCCGACGGGTTGGGCTGATGATCTACGGCCCTGGCACCAAAGGGACGTGCGATAATATTGATCTCCGTTTTGCACCGACTGCCAATGCAGCGGCTCAGATTGTTGCGGCTGTTGACGCTATCGAACCGGGCGGGGGAACACCTCTGGCGAGGGCCGTGCAAAATGCAGCAGAGGAGCTTGACGTCGACCGGGACCCCGGCGTCATCGTCCTTGTGACGGACGGTGCGGATACGTGTGGCGGGCAAACTTGCGAGGTCGCCGCGTCACTGGCGCCGACGAAAGTTACTGTTCATGTGATCGGGTTCAGGCTGCCGTTTGATACTCTCGCGTTCTCGGACCACACGACCGCTCTCGACAACAGCGATCCGGCAAGCAGCCAGCGTAAGCGGCTTCATACTGAGATCCGCTGTTTGGCCGACAGCACGGGCGGGAAGTTTGCGATGGCTGATGATACGGACGAACTCGTGTCCGCTTTGCGCGACGTGCTGGCGTGTCCGGTGGTCAGTGATCGAGCCTTGGGTACGCTTCGTCAGCCGCCATCATGGAAATGGTCGTAGACCTTTTGTGCCATCGCTTTTGAAACGCCCTCAACCGCTGCCAAGTCTGTCACGCCGGCGCGGCTGACCGCCTTTGCCGAGCCGAAATGGGCCAGCAATGCGCGTTTGCGTGAAGGGCCGATGCCACCAATTTCATCGAGTGGATTGACCATCTGCGATTTTGCACGTTTCGCCCGATGTGTGCCAATCGCAAAGCGGTGCGCTTCATCGCGCAGGCGTTGCAAGAAATAGAGCGTGGGATCGCGATGGGGTAACGCCTTGGGTGCATGGCCCTCACGGTAGAACATCTCCTTACCTGCATCGCGCTCTTGGCCTTTGGCAACGGCTACGACAGCGACATCTTCGACGCCCAATTCGCCAAGCGTTTCCAGCGTTGCGGTAAGTTGCCCTTGACCACCATCAATGAGGACAAGATCTGGCCAATTGCCTTTCTCGCGATCGGGATCTTCTTTCATCAAACGTGAGAACCGCCGCATCAGCACTTCGCGCATCATGCCGAAGTCATCTCCGGGGGTCAGATCGGTGCTTTTGATATTGAACTTGCGATACTGATTTTTCTGTAAGCCATCTGGCCCTGAAACAATCATGCCGCCGACAGCGTCCGTGCCCATAATATGCGAATTGTCATACACCTCGATCCGGTTGGGCCGATCTGAAAGATCAAACGCGTCGACCAATCCATCCAGCAATCGGCCTTGCGCCGCCGAATCCGCCATTCGTCTCGCAAGCGCCTCACGCGCGTTTCGGGAGGCATCGGCAACCAGCTCTCGTTTTTCGCCGCGTGCAGGAACGGTTAGCGTGATCTTGTGCCCTGCCGCCTCGGTCAGTGCCGCTTGCAACAGGTCTCGCTCGGCGGGCTCATGGCTGAGCAAGAGCGCTTTTGCTGGGGGGCGCGTATCGTAAAACTGGCCCAGAAAGGCCGCCAGAACCTCAGCTTCATCGGCATCTGAAGCCAATCGGGGAAAGTAGGCTTTATTCCCCCAGTTTTGCCCGCCCCGAAAGAAGAACACCTGCACGCAAGCCTGTCCGCTTTCCATGTGCAGCGCGACGACATCGGCTTCATCGACGCCGCGGGGGTTGACGCCTTGATGAGCCTGTACTTGCGTCAGAGCTTTGATCCGATCCCGGAAGACGGCGGCTCGCTCATAGTCCATGTCGGTCGCAGCGGCGTTCATCTCTGCTGCGAGGCGTTCTTGGACGGCAGTGGATTTGCCTTCTAGGAAATCGAACGCCTCGTCCGACAGCTCTTTGTATTCGTCGGGACTGACATACTCGACACAAGGCGCGCAGCACCGCTTGATTTGATACAGAAGACAAGGCCGCGTCCGCCCGTCAAACATCGAGTCGTTGCACGAGCGCAGCAAGAACGCCTTCTGCAAATGGTTCAGCGTCCGATTGACCGATCCTGCCGAGGCGAAGGGACCGAAGTAGCGGCCCTCCACTGATTTCGCGCCCCGGTGTTTGCGCAGGCGTGGGAAATCGTGCCCGCCTTCGATCAGAATATACGGGAAAGATTTGTCGTC
>CAZXMX010000301.1:0-3510 GCA_964641645.1 uncultured Neomegalonema sp.
CATTTGGATTACCCAGACGAGCCGGGCAACGATGCCTATCGATTGATGATGATGTTGAGAGAGTGCAAAGCCGGGCACGAACGATCGTTCGCGGCGTTAAGCCGCTTTCAAAGCCAATTTACTGACTGATCTGATCCGTTCAGACGGAAGGGTCAACGTAACGACTGTGCCAACACCAACTTTACTCTCCAACTTTGCGTGACCGCCATGTTCCTTGATCAGTGCTTTGATGATGGGGAGGCCAAGACCTGAACCCTGCTTATCGGAATGTCGGGTGTAGCTTGACCGCGAATAAACCTGCCAGACCGACTCCAGATCATTTTTGGGGATGCCGCTTCCTTGGTCTGCGACTTTGATCTGGACACCCAAAGGAGAATTCAAAATCCTGATCTTGATTCTCGAATGTTGAGGCGAAAATTTAAAGGCATTGGAAATCAGGTTTTGTATGCACCGCTTTATGGCGGTCGGATCGCAGAAGACCGGCATACTTTCCGGAACATCCAAGACAATGCGCGTGCCACTCGATCCGATATCAAATTGCTTTTGAACATCGTTGACGATCTCTACAAGATCGACGGTTTTTTCTGAAAGGTCAAAAGTCCCTGCATCAATCTTCGACATGTCCAAAACGGTATTGGTCGTCTCTTCCAGATCAACGGCTGACTTCTCAATATCGGTGAGGTACTCGAGAAGTTTCTCGCGCGGCATTTCGCCTTTGACCATGAGAATAAACTGGGAAAAACCTTTGATCGCATTCAGCGGCGTTCTGAATTCATGACTCATGCCTGCCAAGAACTGCGCGCGATAAAGTCCGACTTCAACGAGGCGATGTTGGCTTTCGGTCAGTTGAGCTTTTTGTTTTTGAAGTTCACGATTTTTCATCGAAACAACGAAAACAACGAGGCCCGCGAACGCCATGAAGGCGAGGCTGCTGGCAAAAATTCGACGAATTGTCGAAGCGTTGAGTTCATCGACCGCCCGTCGCATCTTACCGTCGACAACTAAGCCACGACCTTGCAACTTCGTGAGTTCGCGCTTGGCCACCCGTGTTTCTTTGAGAAGTTCGACTCCCCTACACGTGGAGTCGCAATCGGCGCGGTTCATGATGGCATCGATCCGATTGAAAATCAGATTAAGTTTACCGACGTGCTTTTGAATTTTCGCATCGTCAATCTGATGTATTTCGCCTTGTTTGAAACTCCTCATGCGAGAGCGAAAGATGGATACTCGATTGGAAAGTTCCATTTCGCTCATCTCTGGATCGTTGAGAGCGGCCTGTTTGGCCGCGAACCGCATCGCATCGACGTTGTTCATCGCGCGCGATGAAGCGAAGACAAGCTCGTTAGAGCTTGTTACGTCCATTTGTGCTGACCGGCTCGCTGTAAAAGCACCAAAACCGAGTAAAACGCATAGGATCAAAACTGATCCTATGGCGAGTATCCGTTCAAATGCACCTTCAAGCGCCAAAGTCTTACTCCAACTCCAGCTCGATCAGATGCCAAACTGCAAGGCTTCGCATCTCGATTGAAAGTTCGGAAGGGATGTCATCGAAATCAAACATGATCCAAAACGGGCCCTTGTTATCGACGGTCATCGGTACGCCGTTTATTTGTGTCGCAACGATGGGGTCGAATTCCTCGATAATCTCAGATGATAAACTGGCGGCGTAATCATCAAGCGCCAAGCCCGTTACGCTCGCGTCGCCGACACCGGTTTCTGCAAGTATTTTCTTGAGAGAGACACCCTCGAAGACGACATTTCCGTCCGTCCATGGCGTGACGGTTTCCACCTTCTGTAGACCGAGCGCTTCAATCGAACTTCTGTCGAAGGTCGCTAAAACTTCACCGTCTTCAGATGTGATCTTGAGAGTCGTCGCAAAAGCAGGCGCGGTCAGCGCCAAGACGCCAGCGACCGCTATTGCAGCTACATTCGTAAAAAAAGTCATTCCCACTCCACCCAGTTCGAAACTTCTTGGTAAGCAAATAGAGGCTGGGATTAGAAAATGAGGTTAATGGCTTCCTACAATGAGCCATCAAGTTTACGATAATTTTAACTATGTGAATGATCGCTGAATTCGGTCACGACTGAAACAACCTCACGGGCTGAGTCTCGTGACGCATTGATGCGATATCGGAAAGAAAACTACAGCTCCCGATCTCGTCAAGTGACGCAGTTATTGCGTCGTCCGTTACGTCGAGGATTGCTCCATGCAGCGCTGCGATAACGCGCTGCCCTTCGGTTTGCCCTAACGGAACCAGACGGATCGCAGCAGAAACCAGATTCGATACGAATGCGTGAAGGTAGAGCGATACGGTTTCGCGTTCGGGACAATCATGCGCTCGTGCGGCGAGGCCGACGGCGATGGGATAGGTGCGGGGCATCGGGTCGCCCGCCCATGCGTTTGCTGTCGTTTTAGAAAACGCGCTCCCCTGTGCTTCCGTTTCCAGTGCGCGCTCTCGTGACGGTGCCAGCGCACGCGACAGGGCATCGAGTTCATCGACATCACCGCCTCGCATGGTCTGAACCAGCAAGATCGCATCGGTTCGCGCAGCACCGTGGCGCAAACAAGTTTCGATCCAGCGCCTCGCAGAACCCTCATCCGTGACATCATTCACATGGATGGCCCATTCAAGCCCGTGCGAATATGAAAACGCGCCAACGGGAAAAGAGGGCGAGAGCCAGGCCGTCAGTTTTAAGAGCGCGTCATTCATGGCTGTGCAAATGACTATTGGGATCTTCGTGTGGATCATGCGAGTGGCTGTGCCCGTGCGTGCGGCCATGTCCATACGCGCCGCCCTCGGGTTGGAACGGCTCGCAAACCTCGCGTACTGTTGCACCGAGTTTAATCAACATGTTTTGCAAGACATGATCGCGCTTTATCAGCAAGCGCGCGTCTTCGACCTGACAGGGCGTATGACGATTGCCGATGTGCCACGCGATGCGAGGCAGAGCCGGGCCGGTGACTTCGAGTAGTTCTTCCTCAGCGGCGATCACTTCATAATGGGTGCCGTTTTCGGCGACAATGCGCTCGCGATCCAGAAGGGCGCGCAACTCTGGTAGATCGACTTTGATGCGGTCACCGTGTTGTGCTGTCAAAACCTTGCGGCGGACCCAACGATCTTCGTAGTCGAGAACAATGACATCCACGGGAACTGGATCATCAGATTGGGCAGTGCGAATTTCGATCATTGCATTCTCACTACGCGCCAAGTGTAAAGATCATGAGCAACAAGATCGCTGCACCAATCCGATATTTCCACTTCGTTTCGAACTCAAAGCCCTCATGCTTTTCCCGACAATCCTCGAAGGGTAAAATTGAGGTGGCGCGAGCAAACGCCGAGTCGGGCACAAAAAGCGTGGTTCCGATAGCTATCGAAATCAGCGGATCGGTGAGCGCATGATTTACGCCGCTGAGCGTACTAGTGATACCAGATGCTGATAGCTTCGATTGCGCGATCAAAGCGGAGTACGGATCGTCGTACCGTGCAATCGGTACAAGTCGCTGACTTG
>CAZXMX010000302.1:0-3501 GCA_964641645.1 uncultured Neomegalonema sp.
ATCAGACCCATGCGATCCAAAGCAAGTTAACGGATGCTGAGCTGGCCTCGTTTCCCTGCGCCTACACCACGGCGGAAAATTTGATCTCGCGAGCGGGGTGCGCCGAAGGCGACATCGTTCTCATCACCGGCGCATCCGGGGGTGTTGGTTCAGCGGCGATCCAGCTATGCCGCAGGCGGGGGGCAAAAGTGATTGCGGTAGCCTCGAAGACCAAGCACGACGTCATCTCCGCGCTTGGCGCTCAGCAAGTGCTCGACCGCCATGATGATCCGGCGGAAATATTAGGGCCTCAAAGCGTAACGCTCGTCGTGGACCTCGTCGCGGGCGATGCTTTCCCCTCCTTGATTGCCTGTCTCAAGCGCGGTGGGCGCTATGCGACGGCGGGGGCTATCGGCGGCCCGATGACGACTCTCGACGTCCGCGACCTCTACCTCAAAGACCTCAGTTTTTTCGGCAGCACCGCGCAAGCGGCAGAAACGATGCCGAACTTGGTCGGTTATATCGAGCGGGGAGAAATCCAACCGCTGGTCGCCCAGACATTCCCGCTCAGTGAGATACACGCAGCACAAGATGTCTTTCTACAAAAGAAGTTCGTCGGCAAACTGGTTCTGATCCCGTAATGCCAATCTTTCAAAAATCCGACAGTAGGATGGTAAAAGGCGTCTGTTTCCGAGCAGATTGAGCAAGGCTCAAAGGCAGGTGTGATCCGATGACGCAAAAGATGAAAGCGCTGGTGAAAGAAAAGGCCGAACCCGGCCTTTGGATGCGGGATGTTCCGGTCCCACAGCCAGAAGCCAACGAAGTTCTCATCAAAGTCCGAAAATCGGCGATCTGCGGAACCGATGTTCACATCTGGAACTGGGACGCGTTCAGTGCGAAAACGGTTCCCGTGCCGATGGTTGTTGGGCACGAATTTGTTGGTGAGATCGTCGAAAACGGAATCGGGGCCGGAAAATACAAAATTGGCCAACGAGTATCCGGCGAGGGCCATATCGTCTGCGGCGCTTGTCGAAATTGCCGCGCAGGGCGCGGCCATCTATGCCGTAACACGCTCGGCGTTGGCGTGCATCGCCCGGGATCGTTCGCCGAATACATCTGTCTGCCCGAGTGCAACATCGTTCCAGTCCCGGATGACATTCCCGACGAAGTCGCCGCCATCTTTGACCCGCTCGGCAACGCGGTTCATACGGCACTCAGTTTTGACCTCATTGGCGAAGATGTCTTGGTGACTGGCGCAGGGCCGATTGGCATCATGGGTGCGTTGGTGGCGCAGCGGGTCGGCGCGCGCAAAGTCGTCATCACCGACATCAGTCCCTATCGACTAAACCTCGCGCGGAAGATGGGCGTTCACCATGTCGTTGACGTTGGCAATCAGAGCCTGCGTGACGTGATGGATGAGATTGGCATGACTGAAGGCTTTGACGTAGGGCTTGAAATGTCGGGTGCCTCGGCGGCGATGCAGCAGATGATTGCTCGCATGAACAACGGCGGAAAACTGGCTTTACTCGGCATCGCTCCGGCAGAATTTCCCGTCGATTGGAACGCGGTTATCTTCAAGATGCTGCATATCAAAGGCATCTACGGTCGAGAAATGTTCGAGACGTGGTACAAAATGATCGCGATGCTACAATCGGGCCTCGATGTCTCAGGACTGATCACCCACCGACTCTCCATCGACGATTTTGAAGACGGCTTTGCCGCGATGATCTCAGGAGATTCCGGTAAAGTCGTGATGGATTGGGCATAGGCGAAGGCAGGTGTCCCTCGCCTAGACCGTTTCGACTACGCCGCGCCAACCGTCTTGGCGTGCTCGGCGGTGACGACTTCATCGAACTTTTGGAAAAAGTTCTTCGACAGTTTGTTGGCCGTGCTCGCCACAAGCCGACTGCCGAGCTGTGCGAGTTTACCGCCAATTTCAGCTTTCGCTGCATAACGGAGCATCGTGCCGCCATTTTCTTCGGCCAGCTCCACATCAGCCCCGCCTTTGGCAAAACCAGCCACGCCGCCATTGCCTTCGCCAACGAGTGAAAACTTCGCAGGCGCTTCGCTCGGGTCGAGTGTCACGTCGCCGCCAAACTTGGCCTTGACCGGACCAATTTTCAAAACAACCCGCGCCGAGAGTTGAGTATCGCTCGATTTCGTCAGTTCTTCGCATCCCGGAATACACTGCTTCAGGATTTCCGGGTCGTTCAACGCGGCGTAAACGACATCGCGCGGCGCATCGATAAAGATCTCGTCATTCAGTTCCATTTGACTTCCCCTTTAGCAGCACGGCCCTCGGCCCAGCAGCAAGATGTCGATTGATTTGTCAGATTGTTTGGTTGCTGCGGATAATCCGCTCAACAGGCGCTTCGGCGCGGCCATGCAGCTTTCAACGATGCGCTGCGGGCGGCCAGTGGTGTCCTTGGTTCCCAGCGTTGAGGTTTCCTTCCCATTGGCATCGACCCGCGCACTAAGCTGCATCGTGCGGCGGCGCTGGACGATCTCCGCGAGGATCGACAGCGCGATCTCTTCAGGCGTTATCGCGTCGATGTTTAGACCGGCAGGTGCCTTAAACCGAGAAAGGCGATCGTCGGTGACACCCTTTGCCGAGAGCTTTTCTTTCAGGCGCTCCGCTTTCTTGCGGCTGCCGACAAAGCCAACATATTCTGCTTCGGCGCGCAGCGCGGCGTGCAAAGCGGCTTCATCCCCGCGTCCTTGCGTCGAGACGACAATGAACCGAGAGCCAGCAGTGTCGAGGGGAAGGTCAAAGCCTTCAATCCGTTTCTCCACGTCAGCATGGGCTGACTGGTCAACAGCTTCGGCGCAGATGGTTCGAGAAAACCCAAGCGTTCCAGCGAGGCTAGATAGTGCGATTGCAACCGGACTCGCGCCAAAGATCACCAGCTCCGGCAGTGGTGAAATCGGTTCAATAAAAATGTCCATCGTGCCTTGGCTGGGGCAAAGGTTGCGTGCGAAATTTACGCCGTCCTTTATTTCCCCGGCTTCCACCCCGCGTTCATCCAGCAGGTCTTCGGGCTGTAGAGAGATCAGACGCGGCACACCGTCTCGAATGGCTTGTTGCGCTGCTTTTTTGACAGCGCCAAGCGCGCATCCTCCGCCAATCCACCCTTCTGTCACCGTCCCATCGGACTTCACGACAGCCTTCGCGCCTGCCTTCGCAGACGTGACCGAGACCGTTCGGACAACGGTGGCCAGTGCAAACGCTTCTCCTGAAGCCTTTAGACCGGCAACGAGTTCATGAATATCGGTGGCGGATTTCATCGATCAAACTTTCCCGAGGTGAGGTTCAAGCGCGGCAAGATCGTCGAGCGTCGTCGCAGCCGCAAACAAATCGAGATGCGGCATCGCGGCGGCCATTCCGGCGGCGACGGGTTCATAATCTTTCCAACCCTTCAGCGGATTGAGCCAAATGATCTTGCATCCGCATTTCTTCAAACGGGCCAGCGCGTGCGATATTTTTTCCGGCGGATCGGTGTCGTATCCATCCGATAGGATCAG
>CAZXMX010000303.1:0-3477 GCA_964641645.1 uncultured Neomegalonema sp.
AGGGGCGCGAGTTGGCGGCGAATGGGACGCGAGACCCGCTCTATGATTGCACGCATAGCACCGGGCATGTCGGCCTCATCAACGGGGGAACGCAGCTTAATATCGTACCGGAACACGCCTCCTTCGACTTCGAGTTCCGAACGATTGCCGAGGACGATCCCGCCGCGCTGGTGCAGCAGGTGATTGATTATGCGAAGGCTGAACTGGTTCCGGCGATGCAGGCGGTCAATCCGGATACCGGCATTGATTTCGAGATGCTCACGGATGTCGATGGCTTGCAAACCGCCGAGGATGCCGAGGTGGTGACGCTCGCGAAATCACTGGCGCAGCGCAATGACCACGCAAAGGTCGCCTATGGCACCGAAGGTGGGCTGTTTCAGTCGATGGCCGATATTCCAACCGTCGTGATTGGGCCGGGCAGCATCGACCGGGCGCACAAGGCGGACGAGTACATCACGCTGGATGAAATTAAAGCGGGTAGTGCGTTCATTGACCGGCTGATCGAGCGGTGTAGCGCATAAACCGGACTTTCATTCCGTAGGGGTATGCTCTCCGATAAAGGGGGAGCGAATGCCTATTCAACTCGGATTGCCGACGCCTGTGGTTCTGGCCGCGCTTGGATGGCTCGCGTTTCGGTTGCTGCAAGGCGCTCTTCGGCGTGCGCAGGGGCATACCCCCGCCGAAGCCTCCATTGAAATTGGGCCGATGATGGGTCCTTTCATTAAGGCCGTTTTCGCGGGGGCTGTCGCGGCGCTGGCTTGGCAGTTGATGATCCCGTCTTCTCCGGTTTCTTTTGCCGGTGGAAATCTGGCCAGTGAGATCGTGACACGCTTGGCAGTTTTGATGACCTTGCCGGCGTTGCTGATCTTTATTGCGCCCGTTGCGTTTGGCGTGGGCCTCATTATGCGCGCCTTGAAGGTTCGGCGCG
Organism: uncultured Neomegalonema sp.; assembly: GCA_964641645.1. Classification (GTDB taxonomy): domain Bacteria; phylum Pseudomonadota; class Alphaproteobacteria; order Rhodobacterales; family Rhodobacteraceae; genus JAHDDY01. Next base: position 929 of record CAZXMX010000303.1, read on the forward strand.
GTTTTGCGGATGTTCTCACGGGCATCATCGCGGGTGCCGTTGGTCCCCTGAGCGACGTGTTGGCGGGCCGCAAAGGGTTTTGGCAAGCCATCGAAGGGATGGCGGGTAGCGGTGAGCCGCTGCATGGCTTGCTGTTTTTCGCGACGTTTCCACTAGGCGGCGCGGTTGCTGGCTTCACCTATTGGGCGGCTCAAGGTTATCCCGGCGTGACCAAAGCCAGCGCGAAGCGGATCAAATCAGCACAAGACGGGGTCGATCTCGCCGAAACACTGGCCAGCGGATCGGCGATTGGGATGGGCGTTCAATCGGTCAAGAGTGTCAGAAAATTCAAACAGATGAAGCGAAAACGGCAATAATCATAATCTGTTAAGGCTTCACACCTAAGTTAGGTTTTCCTCGAAAAAGGCTAGACCTATGACCATGACCACGACCCTGTGCATCATCGTTGCTATGCTCGCCATTGCTTTCTTTGCCGTTCGCTTCTTTGGGAAGTCAGAACCAGAGGACGAAGATGAGGTCATGCGCTTGACCCGTAAGGGCCGCACCTCGGTTCCTAAGCCCGAGTAAGCGAAAGACCGGCGAGGGCAACTCAGCCCTTCTCAGTATCTCAAAAATCATCCCGATACGCCCTTCGCAGCACTAGACGTGCCTGTGCGAATCCTCTAGGGCTGAGACCCCGTGGGCAACGACGTGCTTCCAAGGAACGAAGCGCGCAATCACGGGGTTTTACGAGCATGGCACGCTTTATTTTTATCACGGGCGGGGTTGTTTCGTCGCTCGGCAAGGGTTTGACGAGTGCGGCGCTGGGCGCGCTGTTGCAAGCGCGCGGCTATAGCGTCCGCCTGAGAAAACTCGACCCCTATCTCAACGTTGACCCCGGCACGATGAGCCCGTTTGAGCATGGCGAAGTGTTCGTCACCGATGATGGCGCAGAAACCGACCTTGATCTCGGCCACTACGAGCGATTTACCGGCGTCGCCGCGCGTAAGACCGATAGTATCTCTTCGGGGCGGGTCTATCAGAACGTTTTGGACAAGGAACGCCGGGGAGATTACCTCGGCAAGACCATCCAAGTCATTCCGCATGTCACCAACGAAATTAAAGACTTCATCCGCATTGGCGAGGATGAGGTGGACTTTATGCTCTGCGAGATCGGCGGCACGGTCGGCGATATTGAGGCGCTGCCGTTCTTTGAGGCGATCCGACAGTTCAGCCAAGATAAACCGCGCGGGCAGTGCATCTTTATGCACCTCACGCTGATCCCATATCTGGCGGCCTCTGGCGAGTTAAAGACCAAGCCGACGCAGCACTCGGTGAAAGAGTTGCGCTCGATTGGTATCGCGCCCGATGTGCTGGTCTGCCGCGCCGAACATGAAATCCCGCAAGGCGAACGCGACAAAATTGCGCTCTTTTGTAACGTGCGCAAAGAAGCCGTCATTCCTGCCTACGACCTCGCGTCGATCTATGAAGCGCCGCTTGCATTCCATGGCGTGGGCCTCGATCAAGCCGTCCTGGATGCCTTTGCGATTGCGCCTGCGCCGCGTCCTGACTTGCGGGTTTGGCGTGATGTGTTTGACCGCGTGGAAAACCCTGAGGGTGAAGTGCGGGTCGCTGTGGTCGGCAAGTACACTCAGCTCGAGGATGCCTATAAATCCATCCGCGAGGCGCTGACCCATGGCGGCATTGCGAACCGAGTGAAGGTGCGGGCGGAGTGGCTCGACGCGGAAGTCTTTGAGCAAGGCGATCCATCGCCGCACCTTGAGGGCTTTAACGCGATCCTTGTTCCCGGTGGATTTGGCGAGCGTGGCACGGAAGGCAAAATGCGGGCTGCGCAGTTCGCGCGGGAGCGGAAGATTCCATACCTTGGCATTTGCCTTGGGATGCAGATGGCGGTGATCGAAGCGGCGCGGAACTTGGCGGGAATCGAGAAAGCGGGCTCCGAAGAGTTCGAGGCCGAGGGTGCTCAAAAGTTTGATCATATCGTCTATCACATGAAGGAATGGACCGAGGGCAACCGCACGATCAAACGCACCGCTCATGACGACAAGGGCGGCACGATGCGACTGGGCGCGTATAACGCGACGCTCAAGGCGGGGTCGCAGGTCGAAGAAGTCTACGGCACGCCGTCGATCAGCGAACGCCACCGTCACCGCTATGAGGTCGACATTTCGTATCGGGATAAGTTGGAGGCGTGCGGGCTGGTGTTCTCGGGCCTCTCACCCGACGGCAAATTGCCAGAGATCGTCGAGATCGAAGATCACCCATGGTTCATCGGCGTTCAGTTCCACCCCGAACTGAAGTCCAAACCCTTCGACGCGCATCCGCTGTTCGAGGGTTTCGTGAAAGCGGCGGTGGCGCAATCTCGGTTGGTTTAGCGGAAAGTAACACGACAAAACCTCCTCCGACCCTATGCTTAAATTGAATGCAGGTTCAAGAAAGAACCGAGCCGTTCCGAGGGGTGGCGTGAAGTGCCGCCCAGTGGGGGCCACGCGGAGCTTCGCTTGCGCTGAACGGCGCTGTCGCCGCTGCGCGTCGACTCGAGTGACAGG
>CAZXMX010000304.1:0-3387 GCA_964641645.1 uncultured Neomegalonema sp.
TCTCACCGTGGTTTTTCTAATTGCCATGTGAGGTTTGCTTTCACCGTCGGCCATTCGGACGCGATGATTGAGTAGGCGGCGGTGTCGCGAACCGTGCCATTGGCCATCACCATATGCGCGCGCAATACGCCGTCGAGCTTTGCCCCGAGGCGCTCAATCGCGCGGCGGCTTTGTGTGTTGACGACATGGGTGCGGAATTCGACGGCAATGCAGTCGAGCTTTTCAAAAGCGTGTGTGAGCAACAGCAGCTTGCACTCAGTATTGAGCGGCGAGCGCTGGACCGACCGGCGATACCATGTCGAGCCGATCTCGACCCGGCGGCTGGCGGCGTCGATGTTCATATAGGTGGTCATGCCGACAGCCTTGCCGCTGGCCTTGTCGATGATCGCGAAGGGGAGCATGGACCCAACCTCACGCAGCGCGAGGCGGCGCTGGATTTCGGTGCCGACGTCTTCGGGCTTCGGGACGGTCGTGTACCACAGCTTATGCAGCTCTCCATCCGCTGCGGCTTCGGTCAGATCGCCCGCGTGGTCCGATGTGAGCGGGACGACGGAGACATGCTCGCCGTGCGCGGAAAAGAGATCTGGCCAAGGGGTCATGGGTGGCTCTCGGGTGGGTTAAGGTGACGCAGATAGCGTCAACGTGCCGCGAGAGCGAATGGAAATCAAAGAGAGTTTGTCGCTACCTGCTCAACAGCTTTTGTCCGACACGCAGCACGCGCGCACGACACTGTTGTTGCGACAGCAATCGTGCAGGAGGTAACGGGCCAAGCCACCGATGGTTTCAAATTCAACCCGGTACGTAATTTGGCGGGACTGGCGGCTCGATGCGACCAGACCGGCTTCTGACAAGTTCGACAAATGAAACGATGTCCGCGATGGCGAAGCTTCGACTTCCGACGCGACTTCACCAGCAGACATTCCATCTGGCCCTGCCATAACCAAGCATTTCAAAATGCGCAATCGGGTGGCGTTCGAAATTGAGGAAAAGGCTGCGAGAGCGGCGTTCTCGTCCATATTTCAAATTTCCTTGAAATGTTTTCAGGTCTGTGCAATTTCTATATTTCAAGATTCGTTGAAATGAAAGAGTCGAAACATGACACCGGAATCCTTGCTGAAAACCCTGAAGACCATGCCGCCCGACGCTCAATTGGTGTTTGAGACCGATGCCGGACTGATTGGGAACGGCTACCACGTCACCGAACTGAAAAGCGCTCATGTCACGAGTATCGACTGTGGGGCGAGGGTTTCTGAATGGACCGAGGCTTCGCTTCAATTGCTGGATGGCGATGGTGATGGCGACAACCTGATGACGGTTGGCAAATTTTCGAAGATTGCTGCTCAGAGTATCCATCGCATTGAGGCATTGGGTAGCAGTCCCCTTCACGTCGAGTTCGCTCACCGAAATGAGGGGCTTCGTATTTATCAGATTGCCGAGCCAACGCTGAAGGGCGGGAAGGTCTCCGTGCGCCTGTCGGAAGATGCCGCCCATTGTAAACCTGCATTGGATGCCGCTGCGCGACAGGCGGGCGCTACCTGTTGCCAATCCGGAAGCGCGGGATCAGCGTGTTGCGCCTGGCCTCCTGACTAGACCACACTACACGACAGTTAGTCATTGCCCGGCTTGTCCGGGCAATCCAGAGCCTCAAGCGCTAGCATTTACCGTTCTGGATCATCCACGCGGCGCTTCGCTTGCGCCGGACAAGCCCGATGATGACCCGAAAACCGCAAAGTGTCGTGTAGTGTGGGCATTCGCTTTGCGAATGCTCTTTGACCGCGCGGCAAAAATTTCGCTTGACAAGTGTTCATTTTATGTTCTCTTTCTGCATATTGTTCTTATCAGAGGAAGCGAGCGACTTGAACTTGGAACGGACCTTAGAAACACAGCGGGTGAAGCTGCTTCGTCTTGTGACGGGGTGGTTGGCGGTTGTCGTTTTGGTGTCTGGCGGCTCGCTTGGTTTGCCGCGATGGGCGCGGTCGTTTCTGGCCGATCTTATTGTTCGGGCTGAGTTTGCGGCGCAGTGTCTGGTTCTCGTTTCGGCGCGTTTGCAGACGAACGAGCGTTGGGCCGTTGCCGAGGATTCGCCCGCGTCGGTTTCGCGTTCGGAGGGTGGCGGTGCAGTCGATGAGACTCCGTCGGTCGCCGTGTTGCTTCGTCGGATGAAAGCGTTGCGGCGTGTGCTTCAAGACTTGCCGCGTTTTGGTCGGCGGTTGCTGCGTCCCTTGCGCGGAAGTGAAGGCGAAAAGCGCGTGCGTTGCTCGACAGGTCGGACGCATCCGATTGATGTTGCGCCTGCCCCGCCGGAATGGGTCGCGCCGAGAGTGGAACGCCCGCCGGATAAAGGCTCACTTCGTTTTTCAGCCGTCCCATCAGAACTCTCGGATCTATTCCGAGGGGCGAATTCGGCTGTGTCCCTTTTGGCCAGAGCGAAATCTAGCGAAGCGCAAACGTTACTTGTCGCCGCCTAAGCCATCGAGGGTCTTGCGCATTTGCTCCATTTGAGCGCGCAGTTCTTGAAGCTCGGTATCTTTGGTTTCGCTGGTGGGTTCGGCAGGTTTGGGGTCCGCCCCCGTGCCGAAGGGCATCGCGCCCGCCCCGGTGCCAAAGCCGGGGAACATTTTCATCGCGTCTTGGAAGATTTCGGCATTTTTCTGAGTCATTGCCTTCATGGCGTTGACCGCGGCTTCGCCGCCGAAAGCACGACCGATTTCTTCTTGTTGTTTGGCAAAGGTCTCTAGGCTCATCTCAAGATAGCTGGGGACAAAGTTCTCCATCCCGTTGCCGTAAAAGCCGATGAGCTGACGCAAGAAATTGATCGGGAGCAGGTTTTCGCCCTTTGCTTCTTCCTCAAAGATAATCTGAGTCAGAACCGAGCGGGTAATGTCTTCGCCGGATTTGGCGTCGAAAACCAAAAACTCTTCGCCGTCTTTGACCATCTGCGCGAGCGTATCGAGAGTCACGTAGCTGCTGGTGACGGTATTATAGAGCCGACGATTCGCATATTTCTTGATCGTGATGGGTTCGGGCTTATCACCACTGGCCGCAGCACCGCTGTTCGCCGATTTTTTTCCCGTATTCGCCATTCGATCCTCCCGTCATGCTGCATTGCGTCCAGCATTCGGCCCCTTATTCCTCCCAAGTGTTGCACCTGCGTTACCGCAGCACAACATGAAAACCCGCTTTGCGAGAGACTCGGCGCGTTTCGCGCCAACTCGGCCCTGAAACCCTGTACAAGGGTCGGATGGCCAAGCCCGAGGAATATTGTGAACCGGCACGCGCGGTGCCGGCCTTTCGCCGGGACGGGGCCTATTCGCTCATGGTGTATCTGCACGCGAAAACCTTGCGAAATTCAGGGTTGTTGGACGGCCCTCCCGATTTCGAGAGGGC
>CAZXMX010000305.1:0-3385 GCA_964641645.1 uncultured Neomegalonema sp.
GATAGGACAGATGCGGGAACACCGCGCCCATCGTTTGCCCCGCCTTACGGTCCGCCGTTAGCGCGACCAGTCGGTATTCTGGGCAGACGCTGAGAAGGCGCACGAGTTCTGCCCCCGTGTAGCCGCTTGCACCCAAAATTGCCGTCCGTATCGCGCCCATCACGCCCTCCTGTGAAATGTGAAGGGCAGCAATAGGGGATGCGGAGGTTGAGTGCAAATCGCGAAAGCTAGCCGAAAAGCGAACCGAAAAATTGAGAAAGTTCAACAATTTTAATCTGATAGACTCTTGCAGGCATACCGTGCAAAAATCCCTCGGGGGCAAATTTGCGGGTAATTGAGGGGGATTCAATGATGAATCCAGCAAAATGGGCCACTCTGACCGTCGGTGTATGGGCAGTCATGCAACTCTCACCGGCTGGCGTTTATCCAACGATCGCTCAAGAGTTCCACACATGTGCGGGCTCCGTTGACGCTCGGCAACTTGCATGCGGTGCGGGCTCGGTCGCGGGCGATGGCGGAACAGCCGTCGGCATTGGAGCGAATGCTTCCGCCGGTGGAACAGAAGAAACGCGAGGAAGAGCCGAACGAGCGACCGATTTGAGAGGAACGCGTGACCCGTTTACGCGGCTGCCTATCGAACCAATCGTCGTTACCGTGCCGGTCCCTATTCCGACTCCCTTACCCGTCGCGTCGCCTGTCCTTAGCGGCAATACCGCGATTGGTTTGGATACGAATGCATCGGGCCAAGGGAGTTATAACACCGCACTTGGATCCGACGCGAATGCTTCAGGCGGTCAAAGCAACAACATCGCCATCGGAAGCGGTGCGGACGCCGCCGTCGCAAATAGCAGTAGCATTGCGATCGGCGCTCAAGCGAGCAGCAGCCACATCGACGCAACCGCGATTGGCGTCGGCGCGCAAACCACACGCGACGCCCAGCAAGTTTTTGGAACGCGCAGCAATACTCATACACTGAGCGGGGTCGCAACTGAATCGAGTACAGCGGTACAAGGCACCATCCACGGGATCATAACGACCGATGCGGATGGTAACTTGGCATCAGATGGTGGCCAACTCGTCGAAGCGGTTGAGGCCAACAGGATTGCCGCGCAAAACGCCGGACAAGTCAGTTTGAACAATGTCGATGCGATTTCCGCGAACGCCTCAAACGTTCGAGACAACCGTGAGGTAATCCTACAAGCGGTGGCGGCCACTGATGCGAATACATCTTCCATTGAAAGCGCAAACGCGGCGATCAATACGAACATCGTAGCGGTTGAGGCCAATCGGATTGCTGTGCAACACGCGGATCAGGTCGGTTTGAGCAACACCGAAGCGATATCCGCAAACGCCCTGAGTATTCAGGACAACCGTGACGCAACCCTTCAAGCCGTGGCCGCCACTGGTGCGAACGCATCTGCCATTGAAAGCGCAAACGCTGCGATCGACACAAACAGCGCAGACATTGCTGATCAAGCCGTCTTGATCGGTACAAACAATTCGGCAATCAACGCGAACGCCATTGCAATTGATGTCAGCGCGGAAAACATTGATCGGAATGCTTTTGACATCTCTACAAATTCCACGGCGATTAATGCCAATTCAGCAGACATTACGACACTCAATTCGGGACTAACATCGACCAACGCCCGCATCGACTCTCTGCAAAGCAGAGACGATGAGTTGGCGAATGGTATTGCCATCGCATTGTCACTGGATCAGCCCGATATCGAGCAAAATCAGAGCTTCGCGATGCGCCTCGGATACGGAAACTTTGATGGCGAAAGCGCGATTGGTTTCTCCGCAGTCGGCGTCGTATCGCGTGGCGGCCTCGGCCCGACATCCTCGGTGAAAATTGATGCTGGAATTGGATTTGGAACAGGAACGTCCACCATTGGCGGCAAGGCAGGCGTTACGCTTGGCTGGTGAAACTTAGCGAACGCTCGCCCGGTGAGCCGCCTGTGCGTCGTGGACCTTTGATCTGAGACGCTCTGGTTACGCCGCGTCAAACGGCAGTGGGCGCTTAAACAGGGCACCGGCGCGGGCGCTGACATGCGCGGGGTCGCCGGTAGTTAGGCATCCAAGGCTGCCCGTGCCGCCTTTGAATTGAGGATGGCGTTCGAGGTATGCAGCGAGGCTTTGTGCGACGATTTGAGGTTGCGATAGAATGTTCGTTCCGTCGGGCAGCGCCGCGCGAAAGGCGGCCTCGGCATGCGGGTAATGGGTGCAGCCCAAAATCGCGGCCTCTGGCGTTCCCTGTTGCAGCGCTTTGTCGACCGCCTCGGCAACGATGGCATCAAACGGTTCTCCGGCCTCAATCGCAACGACGAGACCAGGGCATCCTTGCTCAATAACAGTGAGATTAGGCGCAAGCCGTTTTGCTTCGCGGGTGAACGCGCCGCTGTTTACGGTCGCGGGGGTCGCGAAGAAAGCCGCCTTGCCAATCGCCGCCCTGCCCGGTTCGTCGCGCCAGCCACGCCCAGTCAGCGCCTCGATTAATGGAACGAAGACGCCGATGATCGCTTGATTGCCGTCGAGCGTGGGCAGCCAGTTTTGCTGCAACGTTCGCAGCGCCAGAGCCGACGCGGTGTTGCAGGCAATGAGAACCAGCTCACAGCCCTCAGCAAACAATCGCTCAATGGCGGCGCGTGTGAGGGCCGTGACCTCTTCGGGGGAGCGCACACCGTAAGGCGCATTCGCATTGTCGCCCAGATAGACAAAATCCTGCTGCGGCATCGCTCGGCGCAAGTCCGCCAGCACGGTTAACCCGCCTAAGCCGGAATCGAATACGCCAATCGGTGTCCGATTTTGTTTCATGCCTTCGCAATATCTTGACGGGGCGTCAGCGGCAACGACTTGCTCGACACGAACCGCGCATCAATGTTATAGGCGCTGTAGAACTAATCGTCTTGCGGGAGAGATCGGGCTGAGCCCGGCGCCGAAGGAGCAACTTCCCGGAAACTCTCAGGCACAAGGGACCGCTTGACGATATAGCAATCTGGAGAGCGGTGATCGGTTGATCACCCACCGAAGGAGATGTCGGGTGCCTCGGCACGCGGCGAAACTCTCAGGTTCCGCGACAGATGGGAAAATGGGCTGGCTTGCCAGCGTTAACCTGTTTGACGAAAGGAATCCGTCATGCGCCGTATTGCCGTTATTGGGGCCGGAATCACCGGAATTACCACTGCTTATGCTCTGCTGAACCGAGGCTTTGAGGTTACTGTCTTTGACCGCCACCGCTATGCCGCGATGGAGACCTCGTTTGCGAATGGTGGGCAACTCTCCGCTTCGAACGCTGAGGTTTGGACTCAATGGTCGACGATCTTCAAGGGCATGAAATGGATGTTCAGCCCCGGCGCGCCTCTGCTGGTGAACCCCAAGCCGA
>CAZXMX010000306.1:0-3372 GCA_964641645.1 uncultured Neomegalonema sp.
CGACACGGTTCGCCGCGAATTTGAAAAGGTCTACCCGTTCGGATGGCTCGGCATTTTGTCCGAAACGCCCCCCGTCCACGATGAGCTGATCTACGCCAGTTCGGATCGCGGGTTTGCGCTCTGCTCGATGCGCAATGATAATCTCAGCCGCTATTACGTCCAATGCGATCTGTCCGATAAGCCAGAAGACTGGAGCGATGACGCGTTCTGGGAAGCGCTAAAGCGCTGCATCCCTCAAGAGCACGCGGACAATCTGATCACCGGTCCGTCGATTGAAAAGTCTATCGCGCCTCTGCGGTCCTTCGTGTGTGAACCCATGCGCTGGGGCCGGCTGTTCCTATGCGGAGACGCCGCGCATATTGTGCCGCCCACCGGGGCCAAGGGTCTGAACACCGCCGCGAGTGATGTTCATTATCTCAGCCAAGGGCTGATCCAACATTACAATCATAAAGACGACGAAGGCATCGAGCGATATTCCGAACGCGCCTTGGCGCGCGTTTGGAAAGCCGAACGATTTAGCTGGTGGATGACCAGCTTGCTGCATCGCTTCCCCGATCAATCCGAATTTGATGCCCGGATGCAGGCGGCAGAGATTGCGTTTCTGAAAGACAACAGCAACGCGCAAGCTTCCCTCGCACAGAACTATGTGGGCTTGCCCTACTAGTGCGTTTCGGGGTTAGGCTGTTGCCATTACTTTGCCAGCCCGACGGAGACCAACCCGATGCCCGCTTTTCACCATAACGGAAACGCCATTCACTTCGCCGATGAAGGCCCGCGCGAAGGACTGCCGGTGGTTTTCTCCAACTCGCTGGGCACCGATTTTCGCGCGTGGAATCCTTTGCTGCCACACTTGCCGAGTGGCTTGCGGATCATCCGATACGACAAGGCGGGACATGGGCTGAGCGACTTTGCCGGAGAGCGTTCGATTGAGGCCCATGCCACCGATGTCGCGGCGTTGCTCGATCATTTGAAAATCGACAAAGCTGTGGTCGTTGGGCTGTCCGTCGGCGGCTTAATCGCACAGGCTTTTGCCGATGCGAATCCGGCGCGCGTCCTCGGGCTGGCGCTATGCGATACCGGTCATAAAATTGGATCGGCTGAAATCTGGAATCCTCGGATCGAAGCGATCAATGCAGGCGGTATGGATGCGGTGCTTGAGCCGACGATGGAGCGCTGGTTCACCGCGCGGTATCGCGCCGAAGACCCCAACTTTCCAGTCTGGTGCAACATGCTGACGCGCACCTTGGCCGAGGGTTATTGCGCCGTAGGCCGTGCGATCCGCGATGCCGATTTTACCGAGCGGACCCGCGGGATCAAAGCGCCAACGGTCTGCATCGTCGGGGCGCAAGACGGCGCAACGCCCCCTGCCCTCGTGCAAGAACTGGCGGGCCTAATCGAAGGCGCGAAGTTTGTTCAGATCGACGATTGCGGCCACTTGCCCTGCATCGAACAGCCCGAAGCGTTGGCGGCGGCCCTCAAGGACCTGCTCACCAACAATGGACTGGGATAATGTCCGTTCAGATTTTGCAACGGCGCGACCGGAGATCATCCCATGTTTGCTAAAATTATTGGGCCGTGCTGCATCGGCTTTCTTTTGATTGGATGCGCAGACCCAGAAAGACCCACTTCGTCAGGGCAAGAATTCTTAGACATCTTTGCGGCTTGCGATGACGACGAACTTTGTGGGCTTACGACGCTTTTGACGTTGTCGATGAACAGAGCAAGCGAAGAACCCATCGACAGCGAGATCAAAATTCGAGATGCCGAAACCGATGGGCAAACCATCACCGTTAATTTCGACGTTCCCTTTTCTATCGTTGACGAACCACCCAGAAATGGCCTCACGAGCAAACAGCAGTTCGCCGAAAACTACCGGGATGGGATTTGCGATTCCGAAGGGTTCCAACGGTTATTCGAAGTGGGAGGCGAAGTGCGGGTCGTCTCTTTCTTGCCGTCTGGAGAGAAGTTTTCCGACGGCGTGATCTCCTCCTGTTAGACGAGGGCAAGGCACGCGAAAGCGCCCGCCCGATCAGGCGGTTCTCAGTCTGGCAAACGTAAGCGAGCCTTATCAGGCGGACGCTCAATCCTGCGCGCGGCCAAAGCCCAATCATGAAGCTCAGGGATCACAACAACGGAGCTTTGACACCGCGCGGTCCGAGGCCGCCGAGCGGTTCGCAACAAACGCAAACCACGGCGCGGCAAGTCTTTTAGCAACGCACGCAACGCCCGCATTCGACGCAAGATGGCGAGTGTTGAAGGCACGTCATCCGCATACTCGGTTGGATGGGAGCAACGCACAGATGGCGCACGGCATGGCAATGAACCGCCCGCCCCATTCTTGACCGCGACACAGGCCGCAACAATCACCAAACTCTGCGCCGCAAATTCCGCACGGATCAACACGGTCTGCAAAAAAGACCGCATCCAACGCGGCAACTCAACACGAAGCGGCCCCATCGACACCAACTCAACAATCGTAAACCACCCCGCCAAAAGGCGAAGCAGCTTAACCCGCTGAGTCTCCAGTGTCCGTTCCATCGTCACGCCGTCGATTGCCTCCGTTTAAACAACAGCGGCAAAAAGAACATATTAAGAACATATGTCAAGTGAAAACCCACCGCGCGCTGGCAAATTAGGAATGAACTTCGATCCAGCCGATTGAACGTGATGTCTCTTCAGTCCCTGCTACGTGAAGAGGTCCGGCGTGACATCGGGCGGCGTGTTGTCCATATCAAACAACAATTTCCATTCTCCCCGCTCATTCCGCCGATAGGCCAGCGCAACGCGTCCGGTCATGTCGGGGGCTTCCCCGACGGGCGGTTTGAAATAATAAGCACCAATCAGAAGGGCGAGGTTTTCGTCGACGAAGGCTTGTTCTTCCTTATGCAGCAACGTCCCCGTGACTTTCCCCAGCACAGCCGCGTACCAAGGCTTGATTTCATCAATCCCCCGCATCAGCGGCGCGTTTGCATTCGCATAGACGCTTTCCTCGTCGTAAAGTTCGAACATTTGATCAACGTCTTTGGCGTTAAACGCACGCAGCCAGTCGGCTAAATTCTGGCGTATCTTTGCGAGTTCGTTTGAGTTTGGCATCGGCGGAAAATCTCCAGAGTTATGGCCGAAATATCAGGCATCCATTGTCTGCACCCCATGCGCAGGCACGGCATAGACAGGATGGCCCGCGCCGCTTTCCTGAGAAGACACAATTTTGAGAGGTCGGGATGGGAGGCATTCGACAACGGATCAACCGCGCGGCGCTTTGCTGGCGCTGGACAAGCACGATGATGACCCAAACCAACAGGTACGTTTTTTGTTACCCTGTCACTCGAGTCGACGCGCAGCGGCGACAGCGCCGTTCAGCGCAAGCGAAGC
>CAZXMX010000307.1:0-3333 GCA_964641645.1 uncultured Neomegalonema sp.
TCGATTCCAATAACCTTAGACATTCAATAGCTTCCTCTCAGCAAAAGCCCCAAAGACGCGATAATCGCCGTCCGTTTAGGGGCTTTCCCAATGGTGCGCCCTGATCCCTTTCAGGGGAGCGCGATTTCTTGTTCACGCGACATATATGGAGGGGCGGATAGCACTGCAAGCGGTCGGAGTCAGGAATCTTGCCGGAAATGTGACGTTGCGGCCAGAAGACGAGATTTTCGAGCGCATATGAAGCCGAGTAGCAAGTAATGGATGAACAGATCGGATTTGACTCGATCCATGGCGTTTCTGTCGCAAGAGCCGCGCTATCGGCCCTGGAACAAAGGGAATTGCTGACGGAATTACAGCATATTGCCCGGATTTCTCCCCCGTTTTCGCCCATGACAGGGTGGGGTAAACCGATGTCGGTCAAGATCACGGCTGCGGGGCGATATTGCTGGTTTTCTGATCGAAAAGGCTATCGCTATATCGAGGCGCACCCAAAGTCGGGAGCGGCCTTTCCCCCGATTCCGCCACTCGCACTAGCGATTTGGCGACAGTTCGAAGATCGGATCGAGCCTGATTGCTGTCTCATCAACTATTATGGCGAGGGGGCACGGATGGGGCTTCATCAAGACCGAGACGAAGCCGATTTCGACTATCCTGTTGTTTCCATTAGTTTAGGAGACCCCGCTCTCTTTCGAATTGGCGGGTTGGAACGAAAAGACCCAACCCGGAGCTTCTGGCTGGAAAGCGGGGATGCGATGACGTTACGAGACGAGACCCGCCTCGCCTTTCATGGGATTGACCGGATCAAATTCGGCGAGAGCGCTCTTTTGCCGAAGGGCGGGAGGATTAACCTGACGCTGCGGCGCGTCGCTGCAGGCTAGGTTTCCACTTCTACCGCGTTGCCATCCCGAATCGCTGTGTAAAAACAAGAGCGTCGTCCCGTATGACAGGCTGGCCCGCTTTGATCGACACTCAGCAAAAGGCAATCTTGATCGCAATCAAAGCGCATCTCGATCAGCTTCTGAACATGACCCGATGTATCCCCTTTGCGCCAAAACTCTCCACGAGAACGCGACCAATAGACGACTCGCCCCTGTTTTAGCGTCTCCGTGATACTTTCCGCATTCATCCATGCCAGCATCAAAACCTCGCCGCTGTCATGTTGCTGAGCGATCGCGGGGATCAACCCTTGAGCGTTGAAGGCAAGAGAGCTGGGGTCAAATTCAACACTCATAGTGGGCTCTGCTTTCACAAATGTCAGATGCGCGCTATATTGCATTGTCTGTCGTTCGAAGCGACAGTCGAAGGGGATGGGCCATGGTTGATCTTATCAGTCTGTATTCAAAGAAAATTTTGGCGCTCGCGTCAGATATTCCGCATGCAGAACGACTCTCTGATCCGGACGCATCGGCGATGAAAAGGTCGCCGCTTTGCGGATCAACGATTACCGTCGACATCAAGGTCGAACGAGGCCGGATCGCGGAGTTTGGCCAAGACGTCAAGGCCTGCGCGCTCGGTCAGGCATCCGCTGCCGTCCTCGGTGCGAATGCGATTGGCCTTGATTTGCGAGAAGCACAGCAAGTTCGGGAAGACCTGCGCGCCATGCTCAAAGACGGCGCAAAACCGCCAACCGGTAAGTTTGAGCAGCTAAAGCTTCTCGAACCCGCTCGCGATTATAAGAACCGGCATGCGTCGATCATGCTTGCCTATGACGCGACCGTCGAAGCTCTGGAGTCGATGGGTGCCGAGGCCTGCGCTGGTGGACAGGGTTAGCCGCAAAATTGGCCCGACTTGATCGCGCAAATAGAACAGCCAGAAATCACGAAATCTCAGTTCGACACGTTACGGATAATGTGGAGCGAAAATGAATCGCCCGAATGAAAAGCGCGTGCATTCTCAGATAATTTTCGATGGAGATCATGCCGATGCCCAGCAGTAACGGCCCTCTGCGCGTTGGTATTGGCGGACCTGTTGGTGCGGGCAAGACGACGCTGACTGCCGCCCTTTGCATCGCGATGCGGGACCAATATTCGGTGGCCGCAATCTCGAACGATATCTACACAAAAGAGGACGCAGAAGCATTGCTGCGCATGCAAGCCCTGCCATCGGATCGAATTGTCGGCGTTGAAACCGGAGGCTGCCCGCACACGGCCATTCGCGAAGATGCCTCGATCAATCTTGCCGCCATCGCCGATCTGCGCAGCTTGCATCCTGACCTCGACGTCGTGTTCATCGAGTCTGGTGGCGACAATCTCGCCGCGACTTTCTCGCCCGAGCTGGCTGACCTCACGCTCTATGTCATTGACGTCGCAGCGGGCGAAGAAATCCCCCGCAAAGGCGGCCCGGCCATCACGCGCTCAGGCTTACTCATCATCAACAAGACCGACCTCGCGCCGCATGTCGGGGCTTCTTTAGACGTGATGAAACGCGACGCAGAGAAGATGCGCGGTCAGCGACCCTTCGTCTTCTCTCATTTGCGCGCAGGAGACGGCGTTGAAGCTGTTGTGAATTTTATTCGGGTCGCAGGTGGCTTGGACGAACCGGGTTGAATTGAGTTCCCGGCTATTTTTCGACCACGACGCAGGCAGTTTCGTGGGCTTTGATGAAGTCCCAGTCCAAGGTGACACCCATGCCGGGGTTGGTGGGAATGGTAACGCAGCCTTCCTTGTCGATATCTTCGAGTTGGTCGCCATAGCCGCATGAGTAGATCGGCGGCTGGAGTGAGTTGGTCATTCCGGGGCCGATAATTCCCATCTCATAATAGTATGTGTTCGGGATCGCCGCGAGGCAGTGGCGGTGCATCGGTCCTGCCGTGTGAATTTGAATGTCGATGCCCAGCGCCTCGGCGAAGTTGGCCAACTTCATCGTCGCGGTGATGCCCCCGTCAAGCTCAGGGTCGATGTGAAGAAGGTCGGTTCCGCCGGCAATGAGGAAGTCCGCCTTCTGTTCAACCCCGCGAATATGTTCGGAGACAAGCAGCGGCGTCTTGCAGAAATCGCGAAGTTTCTTCTGACCGAACGCACTGGCGGAGGCGTCGCGGTAAGGGTCTTCGTACCAGAAGAAGTCGAGATCGTCGCAGGCGCGGCCCACCTCGACGGCCTCCAAGAATCCGCCAAGTGACGACGCCGGGTCCGTCATGAGACGCATGGAGTCGCCGACTTGATTGCGGACGGCTGTCATCACCTCGATCTCGCCTTTAGCGGTGCCGTCCCAAAAGCTGTGGATCTTGAAAGCGGGATAACCAAGCTCAAGGCAGTGCTGCGCGAAGTCAGCGTAAGCCCCGACGCTATCAAGGCCTCCGGGGGTGGATTGCCCCGGATAGGTACTGGCGTAAGC
>CAZXMX010000308.1:0-3327 GCA_964641645.1 uncultured Neomegalonema sp.
CCGTTTTCGAGCATCTTCGTGACTTGCTCACCGGGCAGCATGTCATGCAAGGCGTCGTAGAGTGGGCGCAGGTACGGATCGATTTTCTCTTTCATGTCACCCGGAAGAAAGCCTAAGCGTTCGCCCGCTTCGACCGCAGGCCGGGACAGGACGATCCGCTCGACACGGCGTTCCAGATAAGCAGAGACAGCGGCTGCGACAGCAAGATACGTCTTACCGGTTCCGGCGGGGCCGACACCAAAGGTCAGGCTGTTCTCGGTCAAGGCGGTGATGTAGTCGCGTTGGGTTGCCGAGCGGGGTTCAATCACCCGCTTTCGGGTGTGGATTTCGATCTTCGATTTTCGCGGTGCTGTATCGCCTGACTGGGGCGGTGTTGGTATCCCGCGCGCAAGGCGGATCGCGCCATGCACATCGCCGGTTTCGAGCGTACGACCTTGCTTGATGCGTGTTTCCAGACGGCGGATGGCATCCGTTACCATCGTGGTTTCCTCGGCGTCCCCGGTGATTGAGAGAACATTCCCGCGCTGATAAATTTGGACTTCAAACGCTCGCTCAAGGTCGGCCAAATTTCGGCTGTACGGTCCCAGCAACTCGGCAACGACCGCGTTGTCTTCAATTTCTATGTCGATGGGTGTGTGGGCCAAGCGGGTTCTCGGTTCAAAGAGGACGGGAGGAGTTGCACGAGCGTGGGTCGATCATCAGGCGAGAACTCCGCCCAGACTGGTGCGATGGGATTCGGTGATGGTCACCGGGACGATCTCGCCTCGTCTGCTCGCGTCAACCTGCAGGTGGACGTTCTGCAGATAGGGGCTGCGTCCCATCATCTGACCGTCGCGTTTGCCGGGACGGTCCAAGAGGACCGGCATCGTCTTTCCAATGCAATCCTGCTGAAAGGTCGCTTGGCTGTTGAGCAGCGCCTCTTGCACGCGCGCCAGACGTTCGACTTTAACATCTTCCGGCAATTGTTCTGCCGTGGCTGCGGGCGTGCCCGGACGGGGGCTGTATTTGAAGGAAAACGCTTGCGCATACTGCACGTCGTCGATCAACCGCATTGTGTCTTCGAAATCCGCATCGGACTCGCCGGGGAAGCCGACGATGAAGTCACCTGACATGGCAATGTCAGGACGGGCGGTGCGAATACGATCGATCAGCGCGCGATAGCTGTCCGCAGTGTGTTTGCGGTTCATCGCCTTGAGGATGTTATCCGACCCCGATTGAACAGGCAGATGCAGAAACGGCATCAGCGCGTCGATCTCTCCGTGCGCCGCGATCAAGTCATCACTCATGTCGTTGGGATGGCTGGTGGTGTAACGAATGCGAGCAAGGCCATCGATTTCCGCCATCTCGCGCACCAATCGCGCGAGGCTCCATGTGCCGTTCGTCCCCTCGCCGTGATAGGCATTGACGTTTTGGCCGAGCAGCGTGATTTCGCGGACGCCAGAGGCAACGAGGCGTTTGGCCTCAGTCAATAGATCAGTGGCTGGGCGCGAATACTCAGCACCGCGCGTGTAGGGGACCACGCAAAACGCGCAAAACTTATCGCACCCCTCTTGCACGCTGAGAAAGGCCGTTGGTCCGCTCGCAGTGCGCGTTTTTGGCAGATCGGAAAACTTCGCCTCGACCGGAAAGTCGGTGATGATCTGCGCCGGTTCACCCGCATCAAGAGCGTTCAGCATATGCGGCAGGCGGTGGTAGGCTTGAGGACCAACAACAAGATCGACTTGTGGCATCCGGCGAACGATCTCTTCGCCCTCGGCCTGCGCCACGCAACCGGCAACGCCGACACGCATCGGCGTGCCGCGCTGCTTTTCCAGTTTCTTGAGGCGGCCAAGATCGGAATAGACTTTCTCGGCGGCTTTTTCGCGAATGTGGCAAGTGTTCAGCAGAACGAGGTCCGCTGCGTCGGGGGTGTCGACCGCTTCGTAGCCTTCACCAGCCAGCGTTTCGGTCATGCGCTCGGAATCGTAGACATTCATCTGACAGCCGTATGTTTTCACATACAGCTTTTTGGTCTTTTCCGTTGCCTTGACATCAGACGCGGTGGTCATCGTATTCCCATAAATGAAAGAGGGCGCGCTCCTCGTGGAGCACGCCCTGTTCAGTACCTGCCTCAAAGAGGCGAGACAACTTACTTCTTCTTGCGATTCCGACCGAGGCCGATTTTCTTCGCGAGTTCCTGACGTTTTGCCGCGTAATTCGGTGCAACCATCGGATAATCGGGGGAAAGGCCCCAACGCTCGCGGTAATCTTCGGGTGTCATGTCGTAGGACGTTTTCAAATGGCGCTTCAACATCTTCAGCTTTTTACCATCTTCAAGACAAATAAGATAATCAGGCGTGATTGATTTCTTAATTGAGACAAATGGTTTCAGTTCTTCAACTGGTTCTTCGATTGGGCCATTTGCAAGTTCTGACATTGTTTCGAATACAGATTGGATTACGCCCGGCAAATCGCCAGTTGGAACCACATTGTTCGACACATGTGCAGAGACAATTTGAGAAGTGAGATCAAGAATCTCGGTTTTATCGATATCCATATCGCTCATTTCGTTTCCTTTAGTGGGGGTGAAGGAATAATTAGGTAAATTTCAACGAAAAATTGTAAAAAAAAATCAACGGATGCTAATGCCATCTGCTTCGGTGTTGGGAATATACTGAGTTTCAAAATGTGCAAACACAAATAGTGCCTACGAAGAAATTTTTTAAAAAGTAGGCGCGAATTCTGCGATCAGGAATTTTTATGCTTAATAAGTTTTCGTCATCATTAACGCAGATACGTATTGGTTATCTCGTTTAAAATAACCCTCTCTGATTGAAAATTGCCGAAAACCAAACATATTGTACAAACTTATCGCAGCAATGTTATCGGATGCAACTTCAAGAAGACATTTGTTTACGTTACGGCACGTACAGATACTATCAAGTTTAGTCATCAGTGCGCGTCCAATTTTTTGGCCTTGGTGTTCTGGTACAACTGCAATGGATAAGATTTCAACTTCATCAACGATCAAATCGGCCACTAGAAACCCGTGAGAAGTTCTTAATAGAAAAGTCGAATCGCGTTCAAATAAGGATTCAAACTCGTTTGTCGTCCAACCTCGTGTCCCGGTGGGTAAAAAAGCGGCAGAATGAATGGCTGCGCATTCTCTGGCAAAAGTAAAAGCATCTGCGCCGACGTAGTAACCGACATGCATCAGCCTAAATTTACCGCAGTTTGCGGTTTGGCATCTGCGGGGCGGATGTACAGCGGTGCCGGGACTGGTGAAGAGTCGCTTGTGAGCTTTTTTGAACCGAGCCGGGCAATCATCTCTGCATCCACGCCAACATT
>CAZXMX010000309.1:0-3286 GCA_964641645.1 uncultured Neomegalonema sp.
TCCGAAGAACCCTATGACACCGATGACATGACCCTGATCGTTGATGTCGGCACGAACGCTGAGATTGTGCTGGGCAACCGAGATAAATTGCTCGCCTGTTCCTCGCCGACGGGACCCGCTTTTGAAGGCGCGCAGATTTCTTGCGGCCAGCGTGCGGCGCCGGGTGCCATCGAACGGATACGCATCGACCCGGACACCAAAGAGTGCCGCTTCAAAGTTATCGGCTGCGAATTTTGGTCCGACGATCCGGGCTTTGCGAGTGCGACGGCGGACAGCGGCGTTACCGGCATCGCGGGGTCGGGCATCATCGAGGCGATTGCTGAGATGCGCTTGGCTGACATCATCGACATCGACGGCGTTGTCCGGGGCAACCTTGCCAAAACCACCACCCGCGTCTTTGCCGAAGGTCGGACCTTCTCCTATCTCATCCACGAAGGTGAGCAGCGAATCGTTGTCACCCAAAACGACGTGCGTGCGATTCAACTCGCCAAGGCCGCGCTTTATGCGGGGTGCCGTCTGCTCATGGATGAGCTGGGGGTTGAGAAACTCGACCGCATTACCCTCGCCGGAGCCTTCGGCGCGCATATCTCGCCCGTCCACGCGATGGTGCTGGGAATGATCCCGGATTGCGAAGTCGAAAACGTCCGCTCAGCGGGCAATGCTGCGGGAACCGGTGCACGGATTGCTCTGTTGAATGCCGGCGCGCGTTCGACCATCGAGAGCGTGGTTCGCCAAGTCCATAAGATCGAAACGGCTGTCGAACCGAAGTTCCAAGACCACTTCATCGAAGCGATGGCGATCCCTCACAAAACCGCCCCATATCCCCTGCTACGCAAAAAAGCGCGCCTGCCCGAGACGGCTCCTGCCGAGCCACCGACAGGTGAAGATGGTGGTGGTCGTCGCAGACGCCGCCGCGCTCGCGCCTGAGAGGACGAAACATGTTGAAAACGATTTCTGGCCTAACGTTGATGCTGGCCTTAACCGCCTGTGCCACGCCTGAACCCAAGGAACCGCCGTTGAGAGGCAGCGTCAGCCTTTCGTCCGGCCCCTGCCTTGGGCTGTGCCCGGTCTTCACGATGAAGGTCAATACGGAAGACCGGTATCGTTTGAACTCCGGCGCGAACACGATCAACGAGGGGCGCTCGACGGGCGGCCTGCCGGTCGGATCGTTCCGCAAGGCGCTGGGCCTGCTGGATCGATATGGCTTTGACGGGATGCGGCGCAGCTATGAGGCGAGCAATCCTGAAACCTGCCCGGATCGGGTCACCGGCACACCGACGCTCACGATCATTCGCGAAACCGAAGAATCCCAAAAGGTCGTCACCTATGATGTCGGCTGCCTCGACTTCGCGGAGAAAGACAGTCTCGATCTCTTGGTCGAGGGCCTCTATCGAACCTTCCGCATCAACGATCTTGTTGCTGTGGGCGAGCCGCCGAAGGCCGAAGACCAACAGTAACGAAAATTATGTTCGCCGGAGCAGGGCGGTGGGGTATGCCTTCGTGCATCATCCCGCCATCCCTGAAGACCGGAGAATTCCATGTCCCTTTCGATGTTCGACCTAACGGGCCGCCGTGCCCTCGTCACCGGCTCGTCGCAAGGGATCGGGTTCGCCTTGGCAAAGGGGCTGGCGAGCGTCGGCGCATCGATTGTCCTCAATGGCCGCGACCCCGCAAAGCTAGGCCGAGCCGCTGAGGGTCTGCGAGGGGAGGGCGCGACGGTTCATCAAGCCGCCTTTGATGTCACCGATCATGCGGCCTGCGCGACGGGGATCGCCCAAATCGAATCTGAAGTCGGGCCGCTCGATATCCTGATCAACAATGCCGGGATGCAACAGCGCGCGCCGCTCGAAGATTTTCCGGCCCAAGATTTCGACCGTCTGATGATGACCAACATCAACAGCGTCTTTAATGTCGGGCAAGCAGTCGCACAAAAGATGATCCCGCGCGGCAAGGGAAAGATCATCAACATTTGTTCGGTGATGACGATGCTCGCGCGCCCCGGCGTTGCGCCTTACACCGCCTCAAAAGGCGCCGTCGCGAACCTGACCAAAGGCATGGCAACCGACTGGGCATCGCACGGGCTGAACGTAAACGGCATCGCGCCGGGCTATTTCAAAACCGAACTCACCGATGCGCTGGTCAAAGATGGCGAGTTTTCCGGTTGGCTCGAAAAGCGGACCCCGGCAGGGCGCTGGGGCACGGTCGACGAGTTGGTCGGCGCGGCGATTTACCTTGCCTCGGATGCTTCCAGCTTCGTCAACGGTCACGTGCTTTACGTCGATGGCGGCATCACGGCATGTGTCTAACGTGTTCGCGCAGCGAACACTTTTATATAGCAGACACGACTCGGCGATCCCCGACGAAAACGTGGGGAGTGAATTCTTTTTCGAGTGAGAAATTTCGTTCAGGAAGAATCGAGACCCGGCACGGCCAACCAATTTTCGCGGTTCCGCGCCGGACGTCCCGGTAACTGAGATTG
Organism: uncultured Neomegalonema sp.; assembly: GCA_964641645.1. GTDB lineage: Bacteria > Pseudomonadota > Alphaproteobacteria > Rhodobacterales > Rhodobacteraceae > JAHDDY01. Next base: position 2,480 of record CAZXMX010000309.1, read on the forward strand.
AACCGCGCAGTCCGTCCGGTCTTGCGAAGGGAACAGTCGATTCAATCCCTTTGCGACGGAAGTCGCGATCCTTCGTTGCACGACAATCAAACGACGCGCTTGTTTCGGAATATCTTGCAGCGCCACAAACAGAGCATTCAGGCGCGCACAAAGCCGTTCCGCACTGACGACATCCGGCGTGTCAGATGCCGAACCAAAACCCAAGCCGCGCCGCGCGGAAAGATCAAAACAATCTGGCTGATCGCCAGAGCCAACAAGCGCTCCACCGAGCGTCCGGGCCTGCGCGACGATCAACCAAGTCGCCGCAGACTCGGCGGACAACAACACACGCTCAATCGACAGAGAGACAAACCTCGGTGCGAAAAGAACCTTGGACCCCGGCGTAATTCCCAACAGGGAAAACAACGTCATCACGATCCGCAAAAGCGCCGTCCGCTGTTTTTCAATCGCCGCGTTCAAGTCCCTGTCATCCTGTTGCTGCCTCAAAAACATGACGAAAGTGAATAGAATAAAACAAGAACATTTGTCAAGTGAAAAATATTTGCAACCGCAAATGCGACCAACCTCAACGCAAGAGCAAACATCGCAGCGAAAAATGGTGCACCCCCATTCCTGAAAGGAATGACGGAAGCACCCTTTGGAGCCACAAACGAAACTCACCTCCCGCAAAGCCAAATGCGACAAAGCGCTCGGCTGGATTTTGCTCCCTTTGCTGACGTCATGAGCGACGATCAAAAGAGTCCGAGTTGGGCTACCCGATAGACCGAAGCCTCAGATACAAAGTAACTTTCCTGATCCGTGAACGTC
>CAZXMX010000310.1:0-3267 GCA_964641645.1 uncultured Neomegalonema sp.
CGGGCGGAGATTTTGTCGGTCTCCATCACGAGGCAGACGTCTACCGTATTGAATTCTTTATCAATAAACGCACCATCGCCGATATATCCGTTCAGGCGAAGGTAGCCTTTGATCAGCGCGGGCATCTCTCGCATCGCCTCCGGGCGGGTGACCTGATCGGCGGGTAAGAGGTTCATATCGTTATAGAATTCGCCGAGAACGCGCGGCCTCAGATGCTCTGGCGCGAGGTGATTGTGGTAGAGGTACGAGAGCGGCTTGGCGAGCGTCTGCATGTCCGAGCCGGGAAAACTGGCACAGCCGAACAAAAGTCGCAATTTATGCGTGTATATGTATTGCGCGAGCGCCATCCACAAAAGCTGCATCGCCGCGCCGCTGCGATAGTCTGCATGAACGCATGACCGGCCTAACTCAAGCGTTTCATTGGGATATTCGAGGATGCGTTCTAGATCGAACTCCGCTGCCGAGTAATAACCCGGCCCCGACTTTGCAACCGATCCGCGAAGCAGGCGGTAAACCCCGATGACCCGATCCAGCGGGTCCGTCACCGAGCTTTCGGTATCAAACAGGATCAGATGATCACAATGGGCGTCAAAGCTGTCGCTCTCGCGCCGGTCATCATGCTCTTGCTGCGACGCGGAGGCGCCCATTTCCTCGACAAACACCCGATAACGCAGGCGTTGTGCGGCCCGAACGTCCTCTTCGGTCTCAGCAAGGCGGGCAGTAAATCGACCAGCGGTGACTTCCATGACAGCCTTTCAGAGGCGGTAAGCGGTATATTTTCGGGCGGACCTTAGGCAGGTGAAACGGTGATAGCAACCGTTCTCAGGTGGCTCTCCCCACTCAGAAGTGCGGGGAAAGTCATATGCTTATCAATGCGATAATCGCACATTTATGCGGCCTGCGCAGTATCGACATCGCGCAACAACCGTTCCGTCTTGGCGTCCTCAATTTTGTTGAACAAGCGGTCGGCCTCGTGATTGTCGCGCATCGTCTTGGTCAGATTCACTGTCGTCTGGATCACCATCACCGCCGCCATCGCGATGTAACCTTTCATCGCCAGTTCAATCGGCGCGAGGACAAGGCCGCCCGCCATCATCACGCAGGAGACGGCAAAGCTCAGATAGCTGAATTTCACCCAAGCTTCGGAATGTCGTTGAATTGAATCGGTCATGGATCAGTCCTTTCAAAGTCTGGATTAAGCAGGTTTTGCGGCTTGAGTTCGCAGGCGTTCGAGCACTGCTTCCGCTGTGGTTTTCAAGGGTGTGCCGCAACCCGCACTGGCAAGCTTCTCGCGCAACGGTCTGGTATCATTCGCATTTTCAAGAGCATCGAGCGCTTCGTTCGTCGCATCCACTTCGGTCTGACGGGAACGCAAGCGCGTCAAAGTCGCCTCGGCATCCCGTAAAGCATTGGACACGCTGCCGGGAAAAGAATGCGCGGCGCGTTGCGCTTTGTCGGTCGCCGCTGCGATCCGCTCACCGCGTTTTAGCGCTCGCAAACGCTCTTCCGATGTCGCCACAGACGTACGCAACTTGGCGACTTCCGCTTCCAGGGTGTCGAGCACCGACCGACTCGCCTCTTGATCGGTTTGCAACCGAGCGATGGTTTCCGCCGCTTCTTGTGCGAGTTCAGTGCGACCTTGCTCTAACGCGGCGATTGTGCGCGCTTCAAGATCAGCGATCCGCGCGGTAAATCGTTCAAATTGCTCGATTTCCTGTTCGTTCTGCGCCATCGCAAGGGCCAATGCCTTCCGTGCCGCACTCACCGCCTGCGCGCAATCTCGGAGCTGCTGCTTCAAGATTGGAAGGGCGTGGGCGTCGTTGAAGGCCTCATCGGCCTCATGTGCCCTGCCGCGCATTAAAGTAATAATCGATCGAAACATTGCTTGCTCCTTTTTTGAACATCGTTCATATTGAGGTTATACAGGAATTTGAACATCGTTCAAGATAAATATGAACGATGTTCATTAATTTTGTGAGAAACGATGTCAAAGAAGCGAGATGCTCTGCGTCAACGGCTGATCGAAGCCGCAGAAAAGCGCATGGAAGTCAATGGCCTGACCGGTCTCCGTGCCCGTGATATTACGAAGGACGCTGGGTGTGCCCTCGGGGGTCTCTACACGGCTTTTGGCGATCTTGACGAGTTAGTCCTGCACATTAATGCCCGAACTCTGGATCGTTTAAGCACCGCGTTAGAAGCAGCGACTGGCGATCAGCCGCCGGAGAAAGCCCTGCTCGCAATCGCGCTGGAATATGCAAAATTTGCAAAGGCCAATCGTCCATTGTGGGACGCACTGTTCGACCACAAGTCAGCCAAAGACGAACCAACCCCTGACTGGTTCAAGGACCATCAGCGCGCCGTCATGCGCCACGTGGTCATCCCGCTTAGCCAATTGCAACCGGACTTACCCGAGCCCGATCTGCACCTGAGGGCGCGTACCTACTTTTCGGCCATCCACGGCATTGTGTCGATCAGTCTACAGGGGCGCTTTGTCGGCCTGCCCGGAGATCACCTCGATGATGAAATCTCACGGTTCGTCGGTTACATTCTGGCGGGCAGTCTCAACATAGACCCGTCGAGGCCGTCCGCTTAAATGTCGATTTGGTCTCGCTTGCTTGAGAGCCTCGCGGCTGTCAGCCCTCAGTATCTTATTGATTTCTTTTCTGGTGTTCGCCCGCCCGAAGCGACTCAAGGCTTCACGATCGCTGTGGTCGCCTTAGGCGCAAAGATGGCCAAGGCGGATGGACGAGTAACCCGTGATGAGGTGATTGCCTTCCGCGAGATCTTTCACATCAACGATGAAGACCTGCCCGCCGTGGGACGCTTTTTCGACCTCGCCCGCAAGGATGTCGCCGGGTTTGAACTTTATGCATCGAAAGTGTCGCGAATGTTCGAACGAGGCGGGGACGTCTTGGAGACACTTCTCGATGCGTTGTTCCACATTGCCCGAGCGGACGGCGTATTACACGAAGCCGAAATCGCTTTTTTGCACGTTATTTCAGATACCTTTGGCTTCAACGACCTTCATTTCGATGCGATGTGTCAACGGCACGCCACGGATCGCGATCAGTCGCCTTATGCAATTTTGGGCGTCCGAGAAACGGCCTCGCCGGAGGAGATCAAACGAGCCTGGAAAGATCTCGCCAGACGCTACCACCCGGATCAACTCAGAGCGCGGGGTGTTCCTGATGAAGCCGCCAGACTCGCTGAGCGACGAATGGCCGAGATCAATGCCGCTTACGACGCTTTGCGCCCCACTCCACCGCT
>CAZXMX010000311.1:0-3236 GCA_964641645.1 uncultured Neomegalonema sp.
GATACATCGGCGCTGGACACCCCATCGATTCAAAACGATGTGTCTGCAGAGCATGAGGAGTCATCCGAAGGTCCTAACGACTTTGACCCTGCAAGTGTTTGGGAAGAAGAGCCGGCTGTTGAATCGGCAGAGCTCAACGATGAAATCCGGCCTGAAGCTGACGAGAATGATGTCAATTTCGTCATGGACGGTGCCGCTGATGATCTAGCGGATGAGTCAATGATCCCCGAAGACCTGCTCGAGGATAACACGGTTGACGTGCGGGCGGCGGAAAGCGATGACGAACCGAACAACGGACTATCCGCATCGGCTCTCGGGATCGATGATGAGGCGTTCGCCGACTTCGACGAGATCGCCGCTGTTGCCGGTGCAGGCAGTGTTGCTGCTGCCGTAGCAACGTCGGCATCCAGTGCTACCGAAATTGGAAGTGATATCGACGCCGTCGATGAGAGCGTGACACCAGACTTTGCCGCCAATGAGGTCGACGCTGAACTGCTCAAACAAGAGTTCGAAAACGAAGCTGCGCCCGAAGAACTAAGCGCCGTCTCAACTCCGCCCTCTCCAATCGCGGACGAGAATGCTGATGGTCGCATTTCGGTTTCTTTCGACGAGAGCCGCTCGACATTGCTCAATCACGTTTCACGTCAAATGGGTTGTTCGGTGGAAGACGTCGTCGTGACCGCCCTCGATTGGTACCTCGACGCCTTGTTTGGCGAAGACGAAGAAGCAAAATCGGCCTAACAGGCCCCTCAATCCAAGCGGTCGGGCGGCGGTTAGACGATGCCCGAAGGATCCCGTGCGCCAAAGATCGCTGATCCAACGCGAACCATTGTCGCGCCGTGAGCGATAGCCACCTCAAAATCAGCACTCATACCCATGCTAATTTCTTGCAGTCCATTCCGATGCGCGATGTCGGCAAGGGCCATGAAATGAGCGTCCGGCGATTGGTCAACCGGGGGGATCGCCATCACCCCAACAATTGGCAAGTCGTAAGTGTCGCGACAGGCAGCGATGAATTCATCTGCTTTCTTGGGTAAAACCCCTGCCTTCTGCGCCTCTTCTCCGATGTTCACCTGCACCAACAGCTCTGGTGCGACGCCACGCGCCTGGATCTCGGCTGCCAGTTTGCGCGCCAGCCGGTCTCGATCCAGCGTGTGAATAGCATTGAAAAGATCGAGGGCTGGTTTGATCTTATTGGTTTGCAGAGGCCCGATGAGGTGAAGTTCGACGTCGTTATAAGCCTCCCGCAATGGGAACCAACGGCCTTGCGCTTCCTGTACGCGGTTTTCACCAAAGATTCGATGACCTTGCTGTAAGACCGCCTCGACCCGCTCGCGCGGTTGCACCTTGGAGACCGCAAGAAGTTTCGCGCTGTTTGCGGGCCGGTTGGCCGACCTTAATGCAGCTTCGATCCTTGCCCCAATGTCGGACAGAGCAGTCATACACGAGCGGCGATGGCCGCCGTCTCTTCCGCAATTTCTGGATAGAACTTCCGCAAGGTTGGCTCGAACTCGGTATGCAGCCTGGCGACTTGCTCATCAGTCAGCGACTTACGCCAGCCGCCAACCTTTCCAGAATGGAAGAACGAAGACATTTCCTTTGGCCGTTCGATAAAGCCTGTTTTTTGCTCTTGTTTTTTCAAAGCTTCGAGCCGCGTCAATTTCAGCGCGTTTGCGAATTGTTGCGGATCCGGTTTCACCTTCAAGAAATCGAAGACTTTGCCAAATCCAATCTTCGGATTATCGCGCAAATCTTCGTAGCGCACGACGTGCATGGCGAGGCCTTCGGAGTCCGTCCAACTCTCGACGTGATGATCCCACCGTCCGATGATTTCAACCAACCCACGTGGTGTATACGAGAACCGAGAAGGGTCGAGAATCGCTTCTACCGCCTCTTCGATGCTGGTTCCGGAGTGCCGCGCGTAAGACGGAACGACGTCGAATGGATTTCTAACAATGTAGATTGCTGCTGCGGTTATCTCCGGCGGAATGAGCGGTGAGCCGTGGTAGACAATGCTCTGATGGTGGCTCTTCACGAAATGCGTGCCCTGCCGCGCATTCAGGATCAAACGAAGCGCTTTCGTCCGCAGTGACAGATAATCCTCGATCGTTTCGATCTCAAATTCTCCACCCGCAGCGGCATCGTAGAAATCGGCCCGAATGTCACCAAGTGTGAATTTCCTCAACTCGTTGATCGACAGGCCTTTTCCGCCGCCGATGAAATAGTTCGCCAGAAATGCCCGCATCCATGTGTTTCCAGACTTTGGAAACGAAGCCAGCCAAATGATGCGTTGGTCGGTCATTTGAAATATCCGAACTGAGCCATAATCTCACCGTGCTCCTTACGGATATTGTCGATGACCTCTTCTGTCAAAAGCCGCTGTCCCTCTCCTGATTTTCCAGACCGGAAAAATTTTTCCGATCGAGGCGCTTTTTCGATGAAGCCGGTGGCGTCTTCCTGTCGGCGCGACTCGTCAAAACTCGAAGCAGTCACAGCCCGCGCAACACGTTCTGGATCAGGAGGAGCACCAACTGCTGCAATCACCTTTTCAAAAGACCGCTGAGGGTCGGCCAACATATCTTCGTAGCGCAGAATTGTGACCGGAAACTTGGGGTTTTTCGTCCAGGAACGAACATGGTCGCTCCAATTTCCGGTGAACTGGCGAACCGCCGCCTGACTTGGCAGGATCGTCGAGTTTGGATTTGCGAAGTCTGCCGCAGCTTTCTCGGGACTCAGGCCATAGTGATCAGCATAAGAGAGCAGCACATCTAAGGGATTGCGCACTACGTAGATCGCTGCACGCGTGAGACGCGCGGGAATGAGTCGAATATTGTCGACGCGTTTATTCTTACAATGCGTTTTGACGAGGTTGACCCCCGCACCGTTCTCCGAAAGCGCTCGAAAAACACTATCTCGCAGCTGTAGTGCAGCCCGATCATCAAATGGGTCGAACTGTTGAGACTTTGAGACGGCCTGGTAACTCCGAACCACGCTATCGCCAGTCGAATACCGCTCCGCATGATTGATCGGAACGGGCTGGTCTTTGTCGACCAAATAGTTCGCGAAGAACAATCGCAACCACGTATTCCCAGATTTAGGATAGGAGGCGAGCCAAACGAGGTTTTTCATATACCCAGAATCAAAAAGAGGAAGCCCGAAGGCTTCCTCCAAGTATCAGATCGACTTCTAAATTAGAAGCTGAGGTTGATGCCCGTACCGATAGCAAAACCTTCGTC
>CAZXMX010000312.1:0-3227 GCA_964641645.1 uncultured Neomegalonema sp.
ACCGGGTGATTGCTGGCTTTATGGCTCAAACCGGTGATCCAACGGGAACCGGCACGAGCGGCTCCGGCAAGAACATCGACGCTGAGTTCACCGACGCGAACTTCGTGCGCGGCGCACTCGGCATGGCACGAGCCCAAAATCCAAACAGCGCGGACAGCCAGTTCTTCATCTGCTTTGACGAAGCCTCACACCTGAATGGTCAGTACACCTACCTCGGTAAAGTCATTGACGGTATGGAACTGATCGACGGCCTGAAAAAGGGTGCGCCGGGTTCGGGCAGCGTTACAGACCCCGACAAGATGGTCTCGCTCAAGGTGCTCGCTGATACGCAGTGAGACAAACTCGACATGAGTGTGACCATGAGGCGCCGCATCAGCGGTGCCTCTTTTCGTTGAAACATCCGCGATGACCCGCCCAGACCTTTCCGTCGATCTCTTCGACTTTGACCTTCCAGAAGACCGGATCGCTCTGCGTCCTGTTCAACCGCGAACAGCGGCACGATTGCTCGTGTCCGATGAGGACGGAATCCGCGACAACGGCATCGCGGACCTGCCGAGCCTTTTGCGTGCCGGGGATATCCTCGTTTTCAACGACACAAAGGTGATTCCAGCGCGCCTCAGCGGACAGCGCATCCGAGTCGATACAACGGTCAATGTCGAAGCGAATCTGATCGAGCGGATTGACGCGGCGACCTGGCGTGTGCTGGCGCGACCGGGGAAAAGGTTGCGCGAGGGCGACACAATCACTTTCGCTGATGGCTTGACGGCAACGATTGACGCCAAGGAGGAGGGCGGTTCGCTCCTGCTTCGATTTGACCTCTCCGGGGCACCCTTAGACGCAGCAATAGCCGAGTGTGGCGTCATGCCACTGCCGCCTTACATTGCGGCGCGTCGGCCTGCGGATGCGCAGGACGAAAAGGACTACCAGACCATTCTTGCGGAAAACGAAGGCGCGGTCGCTGCGCCGACGGCGGCTCTCCATTTTGATAGCGGCTTGCTCGACGCCCTAAAAGCACATGGCATTGATCACGCGACCGTGACACTCCACGTCGGCGCTGGGACGTTCCTCCCGGTGAAATCTGAAACGACGGCTGGTCATGTGATGCATGCGGAGACTGGCGTAATTGATGCTAAAACCGCAGAAAAACTGAACGACATCAAGGCCAATGGGGGCCGCATTATTTGCGTTGGCACCACCGCATTGAGGGTCATTGAAACGGCAGCGTCGGAGTCCGGGGAATTGGCACCTTGGAGCGGATCAACGGACATATTCATATCGCCGGGATATCGGTTCAAAACCGTCGACGGTTTGCTCACGAATTTCCACCTACCGCGCTCGACTCTTATGATGCTGGTAGCCGGATTCGTTGGGTTAGAGCGCATGCGGACGATATATCGCCATGCGATAGAAGCGAACTATCGATTCTACTCTTACGGCGATGCTTCGCTTCTTTTTCCCAACTCGACTCAATGTGATATTTTTAGCGACCCAAAAAGCTGAGTTCGGGCTTGCCCTTATGGGTCAGTTCGTGAAAAATCACTCACCATACTAGGTATAACTTGGATTGAATCGGCGCGACCCCAGCGCGCTCTGGAGGATCAAATGCAGCAGTACACCATTCGCGCAAAACTCTTGATGGCTTGCGCGGTCACCGTTGGACTAACCGGCGTCTCTTTCGCCCAGTCCACATCTGAACTCGATCAGGCCTACGCGGTCAGCGACTTGCTGCCACCTGAGGCGAAACCCGGCGAATGCTACGCCCGTGTTTATATCCCAGCGGTCGAAAAAGAACTCGCTCGTCAGGTGCTTGTTAAAGAAGCAACCGAAGAGCTGAAAGTCATCGAGGCAGAATACAAAACTGTCGTTGAGACGATTGAGATCGCGAAAGCAGCCGAAAGACTGGAACTGATTCCGGCTGTCTTCAAAACTGAGACGACCACGGTTGAGCTAGAGCCGGAAAGAGAAGTCGAGGAAATCATCCCGGCGGTCTACGAAGAAGTCGTCGAAAAGGTGAAAATCCGCGAAGCCTACAAAACTTGGAAAAAGGGCGAAGGCCCCATCCAAAAGTATGATGAGGCGACCGGTGAGATCATGTGTCTGGTGGAAATTCCCGCCGAATACAACGAAGTAACCAAGCGCGTCGTGAAAACGCCGCCGCGCACGATCACCAAAGTCATTCCTGCGCAAATGCGCACGATGGACGTCAAGGTGATGGTTGAGCCGCCGACGACCAAAACCGTCGAGATCCCTGCTGAGTTCGAAGACGTAGAAGTTCGTAAGCTCGTGACCCCTGCGAAACTGGAGCGGATCGAGATTCCTGCACGTTACGAAACGGTCTACGAAACCGTGAAAGCAACAGAAGGTCGCATGGAATGGCGTCCGATCCTCTGCAGCACGAACGTTTCGGAAGACATTATTTCCCGTCTCCAAATCGCTCTGCGCGATAAGGGCTTCAATGTTGGCGTGATCGACGGCGTTCTCGGCGCTGGCACCATGAATGCCGTGAAGCGGTATCAGAAAGACAACGGTCTTGCCGAAGGTCAGATCACCATCGAAACGCTCAAAGCGCTCGATGTTGCTATTCGCTAACCCCGGATAGATCGACGATTTTGGAACGGCGGCGTCGAAAGACGTCGCCGTTTCGCGTTTGCGACCTTTGGTAGTCGCGTTTGAACGCGATTGCCGACTCAGGATACGAAAAAGGATCGCTGGCGCTGCATCCCTTTTTAGGTGTCCGTGATGATTTCAATCTTTCGCAGTTCTTGGGCTCTGTTCCTCGGCATCGGCTTGCTGATGGTCGGGAACAGTATGCAAGGTACCTTGCTCGGCATCCGGGGCGGGTTGGAGGATTTTGATCCCACCGTCATGGGTTTTGTCATGGCGGCCTATTTCATCGGGTTTCTAGGCGGCTCTTGGGTTGCGCCCGGAATGATCCGGCGCGTCGGCCATGTTCGGGTCTTTGCGGCGCTTGCTTCGCTAATCTCCGCTGCTTTCATCATCTATGCAGTCTTTGTGAATCCGTGGGCTTGGGCCTTAATGCGCCTGATCGTCGGGTTTGGCTTTTCGGGCGTGTACGTCGTTGCCGAGAGTTGGGTGAACAACGCGGCGGATAACGAGCACCGCGGGCAAGCGCTGTCCGCCTACATGATTATTCAGATGTTTGGGATCGTTCTTGGACAAGCGCTGATCAACATTTCCAGTCCCGGTGGTTACGACCTCTTCATCCT
>CAZXMX010000313.1:0-3220 GCA_964641645.1 uncultured Neomegalonema sp.
GACGAGGTTTTGCGAGAATGTCACAAGCTCGCGGTTCGGGCCAAGCAAGCGCCTGATACCGGCTAGCACTCGACGATATTTTTCTCTGCCTTGCCCTGCGGGTTCGTCCCGAGGGTTCGGACTCGTGCCAACCGTTAAGGCCGCGTTGCCCACCAAAGCGCGAGGGCCGAAAGGGTCGGGCCGTCCATCAAGTTGCCTTCGGCGATCAAAGTTTTTAGCGCGGCGGGCGAGAATTTTTTGGCTTCGGCAATGGCTTCGTCACCAAGACCGGTGGCTTCGAAGTTTTCGATTTCGGCGCCGTAAAATCGGGGACGGGCCGCGAGGCTGCCGTTGTCGGGTTCGACATCGCCGAGGTGCTGGATGGAAACGGCTTTGCAGCCGAGCTCTTCTTCCAGTTCGCGGCGCGCGGCTTCTTCGCCGGTTTCGCCCGCATCGCCAAATCCGCGCGGACATTGCCAGCGCCAGCCGCGCACGGGATGGCGAAACTCGCGGGTTAGCACCACATCGTCGCCCATGGTCGGCAGAATGATGACGCCCTCGGGTCGGTCCGGCGCATTGAAAACGCGGATGTACCCGCCGTAATTGCCATTGGGCTGGCGAACGGCATCGCGCACCACGACGTAATACGGACTGTCGAAAATCATGCCGAACGCGGTCGCGTCCGCGCCGTATTGCGGATATTTTTTCGCCAGCGCCGCTTTGGCCAGCTCCATTTCTTCGGCATCCAGGACAAGTTTGATCCCGTCATCATCGGCGGTTTTGAACCAATCAGGCCGCTGTTCGATCAGCGCGCGGTAGGCTTTCATTCGGTCCGTCATGGTAATACCTCGATTGGATCATCGGGCTTCACAAAGCCCTCTCGGACGACCGAGCCATAAACGCCGGCGCAGCCGTCATGCTCGGCCAGTACATGCTTGAGCAATTCGGGCAAGGCTTCGGCGGTGTCCGGGTCGAGGGTGATCATTTTACAGCGGGGATCTCGGTCGGTTATCGCGATCTCCACCTGATCGCCGATGCGGAGCCGTTTGCCAACGAGAGAATTTTCAAAGCCGCCGCTTTGATCGGCCCAATCCACATTGAAATTTGCTCGGAACCGTTCGGGTTTAAGCGGCACGCCGATTGCCTCGCTGAGTTGCCGGACGGTTTGGTGCGAGATGAGCGAGATTGGCGTGACATCGACAAAATTGCGAGGCGAATACCGCAAGCTGAGGGTTTCATCGGTTCCGGGCGGCAGGCTGGCGACAAACAAATCGTCAAGCGGCGCGATGATGCCTTCCGGGCTCTCGACCTCGACCGAGAAGGTCTGTTCGTCGGGCAAATTGGGGTGCGAAGCCTCCGGGTTTGTCGGCGCGGCGGTCTCGCTCGCCTGCGTGAAGCGGGCTTTGTGCTGGATCAAAGGCGCATAGTTTCGGGCGGTGAACCACGGAAACCGGGTTGCGCGGGCATCGGAGTGGATCGCATACACGCGATCGCCGATTAAGCCGGAATATCCGACAAAAACCTTGTCCATTGCTTCGCCGCGCATACTCTTGACGGGATAGCGCCAAACGCTTTCGATTTTGCCGATCATGTGTGCCTCTCTCTTTGGTGCCCAGGTTAGGCCGCGCCCGAGTGAAAGACCAATCTCAATGCTGAATGAACCCGATGAGTCTTTGTTGTCTGACCTGCGTACTTTGTTGGGCGATGCGGGGGTGGTTGAAGCGACCGAGACTCATCTGACCGAGCGCCGGGGTTTGTATCGCGGACAGGCGGCGGCTTTGGTCCGGCCCGCCTCAACCGAACAGGTCGCTGAGGTCGTCAAGCGATGCGCAGCCGCTAAGGTTGGGATCGTGCCTTGGGGCGGGGGGACCGGCTTGGTTGGCGGGCAAGTGAAGGTCGAGCCGCCGACTCCGATCTTGTTGTCGCTGGAGCGAATGCGCGCTGTGCGCGAGGTTTCTGCCGCGCAGAATACCATCACGGTCGAGGCTGGTTTGCCGGTTCAGGCTGTGCAAGAGGCCGCTAGTGCGGTCGATCGGTTGTTCCCTCTTGCCTATGGCTCACAAGGAACCGCGAGCATCGGCGGCGGTTTGGCGGTGAATTCCGGAGGGTTGCAGGCCTTGCGGTATGGCGTGGCGCGTGACCTTTGCCTTGGGCTCGAAGTTGTCACTGCCGAGGGCGAGGTTTGGAACGGTCTGAGTTCGTTGCGCAAAGACAATACCGGCTATGATTTGCGGGATCTCTACATTGGTTCGGAAGGCACGCTGGGAATTGTGACCGCCGCCGTGCTGAAACTTTATCCGCTGCCCCGGGCCAAATCGGCGGCGTTTGTTGCGGTTCGTGATCCAGACGCAGCGGTTGCGTTGCTCAATATGGTTCAAGACTTGAGCGGCGGGGCGGTGGCCGTTTTTGAGTTGATGGCAAAACGGGCGGTCGATTTTGGACTGGCGTATCGAACCGACTTACGCGCACCTGTCGAGACGCCCTCGCCTTGGTCTGTGCTGGTGGAGCTTTGGGGGGCCGAGCAGGAATTGCTCGATGGCCAATTGATGGCCGCTCTTGAGCGCTCGATGGAGCAGGGGGATACCACTGATGCAGCCGTGGCATCGAGTGAGGCGCAGCGGATCGCGTTTCGGGAATTGCGCGAGGCTTTGTCAGATTCGCAAACGCAGCAAGGCGGAAGCATCAAGCATGATGTCTCGGTTCCGGTCGCGAAAGTTCCCGAATTTATCCGCCGGGCTGACGACGCCGTGACGGCGTTTATCCCCGAAAGTCGACCGGTTCCTTTTGGCCATCTCGGTGATGGGAACATTCACTACAATGTTTCTCAGCCTGAAGGAGCAGATCGAGCAGAATTCATCGCGCGGTGGGGTGCGGTGAACGACATCGTGCACGATATTGTCGTGGAGTTGGGCGGGTCGATCAGTGCTGAGCACGGAATCGGCAGACTGAAACGGGACTCGCTGGTGCATTACAGCGACCCCGTCAAAATATCACTGCTGAGGAGGCTGAAGGCCGCACTGGACCCAGACGGCATCATGAACCCAGGAGCGGTGCTGTAAAAAGAGGCCCAGAAATGCAAAACGCCCCGCTAGGCGGGGCGTCTACGCAATACTTACTCAGAACAATGCCTTACTCACTGACCCATAGCAACCCTACGTTTTGTGCGCAATGGTGAAGACCGCTAGGCGGGAACTATTACTACTTAGGGGTTTTTCCCGTGCTGTACGATTGTGAGAGCTAA
>CAZXMX010000314.1:0-3220 GCA_964641645.1 uncultured Neomegalonema sp.
CTGTCGGTTATGGCGCTGGAAGATCATGGCCTCAAGCCAGGTAATGGAGAGGTTTTGGTGACAGGCGCAGCTGGGGGGGTTGGCTCAGTCGCGACGGCTATTCTTGCCAAGCTGGGCTATGAAGTCGCTTGTGTGACGGGACGGCCTGAGACGGCGGACTACCTGACCGGCCTTGGCGCGACGAAGATCGTTGCCCGTGAAGAGATCAATGAAACCGTCAAGCGCCCCCTCGAAGCTGAGACATGGGCCGGGTGCATCGACGCGGTGGGCAGTGCGATGCTCGCGCGGGTTCTTGGACAGATGAAATATGGATCATCTGTTGCTGCGGTGGGCCTTGCGGGTGGGGCGGATTTGCCAGCCAGTGTCGTGCCGTTCTTGCTGCGCGGTGTGAACCTGCTTGGGATCGACTCGGTGATGCAACCACATGAAAACCGTGTGCGCGCATGGAACCGTCTGGCGACGGACTTGCCTATGGACAAGCTGGAATCGATGATCGAGATGGCGACGTTGGCTGATCTGCCGAAGCTTGGCAAAGCCATCCTGAAAGGTCAGGTTAAAGGCCGTGTCGTCGTTGATGTGAATGCTTGATAAGGTGCCCGACTGACCTCTGAAATTCAGGTGCGATAAATGCCCTCCTGACAAACCGTCAGGAGGGCTTATTCACGAACACGGAACAGGGATGGCTGTTCCAGTCTCTTCCGCCCCGGCGGCCTCTGCCGCGCGCGTCGCCGGTTTGCCGCGTAGGCGCGACCAGAGCCATTGCCAATCACCCTCGGATGTGCGCTCGCCGGTTGGGGCTCTTTGCGGGGGGATGGTCTCGACCGTATCGCCGGATACTTCGGCAATCGCGAACCGGAAGACGTAATTCGGTGTCAGGCCCATGCGCAGGTCAGAGATCAGGACCCCATTGCCCTCGCGCTCGGCGCGATAATATCCACGACTGAACCATTCAAGTTTCTTGAAGGCCTCGTTCCCTTCGAGGCAGGCGATGAGTTCCGGGTTTCGCGGGTGGCTATGGATAACGGGCGTATGGTCGCCGTCAAACAGAGACAGATAGAGGTTATGGTATTGGTTCTCGTCAACCGCGATCACCTTCCAGACGATGGTATTGAGCGGGGCCGCGATGGCGAACACGCGATCGGGTTCCATTCCGGCCTCGGCAAAGATGGCGCTGGCGCGGGTCTCGATATGGTTTTGTAGCACGACGCTCAGGCCCATATAGGCCGAACTGAAGATCAGTGCCCCCGCGACGGCGCGTTGTAAGCGTCGGGACCAATCTCGATCTCCGATGGCCCACACCGTCACGAAGAACAGCGGCAGCGTATAAACCGGGTCGATGATAAAGATCGAACCAACGCCGACGGGGTCAGGAGAGAACGGCAAGAACAAGCGCGTGCCGTAAACGGTCATCGCGTCAATGATGGCGTGCGTCGTCAGACACAGAAAAACGGTCCACCACACCAGCCATCGGTGATCCCTCAGCGCACTGGAAAGCCGGACGATGAGTTCACCCAAAATGGGGGTCGCGACAACATGGACTGCAAACGCATGGGTCCAACCCCGATGGAGCACGAACGAATCCACCGGATCATCAAAGGGAAGAAAAACATCAAGGTCCGGCAGGGTGCCGAGCGCACCGCCGAGGATCGCGGCCTTGCGCGGCCCCAGCTTTTTGCTAAGGCAGCAAGTCGATATCGTGGCCCCGAGTGCGAACTGCGTCAGCGAATCCATTCAGGCTTTTCCTTATCTCGCCAACGTTATTTTGTTGGTGTTAGCAGAGCGGTTTCAGTGCGCGCTAATTGCCGCTCGCGCAACCACATATAGAGGCCGCTGGCGATGACGATGCCTGCGCCGATAAAGACCCACATATCGGGGATGGTATTAAAGATGAAGTAACCGGACGCGACCATCGACAAAATTTGCAGATACGTGAACGGCGAAAGCAGGGATGCGGGCGCAAATCGGTGGGCGATGGTCAGACATTGATGACCGAGCCAACCGAAAAACCCGATGAGGATACAGAGGATGACCTCCGTCGTGCTGTTGGGCCAAACCCACACGCTGATTGCCAAGGGAGTGATAATGGTTATGGCGACCAAGCCGAGGTAAAACTGGCTTGTTTCAGTCGAGTCTGTTCCCGCCAATTTCCGGGTTAGAATGAAATAGCAAGCCGCGCAAAAGCTTGCGCCAATCGACAAAAGCCAAGCCCAATGCAATGCGCCCAAGCCGGGTCGAACGATAATCAAAACGCCAACCAAGCCGACGACAATCGCTGTCCAACGCCTCGGTCCGACGGTTTCACCAAGGAAGGGAACCGACAGCGCGCAGACGATCAGAGGAATGGTGAAGAAAATCGCGCTGGTGACTCCGAGCTGGAGGTATTGCAGCGCGAGAAAGTTCAACAAGGTGCTGCACATCAAAACAATTGCGCGAAACACCTGCGTTTTGGGCCGGTTTGCCCGCAGAATGCTGATGCCTCTGAGCGGCAGATACACCGCCGCCATAATAACGAAGTGGCCAAAATAGCGAAAAAAGGCAATCTCGAGCGCCGGGAGCGTCTCAGTGAGGAGCTTGGCGCAGGTATCAATGGCGGTAAAGCAAAGAAGGGCGCAGATCGTCAGGAGGATGCCCTTGCCGGGTTGATCAGACCGGGGTGTTTCTTGGGCGGTACTCATTTCACTTTATACCGCCCGTTTTGATCAATCGAAGCGCGGCAGATCGCCGTCCGGCGTTTCCGGTAATCCGCTCAGTCGTTTGTCGCGCGCGGCGAGCAGACGCAGGCGCAGGGCGTTGATGCGGATAAAGCCTGCGGCGTCTTTTTGGTCGTACGCACCGCGATCATCTTCGAACGTGACGTGCTGTTCAGAGTAAAGGCTGTCGGCTTCGGACCAACGACCGACCACCGATGCACTGCCTTTGTAGAGTTTCAACCGCACAGTGCCGTTGACATTGACTTGGCTGGCGTCAATGGCGGCTTGCAGCATGTCGCGCTCTGGGCTGAACCAGTAGCCGTTGTAAATTAGCTCGGCGTATTGCGGCATGAGTTGGTCTTTGAGGTGCGCTGCGCCGCGATCCAGCGTGATGCTTTCGATGCCCCGATGCGCTTCGAGCAAGATCGTGCCACCGGGGGTCTCATAGATGCCGCGCGATTTCATGCCGACATAACGGCCCTCGACCAGATCAATCCGGCCAATGCCATGCTTGCGACCATACTCGTTGA
>CAZXMX010000315.1:0-3165 GCA_964641645.1 uncultured Neomegalonema sp.
CAATCGAAGCCATCGGCGTTTTTCGGGAGGATATGGAACATGGGGAAGACCGGGAGTGGCTTGTTCGCAGCGCTGCGAAAGGATTCAAAATCTGCGGGATAAATCAGACGTTGCTTCACTATCGGACGTCCATCGACGGTTTGTCTTCCGAACTGCCCAAGATGCTTGCCGGATGGTTGGCCAGCGTCGAAACGGCAAAGGTCCACGGCGCATTGCCATCACCCCGCGAGATGCGCACTGCCAGAGCGAGTTACTTTCGCTATCTTTCCCGTCGCTCGCTTCGCCTCGGGCTCGCGCCGTCCGTTGCAACGCACTACGCGCTCAAAGGCATTTTGATCTCGCCGCGCGGGTTCTTCAACGACAGGAAACGGGGTGCGTTGACCATCGGAGCCGCACTCGCCAGCAACTTTGCCCCAACGACCATGCGCGCAGCGCTGGCCAACCGCTGATCGAGGAGATCAAACATGGAATTCGCAACAATTGTTATCCCGGTCTTCAATGGCGCATCGACGCTTCGTGAAGCAATCGACTCGGCACTCGCACAAACTTATCCGACATTCGAGGTTCTGGTTATTGACGACGGCTCAACGGATGACTCAGCAGATATCGTCCGTTCGTATGACGACAGACGTTTGCGCATGGTGCAGCAAGACAATGGTGGGCTGAACAGCGCCAGGAACACGGGAATTCGCGAAGCGCGGTCAGACTTTATCGGACTGCTGGACGCGGATGATATTTGGGAGCCGACGAAGCTGGCCAAACAGATGGCGCATCTACGATCCGATCCGACAATCGGTCTTTCCTTCGCGGGGAGCTGGATGATCGATGTAAACGGTCAACCGACCGGCTTGCACCAAACGCCTCAAGTCGCTGGAATTACGCCATCGGACTTACTCTATCGCAATCCGGTCGGGAATGGCTCGACGCCCGTGATGCGGCGGGCTGCGCTTGACGAGATCGCTCACCCGCACCCAACTGAAGGTCATATCTGTTGGTTCGACGAAGAATTGCGACAGAGTACGGATATCGAATGCTGGATTAGATTGTCGCTCCAGACCGAGTGGAAGATTGAAGGTATTGCAGAAGCGTTGACCGGCTACCGCGTTAATCCTGCTGGGCTGTCGGCCAATGTCCTTCGCCAGTTCGATACGTGGCTGCAGATGGTACAGAAGACTGCTGTTTATGCGCCTCATTTCATCGCTGAGCACGGCGCTCACGCGAAGGCTTGTCAGCTTCGGTATCTTGCCCGCCGGGCTGTGAGCCTGAGGCAACCAGGCCTTGCTTGGGCCTTTGCCCGTGCGTCGTTGTCCAGTTCACCGCGCATATTGATGGATCAGCCGTTGAAGACGATCACAACCGTCGGGGCGGCGGGTGTTCTGCGTATTGCCGGGACCACAATCTATACCGCGATCGAGAGCGCCTTGCTTTCCATTCTGCGCTCCACGCCTGCAAAAGCCTGAGGATCAAGTCATGACCAACGCGATTGAAACGAAGACAGTTCACCTGACCGACGATCGGCGTATGGGCGGTGTCACCCGCTTTTTAGAGCGCCTTTGCGAGGTGCGGGCGAACGATAAAGTCGTCTTCGTAAAACGCCATTCTCTGCGCGCCCGCAAATACGATGCGACGACCATCGTTTCGCATTTGGCGATTTCCTGGCGCAGCCTTCCGATGTTGATTGCGCTGCGTGCTTGCAATCCATCGGCGCGGTTGATCCATGTCGAGCATAACTACTGCGCCGGATTCGAGCAGCACCGCGTTCGTAAGACGGCACGTTTCCACACGCTTTTGCGGGCGGTGTTCGCGCTGTTTGATCAGGTCGTTGCCGTTTCCGCAGGACAGGCGAATTGGCTCAAGGCCATCGGTGTCGTGCCAGAAAAGAAACTCTCTGTTGCGTCTGCGCTGATTGATCTGCAGCCGTTTCTCAATATCGCAGCGCCCAGCCCAAGCACGCAAACTCGGTATGGATTTGTAGGCCGCTTAGACGACCAAAAAGGACTGGATACCGTTTTGGATGCGTGGGCACTGGTCGCGCCAAAGAATGCAACACTTGATATTTTTGGCGATGGGCCGAAGCGCGAGGCGTTGGAAGCTCAGGTGGCGGACATTGCGAGTGTGCGCTTTCACGGCAAGGTCGATGATCCTGCGCGAGCCTACGAGGCGTTCGACGTGGCGATCATGCCCTCGCGCTGGGAGCCGTACGGACTAAGTTGCGTCGAGGCCCGCGCAGCCGGACGCAAAGTGATTGTCTCCGACGTAGACGGCCTGCCAGAGCAGGTGGGCAGTGGCGGCGGAATGATTGTTGGAACAGAACTGGCCGCGTGGTTGCAAGTCTTCTCCAGAGCGGCTGGTGATCTCTTGATCTTTGCAAGTGCCGAGCGAACCAGGCAATCGGCCATCAACGATCAGCAGCGCGCGCTCGCAGTCTGGACCACCCTCTTAGATGATACTTGTTCTGACGGCGTCGACATTTCAACTGCCGAGCAAGTGATGCAGAGTGAAGCATAAACGCACGCAATTCGCTAACCCAAGTATGATGGCCCTGACCGAAATCAATCGAAGATTGGCGACGAGCTCAAGACAATCGAGAGTAACGTCAAGCCGAACTCCGTCATCATCAACAGACACCTATGGACATTCTTCTGACCTCTGATGCCTTCGCGGAAACTAGCTATGTGGCGCTCTGGATCTTCAGACTGCTTGCGGGCGGACCTCCTTTAAACACCTCTGCTATTTCTTCGGTGGAGAGACGGTGGGACACCAGCCGTTTGACATCCTCTCCAATTTTTCCCAATGCGCTTAAGGCCTCAGGAATATTGTGGTTGAGCGAGTGAGAACCTGCCAATGTGAGCTGACGCCGAAAGAGTTCAAAGGGCGAGATTTCTATACCCGCCTCTGATGGACAAACCCCAAAGAATAGGCCTACACCGCCATTCGCAATGTAGTTCGTCAGCTTACCAGCAACAGCCGGCACGCCGGTCGCATCCGCAACTAAATCGACGCTTTGATGAAGGCCTTCCAGCTGAGCACTTCCTGCGACGACGGCCTGAAATCCAAAGCTCTCTGCGAATTCGAGCCGTGTTTCGTCGATATCGACAAGTGTTACGTCTTTATTTCCTCCGGCTTTTAACCCCAGCGCAAGCAACATCCCAATCGGTCCCGCAC
>CAZXMX010000316.1:0-3156 GCA_964641645.1 uncultured Neomegalonema sp.
CCATATCGAGCGAACTGCGCGACAGCCGCTCGACCCCCGTTTCTGTCACCAACACCGAATGCCCCTGCCAAGGGATCTTACTCTTTTCCCAACATGCCCAACGAAAATAATCCGAGCAAGCGCTGATGTGACGACCAACACACGCAGCGCAACCGACTAATGCTATCTTTCCATACGTTGCAGTAGAGGATTTTTGTGCAGACGTTTGAAACGAGTGCAAGATGTTTAGCGTATCCGTTGACCAGATCGAACAACTCGACAACGCAATCGAACGCAAGTTCGAGGATGAGATGGTTTCCCACAGCCATCAATTCTCTCCCTTTCTGAGCGATACACTCGGACCAGACGGGCTGCGCGCTTTGATCAAAAATCGAATAGAGACAGCATATGATTTATCGCTGACCCGAAGAGGAACGATTAGACAATTTATCGAGCTCGGCTTCCTTTTTGGTGGCAGATTTTTCGATGATCCACAGTATCCTTGGGCAATTGAAGCCTTGAGCGATATCACAGAAGACAATCAGATGCAGCGCGCGGAACAGCTCCATGCTGGAACGCTAAACTATATCAACTCGGCCTGCGGCGAGCAGAACACTCACGTTTGGTCTGCGCTCTCAGGAGTATCCGTCTTGGCGAGGGCGGAAGATCCAGTTCCAGTCGATCAATTTGAACGCTGGGCACTTTCAAGAATGCGCAACCTTCACCCGAAGAAAGCCGAACTACTGGGCGACGAAGCCCTCAAAGCACTGATCGCGGAGGCGACAGCCCTTGCCGAAACGGCGAAATTTGAACCGGGGCGCGAAACAGCACTGATTGCGATCTTGATGTTTGCATTTGGACATGGGTGTACGACCGACCTTGCCTACCCTTGGATCGGGCGCACGTTGCGCGACACAGAGATTACTGATGAACGTCGCCGTGCGAAACGGCTCGAAAGAAAAGCGATCTCTTGGTTAGATCATGTCCTCGCCCGTCGGGGAGATGCAGCATGACTGAAACAACAGCACCGACAAATCCAAAAGCCGGCAACGGTAGTGCTCCGGCCGGGAAGGCCGTCGCAGAATGTCCCTTGAAATGTCCAGACAAAGTCCTGTTCTCCCCAAAAGGAAAGAAATGGGGCTGGGATGACCACACCGACGCGGCTGTGCCTTGGATGTCCGTCCAGACAGGAAAAAGCGACACGGTGGCAGCCAAAGCAAAAAAGAGCGCACATGCGGGCAGGATGTGCAATGTCACGTACAAGTCCTCCGACGACAGCATCGTGACGGTAAGCCCCGAAAGCGGCAGCGGCAACAATGAAACCTTGACCATCACGGGTAAGAAAAAGGGCGAAGTTACAATCACCGCCAGCTGCAAGGGTGGCGACGTCGGTAAATTCAAGGTCGTTGTGAAAGATCTAAAGGAATATAAGGTGATGCTCCGTCGCATTGACCACAAGAACTACACCAGTACCGACGTCGCAAAGGGATCGCTCGAAACCTATATTAACAAGATGTACAAACCTGCGGTCGTCAAATTTAAGGTGACAAAGAAGGCAGCAAAGGAAGTTGATTTCGATTCTGACAATTCGAACGATGTCAATGTCTCGGGTAGTTGGCCGGGGGCTGACTTGACGAAGATTATCGCTGACGCTGGCGATAGTTCTTACGACTTCCAAGTCTTCTCCGTTGACAATCCCGATGACGGAACCTTGGGATGGTCTGGCTTATCGAACACCGAAAAAACGGCTATCGTTCATGCGGATAATTCGAGCGAAATCGATAACACTATCGCACACGAAATGGGACACGGCTTGTTCGGTTTAAGGCACAGTGACAACGATAATTCCAACGCGAACAAGGATGCTACGGACGGGACAAACTTAATGCACCACGACGCAACGGGCACGTCTGAACTAAGGAAATACCAATGGGACGAAATCAATCCCTAAAAATCTTTACGGCTGCGACATGTCTTATGCTGATGAAAGGAACCGGAATGGCGGGCGGAGAGGGAGATACGGCGTACGAAGCGCGAAAGCTTGAGATCGACGCCCTGCGCGCCGAAGCAGCAGGCGATATTTCGGTTCTGATCACACGAACCCGCGCTCGTGAAACTGACGCAGATGAAGAGTTGATGCGCGATCTGATCGCAGAAGTTTGGCGGGTCGGCAACGAGAGCGTAGAGCCATCGGATCGTTCGGCAACGATTGGCTATTTGCTCAACCAGGCTCAGAGTCAGACGGGCTATCTTCATGAATTTTCGTTACGGCTCCTCCTGTCATTCAAGCAAGATGACTTCAACGATTCGGATCGATCTGTCTTAACGGGCCTAGCATCGGTCAGGCTATCTCCAGGGCTATCGAGAGTCATAGGCGTTGCTCAAGCAACGGATGCGGTCCCAACGCTTGCGGTTGTTGCAGCACAGCCGTTCGCTGAGAGAAGTACGGCTCTTAAAGCGGATCTTCCTTGGGTCGCTTCGTTGGCATTGGCTAGAATGGGAGACACGGAGCGGCTCGACGCTATCCTCGAACGCATCCAAGCGGAGGAAGACGTCGTCGTTCGCAGCTCCATACTCTTTGCCGATTTGGGTTACACGAAAACGCCCAGAGCATTCGGCGTCCTTCGCGGATTTCTCTCCAGCGCGTCTCACTTACCGGCTTTGAAATCATCTCAAGATAAGGGCGATCCAGAAGCACTTTATGCAGCGCGTGTCATCGCCAAGCATACTTCTGGTGGACCGGACCCCGAGGTCATTCACGGCACACAGTTAATCTCTGCGATGAAAGAATGGAGCAGCGGGTTAGAAGTCTGGCCAATCGTTCAGTAGTCAATGACGCTCATAACACCACCATATCGAGCGAACTGCGCGACAGCCGTTCGACCCCCGTTTCTGTCACCAACACTGAATGCCCCCAACACATCGCGAGGTCAGCTTCGGAGTCCATCAAGATCATGTGCAAAAAGAAAACCTGCCCCGCTTGCATGATCAGCGGGTTGCCCTCGTAGAACATGGGAAAGTCGACCCAAATCGGATTGTAAACCGCACCCATGCCATAACCGCAGGCCTGCAGACGCGCATGCTTCAGACCGTTCTTGTCAAACACCCGCGCATGGGCATCGAAAACGTTGCCCATCGGGTCACCGGGACGGATCGCGGCCTCGCAAGCCTCCAGCG
>CAZXMX010000317.1:0-3145 GCA_964641645.1 uncultured Neomegalonema sp.
GCTTGGTTGAATGGCGAAGCATTGCCTGGGCCGAACGAACGCGCGCTCATGGAGGCGCGTTACCTGTCTCGGAAGAACGTCATGAAGCCGGAGAGATGGCTCGGGGACATTCCGGCACCGAAACCCGGTTATGTCGGCTCATTGGCTTATCAACTTTGCCTGCTGGCGATGGGAGAGCGGGACGTGGCGATTTCCGTCAGCAAGCTGCACGAATGGGATATTGCTGCGGCTGGGTTGATCTTGATGGAAGCAGGGGGCGTGGTGACGGATCAACGCGCCAAACCCCTACGATACAATCAAGCGGTTCCGCAGATGGACGGAATGATCTGTGCTGCGCCTGCATTGCACGCGGAGATTTGCGCAAATCTGATCCCAAAAGAAGCGAGTTGACTCGCGTGGGCCAGTTTGATGCCGGAAGGGCCAAATTTTAATCGGCATTTGTCCCATAATTCCGTGCGTTGACCCCTGCCACACCCGCGCTCTATACAGCGGGAAACCGATAAGGAAAATCTCATGGCCAAGCTGCACATCGTATTTGGTGGCGAACTCGTCGACCCGAGCCGCAACGAATTCCGCGATTACGAAGAAATCGATATGGTCGGCGTCTTTCCAAGTTATGCGACAGCGCATGAAGCTTGGAAAGAAGCGGCTCAGCGGACCGTTGATAACGCCCACATGCGCTATTACATCGCCCACCTCCATCGCCTTCGGGATGAGGAGCAGGAGACAAGCGCTACGCCTTCGTAACAAGGTGAGGCCGCGCTCTATCTTACGTGCGTTTGGCAATGAACTGATCGGACGGGCGGTGCCGATACTGGCCTCCGGCTACATACGGCTGACCAATCTTACGACCCGCTGGCAGTGGGAAGGTCGGGAGAATTTAGACGCGGTCATTGATGGCGAAAGCCCCGTCATTTATGCTTTCTGGCACAGCCGAATTTTGATGATGTGCCCGCGCATGGCAGAAAGTCCGCTGCCAATCCGGGTGTTGATTTCCAACAATCGCGATGGAGAAATCATTGCTCGGATCGTTCAACGTTTTGGGCACGGCACGATCCGTGGCTCCGCACGCAATCCAAAAAAGTCCAAAGACAAGGGCGGGCAAGCGGCAGGGCTGGAAATGATCCGGCACCTCGTACGAGGCGGTTCGGGGGCGATCACGCCGGACGGTCCGCGCGGCCCAAGACACGTTGCTCAACTCGGCGTGAGTCGATTGTCCGCACAATCGGGATTGCCCATCGTGCCGTTAGCCTATTCGACGAAGTGGGGACGCGAGCTGGGAAGTTGGGATCGGTTCTTGCTGGCGATGCCATTTGGTCGTGGGGCGTTCGTTGTGGGTGAGCCTATCATTGCGCCAGAACCCGATGATAATTCCATCGAAGCGCACCGTTTGAAAGTTGAAACAACCCTGAACGCGTTAACGAGCCGTGCGAACGAAATCGTTGGCCGAAAGAATTTGCCGTGACGTTGCCCCTCAAGCTCTGGCGCGGAATGATGGGGATGTCGGAACCAATCCGGACTCGCCACCTGCGTCGTCGGGTTGCACTTGGAAAAGAAAATGCCGAACGGCTTTGTGAACGTTATGGCGAAGCAACGGCAGTGCGGCCTGACGGTCCGCTGTTATGGGTTCACGCGGCGAGCAATGGGGAAGCGCTGGCTTCGCTTCCCTTGATTGATGCACTCAGCAGTGAAACACCGGGACTTCAGGTTTTGGTGACGACATTTACAGTGACAGGCGCTGAATTGATCGCGAAGCAAGCGCCTCATGTCATCCACCAATTCAAACCATCGGAAGATCCCGCTGCGATAACGCGATTTTTGGAACACTGGCAGCCCGATCTGGCGCTGTTTGTTGAGTCTGAGTTTTGGCCCAATTTGCTGTTGCAGACGGCGAAACTGGACATATCGATGGCTCAGATCAATGGGCATCTTTCGGAAGGCAGCGCACGAGGGTGGCGCATGGCACGCCGCAGCTTTCACAATTTGATGGAGACGTTCTCCGCACGCTTGGTCAAATCTGAACAGATCAAAGAACGGATGGTCGCGTTGGGAGTTTCTGCGGATGCGGTTCACGTCACCGGTGACCTCAAAGCTTCTCGCCCAATTCAGCACCCAGACGACAACGTTCTCGCGCAGTTGAAAAGTGAAATTGAGGGAAGACCCGTTTTCCTCGCCGCGAGCACGCATCCTGGAGAAGAAGAAGCAGTGGCCGCGGCACACGAGACATTACTGGAGAGAGCACCGGCGTATTTGACGATCATTGCACCCCGCCATGAACGGAGGGGAGATGAGATCGAGGCGATGTTGCGTGCGCACGGGCTGACAGTTCATCGGCGGAGCAGGGGAGAATCTCCGAGCGGAGCCTCCATCTATCTGGCTGATACGACCGGCGAGATGCCACTGTGGTATGCGCTGTCGCCGATTACCTTTATCGGTGCCGGTTGGGGAGAGAGCGGCGGACATAATCCGCTGGAAGCGGCCCAACACGGTTCGACAATTCTGAGTGGACCTCGAGTTCATGCTTCTCAAGACTCGTATGATCGTCTTTCAAAGGCAGGGGCCGTTCGGTTTGTTGCTGATGCGGATGAATTGACACGCGCGCTTGAAGCCCTGTCTGATGAGCGCGGCAACCCGAATGCTGACGCGAAGGAGATGGGCCGTGCTGCCGAAGTTTCTGCCGCACCTGATCTGGTACCGCTAGAGAAAACAATGGCGTATTTGCGCCCCTTGGCTGAAGCGGCGTTTCGATGAGAGCCCCATCGTTTTGGGACAAGCGCGATTGGCGCTCAGCGGTATTGTCGCCAGCAGCGGCCGTTTACTCAGCCGTCAGGCGCGCCTTACGTCGTCGCACAAAGGGTTTTGAGGCTTCTGTCCCGGTCATTTGCATTGGAAACCTGACCGCGGGCGGCGCCGGAAAAACGCCGACGGCGATCAAGGTTATCCAAATTCTTTTGGAGAAAGGCGTTTCAGTTCACGCTGTTTCTCGTGGATATGGCGGCTCTGAAGTTGGGCCTCTCGCGGTTGAGGTTGGAAAACACAATGCCGCATTGGTGGGCGATGAACCACTATTGATTGCCTCTTACGCTCCGACTTGGGTCGCTCGGGATCGAGCGGCTGGCGTCCGCGCCGCGATCAGTGCGGGCGC
>CAZXMX010000318.1:0-3136 GCA_964641645.1 uncultured Neomegalonema sp.
AGCAGCGTATGACCTTTCCTGACATCAGCCCGTTCGTTTTTGGCCTTGAGTATAATGGCTTTGGCATCCGTTGGTATGCGCTGGCGTATATTGCCGGGCTGTTGCTGGCTTGGCGTCTGGCGATGGTCCTGACGGGGCGGCCCAAGCTTTGGGCAGGCGATACGCCGCCTTACGTGCCTGAAAAAGCCGAAACGTTGCTCTTTGTGCTGACCCTCGGCGTGATCTTGGGGGGGCGGCTCGGTTTCGTGCTATTCTACAACTGGGATTATTATTCGCAAAACCCTGCTGAAATTCTCAAGACATGGCAGGGCGGTATGGCCTTTCATGGCGGTTTACTGGGTGTTGTGGTTGGCGGCTTCGTCTTTTGTTGGTTGAACAAAGCACCGGTTCTCTCGACCGCTGACTCCATCGCAGTGGGTGTCCCGTTTGGACTGTTGTTTGGCCGGATTGCGAACTTCATCAATGGCGAGCTGTGGGGCAAACCGGGGGATGTGCCTTGGGCGATGCAATTCCCGCAAGCCAACCCACTGACCGGCGAACGCGATTGGACCAACCTGACCGAACCGCGTCATCCGAGCCAGCTTTACGAGGCTGGGCTGGAGGGGTTGCTGCTGATGGTCATTCTCATTGCCTTGGCGTTCGGGGGCGGCTTGAAAAGGCCGGGTCTTATCGCTGGCATCTTTTTACTCGGATACGGCGTTGCTCGTTTTGTGGTCGAGTTTTGGCGCGACCCCAATCCCGGTCTTGATTGCGTTACGCCGCTCTGTTTGCAAATGGGTCAAGTATTGTCCTTGCCGATGATCGGGGCTGGGTTGCTGATTGCCGCCTTTGCGATGAAGCGCGGACCTCAGTGACGGCATTGCTCGACATTATCCGCCGCCGTATTGAGGCGGACGGACCGATGCCCGTCGAGGAGTATATGTCGCTTTGCCTCGCACATCCCGAGCATGGCTATTATCCGACGCGCGATCCACTCGGCGCAGGAGGCGACTTCACGACTGCTCCAGAAATTAGCCAGATGTTTGGTGAGTTGGTTGGGCTGTGGTTGGCGCAGGCATGGGTCGACCGAGGGTCGCCGACGCCGTTTGCGTTGGTGGAATTGGGACCGGGGCGTGGAACGTTGATGGCGGACGCGTTGCGTGCAGCCGCCCGCGTTCCCGGATTCACCGATGCCGCTGAGCTGTGGCTGGTCGAAACCTCACCGGCGCTTCGAAAGAAGCAGTGGGAAGCTTTGGGCAAGCATGAACCGCGCTGGGCAGATACGGTTTCCGAACTTCCTGACCTCCCGCTCTTTTTGATCGCGAACGAGTTCTTCGATGCGCTGCCCATTCGCCAGTTCGAAATTCGAGACAATGCGCTGTGTGAAAGAGTGGTCGGGCTTGATGGCGATGCTCTCGCCCTTGGTCTATCCCCGCCCGTGACGGATGAGCCGCTTCCGGATCATGCAGAGCAAGGCACCGTGGTTGAAACCTGCCCCGCCGGGCGCAATATCGCGCGTGAGGTTGGCGAGCGATTAAGCGGGCAGGGCGGAACAGCCCTCATCATCGATTATGGTCACGACACGGCCTCGCCGCGCGGAGATACGCTGCAAGCGGTTAAAGATCACGGATACACCGATATTCTTGCAGAGCCGGGTCTCGCCGATCTAACGGCGCATGTGGACTTTCGCACTTTGGCGAAATCTGCCGAGGACAGTGGCGCGAAGGCATGGGGTGTGCGGACGCAAGGCGCGCTGTTGGATTGGCTCGGCATTCGTGTGCGTGCCGCCATGCTCGCCAAAACCTCTCCCGAGCGTGAGGCCGAAATCGAAGCCGCGCTGGATCGCCTGACGGAACCAGACCAGATGGGCACGTTGTTTAAGGCTCTGGCATTGTCTGGTGATGATATTGATCCGCCCGGCTTTTCTGATGAGCTTGGGGCATGACCCAACTTTTCCAAGAGGCCCAAGTTTTCCAAGAGGTACGCCGATGACCCATTTGATCCACGCGCCTATTCTTGGTCAGGCTGAAGGCATTCATCACGGCTTTTTCACCAAAGAAGGTGGTGTCTCTGAAGGCATCTATGCGTCGCTGCAATGTGGACGCGGGGCATCGGATGATCCTCGGGAGAATGTTGCGGAAAACCGCAAACGGGCCGCCAAGGCGATGAAAGTCAAACGTGAGAACCTCGTTTCCTGCCATCAATATCATTCAGCGGATGTCGTCACAGTCGATGTACCTTGGCGTCCCGGAAAACCACCCAAAGCCGATGCGATGGTTTCAAAAACGGGGGGAGTTGCGCTCGGTATTCTCACCGCTGATTGTGCGCCGGTCCTGTTTGTTGATGCGAAGGCCGGCGTGATTGGCGCTGCCCATGCGGGTTGGAAAGGCGCGCTTGGCGGCGTGCTGGAGGCGACCGTCGAGGCGATGATCGCCATCGGTGCAGAACGCCAACGTGTTCAAGCGGCGGTTGGTCCGTGCATTTCTCAGGATAATTATCAAGTTGATGCTGCCTATCGCGAACGCTTTCGCGAAGCGGACAGCGGCAACGGGCGCTTCTTTCGGCCAGACCCAACGGAGGAAGGAAAATTCCGCTTTGACTTGCCGGGCTATTGCGCGGCGCGCTTGACGGCGTGCGGGGTTAAAGACGCCGAGCTGCCCAATCACTGCACCTACGGTGACGAGCGTATGTTCTTTTCCAACCGTCGCGCTTTGCATCAGAACGAAAGCGATTACGGGCGCGGCCTGTCAGCGATCATGTTGAAGTAGTCGACGGGCGCGGCAATGCGTCCATCATAAAAAGACGTACAGCATACAGCGTACTCTCTGCTTCCTTTCTGGGCCTCTCATGACATTCTGACCCCTCTATAACGGAGGGACCAAATCATGCCGCACTTTACCCACGCCGAATACGACGCCCGTATCGCTCGCACGCGCAAATCCATGAAACAGCAGGGCCTCGACGCGATGCTGTTGTTCGCGCCGGAGAGTCACTATTGGCTGACTGGATACGACACTTTCGGATTTTGCTTTTTCCAATGCATGATCCTGCCGATGAAAGGTGAGCCGGTTCTACTGACGCGCTCCGCCGATCAGCGGCAGGCTGAGTTCACGTCCATTATCAATGAAATTCATGTGTGGCAGGACCGTGAGGGTGC
>CAZXMX010000319.1:0-3097 GCA_964641645.1 uncultured Neomegalonema sp.
ACTTTGATGTGCCGCTCGATCCCGAAGTGGGCATTCCGCTGACCATCGCGAAAACATCCGACCGGCAGACAGTGCGCCGCGGTGGATTTGTGATCTATACGCTCACGGCGAACAACCAGATGGATCAGGCCTTGCTGAATGCAGAGGTGGTTGACCAATTGCCAGCGGGTCTGCTGTTCGTGGAAGGGTCCGCGCAGCGCGACGGCGAAGCCTTTGATCCCGTGCCGACGCTCACCCCTGCGGGCGAGCTGACGTTTGATCTCGATATCGTCGGGCCTAATTCGAGTACGGTGATAACTTATGCCGTGCGTGTCGGAACATCGGCGCGGGCGGGTGATAAGACCAATGTCGCGGCCTTGCGCGGCCAGCAAGCGGGCACTGGACGGGCGTTCGTCTCGCCGCAAGCGCGCTCGACGATCGCGGTGGATGATCGCGGCGGGGTCTTCGCAGATGAAGCGGTGATTTTGGGCCGGGTGTTCCTGGATCGAAACGGCGACGGCGTTCAAACCGAACATGATGATGCGGGCAATCCGCATGACGAACCGGGTGTGCCGGGTGTCAAGATTGTCACCTCAGACGGGCTGTCGGTTGTGACGGATTCCGAAGGGCGATACTCGTTGATTGGTTTGCGCCCGACGACGGCGGCGATTGCGGTTCAATCCGCCACACTGCCCCAATCTGCCGTGCATTTAGAGCTGGATGTGGATGATTTGCACGCACCGGGATCGCGCTTGGTCGATCTGAAGCGAGGCGAGCTGCGTGCGGAGCACTTCCCGCTGGTTTGGTCGCCGGCGGCCCACGCCGATGTGTTGGCGCGTCTTAGCCGCTTTGAGGGTCTGGATGCGGATGAGTCGCTACTGCGCGATGATCTGCCCCTGACCTTTGATGCCGTGACCCGCAAAAGTTCGCGCAATGAAGCCGGCATTGATACCAAAACGGAGCTGCTGACCCATGCGGTCCCGCGCGCAGAACCCGACAATGACGGCGATCTCGACATTATCAAAACGCCTATTGAGGCGCTGGTCAAAGAGCTGGACCCTGAACTGGCCTTTGTGGGCATTGCCAGTGGCCACGAGGTCAGCCGTCCTTCGATCACGATCCGGGTGAAGGGGCCGACGAAAGGCAAGCTGCGCCTTGAGGTGAATGACGAGAAAATTCCTGACTCGCAAATCGGAGCGAAGGCGATCCATCGGGACGGCGGCGTTCAGGTCTATGAGTATGTCGCGCTGCGGTTGGTGCCGGGTGCCAATACGGTCACGGCGATTGTCACCGATCCCTTTGGCAATGACCGAGGCCGCGAAGCGATCACGGTCTATGCGCCGGGCCCGCCGGCGAACATCGTGGTCGTGGTGCCGGATGAGGCCAAAGCGGATTCGCGGGCGCGCATCCCTGTGGTGGTCCGTGTGGTTGATGCAGCCGGGCGTTTGGTTCGGGTGCCGGCTGAAGTGACGCTGAGGGCGGAGAAGGGCGCGTGGGATGTGCGCGACATCCGGGACGCAAAGCACGGGCTGCAAGCCTATATCGATAATGGCGAGGCGACGTTTGATTTTATCCCACCTGATTTGGTCGGTAGTGAAACGATTAGCATCGAGGCCGATTTTGCCACGGTCGAAGCTGAGATCGGCTTTACGCCGGATCTGGAAGAGCGAATTTTTGTTGGGGTCGTGGAAGGTGCGATCCGGTTTGGTGAAGACGGCAGCGAGATTGAAGGCTTGTTGTCGCGCGATGATCTCTCCTCGTTTGAAGAAACGACAGAGGGCGTGCGCGGTCAGCTTTATCTCAAAGGAAAGATCCTCGGCGAGAATTTGCTGACCCTGCGCTATAACAGCGATTATGATACGTCTGAGCGCTTGTTCCGGGATATCCGCCGTGATGAGTTTTATCCGGTTTATGGGGACAACTCAGAGCGCGGGTTTGATGCGCAGTCCCGTGCCTCGCTTTATGCCAAGATCGAGCGCGAGCAGTCCTACATTCTCTATGGCGATATTGGTGTGGAGCCGCAGGCGGATGCCATTCGCCTGGGCGCCTATCGCCGGTCGTTGACAGGCGGGCGCGCGCATATCGAGCATGGGCCGGTGACCGTTGATCTCTTCATCGCAGAGACCGATGAGCGCCAGCAGGTGATTGAACAGCGGGGTCGCGGTGTCTCAGGCCCTTATGACTTTGATTTTGGTGGGGTTGTCGAAGGCAGCGAGATTGTTGAAATCGTCACGCGGGACCGCGACCAGCCAGATGTGATCCTCTCGACCCTGACGCAGACACGGCTGTCAGATTATACGATCGACTTCTTTAGCGGCTCCTTGATCTTCAACCGCCCGATTCCACTTGTCGATGAGGCATTAAACCCAGTCTCGATCCGCGTAACCTTGGAGACCGAAGACGGAGCGGGCGACGATTACTTTGTCTACGGTGCTGAAATCCGCGTTGAGCCGATTGACGGCGTTGCGGTGGGGTATCGCGAGGTTCGCTCTGATGCGAGCCGCGATTTGGAAGACCGCCGTACCGTGCGTTCGGCGTATGCGGAGGTAGGCTCCGATGGATGGGGTCATGCGCAACTTGAGTTGGCCCAAACAGAAAACCGTCTTGGCGAGCGGGGCGAGGGCGCGCGGGCGTCTTATGAGTATCGCGGCGATAACCATAGCCTTCGCGCTGAAGCCGCACGGGCCGATGAAGCGTTTGATGCGCCGAATTCTTATGTGAATGCGGGCCGTGAAGAAGTGCGGATCACGACCGATCATCGGATTAACCCACAAGCCTCGGTGAACACCGATGCGCTTTATACCCGCGACTTGGAGACGGGTGAGCGCCGGATTGGGGCCGAGGTCAAAGGACGCTATGCGGTGAGCCCTTCGCTCGATGTCATCGCCGGTGGACGCGCGGTTGAAACGCGGCGGGCTGGCGGAGATCGCAATGAGGTTTATAGCGGGATTATCGGCGCGGATTGGCGTCCGGATTTTCTGCCGCGCAGTTCCTTCCATGCGGAGTTCGAGCAGGACTTCAAGGAAAGCGATAATTGGCGATTGACGCTGGGCGGGGATTATCAGTGGAACCCGCAACTGCGCCTTTACGCCCTCAATGAAATCTCCAGCACCGAGAG
>CAZXMX010000320.1:0-3087 GCA_964641645.1 uncultured Neomegalonema sp.
CGGTGGGTTCTATCTGCTTTGGCTGGCGTACAAGTCCTTCCGTTCGGCCTCGCAACCGTTCAACCCCGACACCTCAGATGTGGGAGAGCGAAAAGCGCGGCTTTCCGGCTATTTCATGCAAGGCTTGGCCATCCACATGACCAATCCCAAGGCGGCCTTTGTCTGGATGTCGATTGCTGCGCTCGGCATGCAAGCCGACGCCCCGGCTTGGGTTGCGGTCGCTTTGGTCGTTGGAGCCGCGATCCTCTCGTGCGGGATCAACAGCGGGTACGCCCTCGCCTTCTCAACCCGGTCGGTCTTCGCGGTGTATTTGCGAGCGCGGCGCGGAATTCAGCTTAGCCTCGGGGCGTTCTTCACGCTCGCTGGGTTGAAGTTAATCGCGAGTCGGGTTTGACCCCTGCCTATCGAGCGCAGCGCTTTGTTGCGCCCTGTTTTGTTCCAGCAAAATTAAATTCGCATCTCACCAAGAAATGAGCCGCGTCATGCGTCACACTTAAAATCGCATAACGGAGCCATTGAGATGAAATCAGTTATCTTCGCGATCTTTGCTGCCGTTCTGGCACCCGCTGGCGTAGTAAATGCCAATTCCGTGGCGGCGAAGGCCACTCTTTCTACCGAGGTTATCGGATACCGAGCGTCGCTGCGCGGCGAGGTCGGTGGGTGGCTGAGTTCCTGCCGATACACCATGCCAAAACCATTTGGACCGTTCATGAAGCGTGTCGATTGGGGCGATGGCACCGTTTCCGTCCCAGACGATTTCAACCACGTTTCTTGCGGCAATATGGCTCGTCACCTCTACGACGAACCCGGTGAATACGAAATCACAGTGAGCCGAACGGCAATTGGCGGCGCAAACGATGAATTGGTTATCACCGAAACCATCAGAACAACTGCGAAAATCTTGCCTGAGGCCGCCACCCATATGACCGATGATGGCACGGTCAGGATTGGCGGTCAGATCGGAGAAATGCTCGCGAGTTGCGATTATCCGCGTCGCGGACGAGATTTTCAGTTCGTAGCGGTCGATTGGGGAGATGGCGATGTCGCTTCCACTTGCCCAGACACTTTATCCCATCGTTACCAAAAGGCTGGCGCCTACAAAATACGTATTGGAATAACGGTACCGGGAGCCCACGATGGTCCCGTGCTAGCCGAAATCGCCCTTGACGTCGTGATCCCAGAATAGTCGCGAAGGAGAAAAACATGAAACTTCTAGGCCTAACCCTCGCGAGCGCTCTGTTCGCCCTGCCCGCGCAGGCGCAATCATCTCAATGGTTCGTCGACGCAACGACGGGTATCGCGCATCACAAACCCAGTCGCGGGTTCTGCCCGGCGTTTCTTGGTGGGCTTCCGCGCACGGATCAGATCGAAGCGAAGCGCCGCGGAGAGGCTGCCGTCTGTACCTATGGCCCGCCAAGCCAACCTGACGCTCAGCGGATTTCCATTCAAGAAGTGCCAAATGCGCCCAGAGCCCAAATAGACGACTCCTTTCGGGCCTCGCTTTTGGACCGATTTCCAGGGTCAAGCTTCGCGCCGACAACTGAGGCGATCTGTCAACAGGCCCTCACCGAGAAGATGGGAACACCCGAGGCGCTGTGTATGGTCTTTCAACGCGATGGGTTTACAGCCTTTGTAGGATTTCATGTCATCAATGGCTGGTCGTTTCAGCCAATGCTCGTCACCTCAGGTCAAGGGCTCGCCGAAGAGAATATTCGCATGATCGGAACGACGTTCGGCGAAATCTACACGGTCGAAGCCCAATTTATGCAGCTGCCCAGCAGGTAAGGCCAAGAAAGGTCTGAGACGGCGTGCGCCGCTCTGACCTTGAACACAATCCGCGCGAAACGGCGGATTTTACCGGCCCTGCGCTAAAAATTCGACATTTCCTGCGCTTTGGGGTAGGACGCGCGCCTACACTAGCATTCCGCGCCCTTTGCGGAGGCCGAAAATCGGATAAGTCCCTATGGAACAAGCCATTCTTCTGCTGCACCTTGCTCTCGTGATCTTTTTGATCGTGCTCGTCCTACTGCAACGGTCGGAGGGCGGAGCCTTGGGAATGGGCGGCGGCGGTGGCGGTGTGGTCACGGGACGCGGCGCAGCAACGGCTTTGCAAAAGGTGACTTGGTATCTCGCCGTCGGTTTCCTGACGACCAGTCTGGTCCTTAACGTGATTGCACAGTCGGATCGTCAAGGCGGTTCGGTGCTGGACCGTATATCGGTTGAGGATGCCCTGCCCGGCGTTACGAACAGCGCGGACGACGAACAAGGTGTTCTCGACGCGCTGACCCCGCCAACGATTGGCGGCGGCAACGATACTTCACCGAGCACACCAGCCGAGTAATGACTTGCTCCCCATCAGTTTTCCGTTGAACGTCTAGGGCGATCAACGGAAGGCGATATGGACAGTTCTCCCCAGCGACAAGAACGGCGAGGCCGCTCAGCCCGTAAGGCTGCGCGGGCCATTGCCGCGACGCCCGAGAACCCTGCGGCCCCCGGCCAAACGGGCGGGCAATATCGCCCCCTGACCGACGCTCAGATCGCCAAAATCTACGATGCGGCCCTGACTCTGCTGAGTGACCTCGGCATGGGAGAGGCGCCTCCGGTTCTGGTCGAGGCGGCCTGCGCGCGGGGAGCTGTCGTAAATGACCTCGGTCGGCTGTGTTTTCCCCGTGCGATGGTCGAAGAGATCATCGACGGGGCCTGCAAGTCCTTCACCTACCACGGACGCGATCCGAAGCATGATTTCGAGGTTGGTGGAGACAAGGTCTATTTTGGAACGGGCGGGGCCGCCGTTCAGACGCTGGATATTGATACCGGCCATTATCGCCCCTCGACCTTGCGGGACCTCTACGATTTCACGCGGTTGCAAGACACGCTGACGAATGTGAGTTGGTTCACACGCTGCTGCGTTGCCACGGATGTTCCCGACTTGATCGATCTGGATATCAATACGGCCTATACGTTGCTGCGCGGCACGACCAAGCCGGTTGGTACGAGCTTTACCGTTGCCGAGACCGTCGATCCGATTGTCGACCTGTTCGATCATGCGCTGGGTGGAACGGGCAAGTTCGCCGAACGCCCGTTTTG
>CAZXMX010000321.1:0-3081 GCA_964641645.1 uncultured Neomegalonema sp.
TAATCAGATCGAGCGCGAAATACTCGATGAAGAACTCGGCGTCGTTCTTCACAGATTGACCATAGAGCGTGTGCAAGATCGCATGTCCGGTGCGGTCTGCAGCGGCACAGGTCCGTTGAACAGGGGGGCCTTCGCCAAACTCCGTCGTGTGACCACCAAACGGGCGTTGATAAATATCGCCCTTTTCCGTGCGCGAGAATGGAACGCCGTAATGCTCTAGCTCGTAGACAGCCTTGGGTGCCTCACGCGAAAGGTACTCCATGGCATCCATATCACCGAGCCAGTCCGACCCCTTGATGGTGTCGTACATGTGCCACTGCCAATGATCCGGCCCCATGTTACCGAGAGACGCCGCAATGCCGCCTTGAGCCGCAACTGTGTGCGAGCGGGTTGGGAATACTTTTGTGACGCAGGCTGTTCTCAGGCCCGCCTCCGAAGCGCCGAGCGTCGCACGCAAACCCGCGCCGCCTGCGCCAACAACAACAACGTCGTAGTCATGGTCGATAAATTCGTAAGTTGACATCGTTTCTCTTCTTATCAGACCGAAAACGCGATCATCGCGACGGAGAAGGCGGCGGCAAAGCCAAGGAAAGTGCCGATCAGCTTCACGGCTAACAGGCTACCCGTGCGCCATGCTGGTGAGTGAACGTAGTCTTCAATCACCGTTTGCAAACCGAGCTTGAGGTGGTGAAACACCGCCAAAAGAAACATTGCAGCGATAATCGCATTCATCGGCGACTTGTAGATCGAAATCACCTCTTCCCAAGGCTTCCCAAGCGCGGAAACGAAGGGAACAATGAAAAATGGCGTTAGAAGTAAGAGACCGACGGCTGAAATTCGCTGTGCGATAAAGTGCTCAGTTCCTGCCTTTGCTGAGCCAAGCCCGCGAACTTTCGCGCGCGACGTCCGCATATCTGCACCCGCACTCATGATGTGGCTCCGATCACAATCAGGCCGATAGCAAGAAGCCCCGCCGCAATCAGCATGATGTAACCTGAGAGCGTCGCTTCTTCCATCTCGAAGCCATAGCCCGCATCCCAGAGCAAGTGCCGAACGCCGTTGCACAAGTGATAGCAAAGCGTGAAGGCAAATCCGATCAGAACCAGATGGCCAATCCAAGATGTGAGCAGCCCATCAATAAAGGAAAATGCCTCACGGCCAGTCGCTGCCGCAATAAACCACCAAGCGATCAAAACGGCGCCAACGCTGTTCCCAACCCCGGTAATCCTGTGGAAAATCGACAAAACCGACGTAATCTGCGGTTTATAGACCTGTAGGTGCGGCGAAAGAGGCCGGTTTCCTCGGTCTACTGCCGCGCCGTGCTCGCTCTTTGACATTATTCATCTCTCAAAGTCTCAGATTCTCGCGGACATTACGCGCTACGCTGCAGTGCGGCAAACACTAAGCTGTGAGACTTTACGGATAAGAAGTCGCAGTTTAGGTCAAGGTCGCCGTTCATCCCTGTATTTTCAGTGCAGAACGACGCGCCATCAACCGTTAGATCGGCATCAGCGCCCAATAATCGAGATCAAGCAGAACACCCGAAGCGTATTTTCCGTCATCCCCCCGCAGAACCATTTCAGGCCAACGATCCTTGGTCGCAACAAGTCGAAGACGGATGGCGCCTATCCCCGGGGACGAGGTTGCCTGAGCATCCAGAACTTCCGACCAAGCGTAAACAGTATCCCCAGCAAAGCATGGGCTGACATGACTGCCGGCGTTAATCGCAGCAAACATCTGTGCGTTCGCAAGGCCGTTAAAACTCAACGCACGCGCGAGGCTGATGATATGTCCGCCGTAGATTAACCGTTGGCCGCCTTCGCGGGCTTGCGTGTTAAAGTGGACCTTCGCCGTGTTCTGCCAAAGCCTTGTTGCAAAGAGGTGATCGGCCTCCTCAACGGTCACCCCATCGACATGATCGATCTTTTCGCCAACCGAATAATCGCCCAATCGGTGGGGTTCTCCGGCAAGAGCGAAGTCGTAATGGCTAAAATCAAGCCCTTCTGGAATCGGCACCTCATCGATAGCGACAGCGTCAGGCAAGGCCGGAACCACGGTTTCCGGCGCGGACGCGGCAAAATCGCGCTTGTGAACCATGACCCATCGAACCCAGGTCAAGATCGGCTCATCCATCTGGTCAAGGGCGGTTGACCGGACATAGACGATCCCGGTCTTTCCATTGGAGTTTTCCTTCAACCCAATGACTTCAGACGATGTTCGCACCGTATCGCCAGGAAAGATCGGTTTCAAAAAGCGGCAATCCGCGTACCCGAGATTGGCAACCGCATTCAATGAGACATCGGGAACTGTTTTCCCAAACGCGATATGAAACGCGATCAGATCATCGAGCGGACTTTCATCAAAGCCGCTCATCTGAGCAAAACGATCCGATGATTGAAGCGCAAAGCGCGTGGGATAAAGGCTTGTGTAAAGGGCGCGGTCGCCTTCTGTCACCGTGCGCGGCGTTGCATGAACAAGGGTTTCTCCCAGCTTAAAGTCCTCAAAGAACCGGCCAGAATTCGTCTTCGTCGCAGCCATGCTAGCGCCTCTCCACTTCAAGAACGAAGCGCACCGTATTTCGCAATTGCAAAAAGACAACCCAGTTTCTCTGGCTCGCCAAACACCGAGGCCTCAAGCCTATGAGGGTTTACCGGTGAAACCGTTGCCCCGCTTGTCGAGGTAGTCTTGCGTGGTTCGAACGCGTGGCTTCTCGCCTCCTTGGAACGGATCGTTTGACGCTTTGAAGGCGACCTGAACTCGGCAATCATCGCACATCTGAATCAGGCGAGCCCGATCCGGGTTCTCGAACATCCAGTGCTTTCCGCCCAGTTTCTCTAGGATCCGTTTCACGGTCCCGCCCGAACCAAAAGGCCGCCCGCATTCAACGCAACAAAACGGTTCTTCCTCATGCAAAACGCGAACACGTCGCGCGGCTTCATCGGGATTAAAGCGTGGTTCGAGTTTCAGAGCATTCTCAGGGCATGTATTCACGCAAATCCCGCATTGCAGGCACGCATCTTCCCTAAAGCCTACTTGCGGTTTGTCCGGATTGTCCTGTAGCGCCCCGACAGGGCATTGCGA
>CAZXMX010000322.1:0-3060 GCA_964641645.1 uncultured Neomegalonema sp.
AGGCCATCAAGACTGTTCTGAGCGCCCGGAAATCGTTTTCGCGCCATCTCTAACGTGTCAATGACACGATCCATCTGAATCGGCGCTTTGTTCAAACGGCCCAGTTCAAAATTCAAGAACTTCACGTCAAACTTGGCATTGTGAATAACCAATGTACCGTTTCCGATGAAGTCCATGAAGGCTTGGCCAATGTCTTCGAATATCGGCTTATCGGCCAGAAACGCTTCGCTGATCCCGTGAATTGCTTCTGCTTCGGACGGCATGGAGCGCCGAGGATTGATATACTGGTGGTAAGTGCGGCCCGTCGGTACGTGGTTGAGCATTTCAACAACGCCGATTTCGACGATGCGATGCTCGCCGGGTTCAAGGCCGGTGGTTTCCGTGTCCATCACCAGTTCGCGAATATCAGTCATTTATTTGCCTCCGCGCGTAGGACTTCGAGAATAACATCCACAGCCATCCCCGCCGCGTCTAAACCTTCATTCGTGTTGATTACAAAATCCGCGCGCTCTCGTTTATCCTCATCCGGCATTTGCTTTGCGAGGATCGCGTTGAATCTCTCCTCGTTCATATCAGATCTTGCAAGCACCCGGTCACGTTGCACGTCTGGCGGCGCGGTGACGACGACAATTTTATGAACACTTTTATCGCCACCCGTTTCAAAAAGAAGCGGGATGTCTAGCAGGACAATCGGTGCTTTTCGGTTTTCAGAAAAGAACGTCTTCCGACTTTCCGAAAGCAGGGGATGAACCATCGATTCAATTTTGGGTAGGAGCGTGTCGTCCTTAAAGACAGCATCACGCAAAGCATCACGATCAACCGCGCCATCAATCACCACCGCGTCAGCCAGCTTTGAGATTGGTTCAACCGCAGCACCACCCTTCGCGTAAAGTGCGTGAACCGCGGCATCGGCATCGTAGACAGGAACGCCACGATCCTTGAACATTTGCGCCGTGGTCGATTTACCCATCCCAATCGAACCGGTCAGGCCGACGATTATCATGCGTCTAAGACGGCTGCGCGAAGCGCATCATCGACTTCTGGTTCGTACCCGAACCATGCGGCAAAACCGGGCCGGGCTTGGTGCAGCAACATGCCGAGGCCATCCACAGTCTGCGCTCCCTTGGATTTCGCGAGTTGGAGAAACGGCGTGTCGAGCGGCACATAGACGGCATCGGTCACGAGGGTTCCATCGCTGATTTTATCAAGTGTCAAAGACAATGGCGGGCCGCCTTGCATTCCCATGCTTGTCGTATTGACGATTAGTTTTGCGCCGTCGACGGATAACTCGGCGTCTGCCCAGTCAACGACGGTGATCGGGCCACCCAATTCTTCTGCAATTGCTTCCGCTTTTGACTTGGTTCGATTGCTAAGGCGAAGTTCAGGAACACCGGCGTCGATCAAGGCGGCAACAATTGCTCTCGATGCCCCCCCCGCTCCAATGATCGTTGCAGGGCCTTCTTTCCCAGACCAATCTGGTCGCGCGGCCCGCAGGTTTTCAAGAAAGCCAAAACCATCCGTGTTGTCGGCAATAATGCCGCGTTCTGGATCATAAGTAATCGTGTTAGCAGCACCCAATCGACGGGCGCGGTCAGTCGCTTCATCCGCTGTGCGATATGCCGCCAGTTTATGCGGGATCGTAACATTACCACCAACAAATCCACATTTTCCGAGCGTCCGAAGGGCCGCTTCAAAATCCTCTGGCGCGATGGGAAGAGGCAGATACTGCCCTGCAATCCCATATCGTTTCAGCCAATGGCCGTGCAAAGCAGGCGAGCGCGTATGCCCGATGGGCCAACCCGCCACAAACGCGAGCGGGGGAACGCCGTGGTCACTCATCCTAACAGTACCTCTCGCGAGCGCAGGAAATCCAACACATCCAATAGCGGCAAACCGAGTATCGAAAAATAATCGCCGGAGATCCCGCTAAACAACTGAGCGCCATGGGCCTCGATCCGATAGCCACCAACCGTCTCTAAAACAGTGCCACCCTCTTGTCGCAAATATTGATCGAGAAAAGCGTCGGAAAAATCGCGCATCGTCAATGTCACACGCCCAATCCGTCGCCAAATTACGATGCCATTTTCCGCGATGACCGCCGCACTCAGCAAGGTGTGCTGTTTTCCACGAAGCCGCATGAGTTGGTTTCGTGCTTCATCAAGGTCGCGCGCTTTATCGAACGTCTCGCCCCCAAACGACAGGACCTGATCAGCGCCGAGTACCAATCCCGGACGGTCAATCGCGAGAGCTTTCGCCTCGGCCAACGCATCCGCAAGATCGTCAGCAGACCGCCCGGCTTGACGAAATTTTACTTTGACCGCGTCTTCATCGACTTTCGACGCAACAGCCTCGATCTTCAATCCAACATCGCGGAGCATCTTTGCGCGTGTTTCACTGGCAGAAGCAAGTGTCAGCATCAAGCGCCCTGCCCCTCTCGCCGGGCTTCGACCAATTGCAGGATCGCCGCCGATGTTTCCTCGATAGACCTTCGAGTGACATCAATAATAGGACAAGCCAATCGCTCCATCAGTTGGCGGGCTTCGATCACCTCGCGTTTGATCGCTTCAAGATCAGCATAATCTGTTTTACGATCGTGGCTCAGGGCTTCAATTCTGTTTTGGCGAATTTGAGCGAGACGAGATGGTTTTGCCGTCAGACCGACAACCAACGGTCCATCGTTTTGCAACGCCAGAAGTGCTTGTGGAGGTTCACTTCCCGGTATCAAAGGAACATTCGCTGCTTTTATACCGCGCACCGCCAGATAGACACAGGTAGGAGTCTTCGATGTTCGACTGACACCAATCAATACAGCGTCGGCTTCCCGCAAGCGTTCGGCTAAATGGCCATCATCATACGCGAGCGCAAAATCGAGGGCCGCCACACGCTTATAATATCGCTCATCGACAGCATGTTGAGCGCCAGGGCGCATCGCCGCCGTCTTTCCGAAGAAGGCCGTAAGGGTAGATAGTAATGGATCAAGAAACGGGACCGCAATCACGCCAATCTCATGACAGCGCCGCTCTAGCCGCGCCCGTAAGTCCGCTTCGACAACGGTGTGAA
>CAZXMX010000323.1:0-3052 GCA_964641645.1 uncultured Neomegalonema sp.
ACGGCGGCATTCATGAACTGGTTTAACGACCGCATGATGCTGGTCGAGCGATAGGGGGCTGACATGAATGATTCTCAAATCGGATATGTCCGAACGCAAGATGCCCCGCTGCTGCCGCCGCCTGCCTCGCAAGTGGGTTGGCAAGGTTGGCTGCGCCAGAACATCCTGAACTCGATTTCAGATTTTTCGAGCGTCGGTGCAGCGATCTCGTCCCTGCTGATGTTGTTCGTGACGCTTGGCGTTCTGTATTTCGGCATCAACGTCACGTGGAAGCTGATTAGTTTTTCGATCCTTGAGGCGGTTTGGTCTGATCCCGATG
Source organism: uncultured Neomegalonema sp. (assembly GCA_964641645.1). Taxonomy (GTDB): domain Bacteria; phylum Pseudomonadota; class Alphaproteobacteria; order Rhodobacterales; family Rhodobacteraceae; genus JAHDDY01. Next base: position 320 of record CAZXMX010000323.1, read on the forward strand.
GGGTCAAACGGGTTGCCTGTTTGACGGTGAACCAAAATCCACCGGGCCCGCATGACGCCGATTGGTTTGGCGCTTGTTGGCCGTATGTCGATGCGAAGTGGAAAGTCTTTAGCTACGGGCGTTATCCCGCCTCTGAACTGTGGCGTCCCGATCTTGTTTTCCTGATCGGTTCCGTCGGTGTCGCTTGGCTGGTTTCGGATGCGGTATCGAAGCGCTGGCTTTGGGGCGCGGTGATGATTGCCGCTGGGCTGGTGCTGTTCTGGTGGTCGGTTAAGCCCATCGCAAACGACGGCGTTTCTTTGCTGAATGATGTTTACAATCCCGAGATGGCGTCGCCGCTGGGGCAATACTTTGATCGAACGCCGATTGGGGCTTGGATCCTGTGCGCCGTGGGTGCGCTGTATGTCCTTCTCGCGAGACCGGTTGCGCGTAAGACGGTCGCGATCCTGATGCTGACCGTGTTCCCCGTTGTTGCCTATGTTCTATTGACGGGCGGCGATGCGGAAGGCGGCGTCGGGTTTTGGAAGGCGCTGGCGTATATTGCCGGGTTTGGTCTGATCTTGTGGCTGATTGGTGGGCTACTCGGCGATAATTCGGTGAGCGCAATGCTCTTGTCGATCATTGTTCTCGGAGCCGTGGTCTATGCGCTTTCCAGCTTGTTCGAGCCGACAACGGGCTTTGGGTTCACAGAGGATGGCTTAGCCCGCACGGGAACCGGTTCCGTTATTCGACTGCCGATCCCTGTCGAACTCCTCGGCAAGATGCTCGCCGGATTGGGCGCGATCGGATTGGTCTACTTGTTGGTTTCCGGGCGCACGATCAACACGCTGCTTCGTCTCGTGTTGGCTGTTCCGGTTTTGATGATGATCGTCGGCGCTTATACGGGCGGTGCCGAGTCGATGTTTCTGCCGGTCGGGTGGTTGATTTTTGCTCTGCTGGTCATCGGTGCGCTTGGTTTCCTGTTGATGGCTTGTCTTGGCAGCAATCGCCCTGAATGGCATAGCGCGATTGGAAACTTCGGTCGCGGCACCGGCAAGCTCGTCTTCTTGACGGCACTGATCGTCGCGGTCGTCGCGTTTCTTGGCGGTCATTGGTTTGTCGATCTGATCGAGTTGGCCGCCGCTGGCGATGTCGATAAATTCTTGTCACCTGAGCATCTGGCCGCGCATGCCCATCACGGAACGCCCGCTGAAGGTGTCGTACCACTGGAAATCCCGCGTAACGTTTGGGACTTGCCCGAGGTCGAAACCAACCTTTGGGGCGGTTTGCTGATGACGCTGGTCGTGGCGGTTGCCGGGATTGTTGTCTCGTTACCGCTTGGCATCTTGCTGGCGCTGGGCCGCCGGTCGCAGTTGCCTGCGGTTCGTATTCTGTCGACCGTCTTCATCGAGTTCTGGCGCGGTATCCCGCTGATTACCGTCCTCTTCATGTCCTCGGTGATGTTGCCGCTGTTCCTGCCGGAAGGGACCGAGTTTAACAAACTCCTGCGCGCCCTGATCGGTGTTGCGCTTTTCGCGTCCGCTTACATGGCTGAGGTCGTGCGCGGTGGGTTGCAAGCCATTCCGAAGGGTCAGTACGAAGGCGCCGACTCGCTTGGTCTGGGCTATGCGCAGAAGATGCGTCTCATCGTGATGCCTCAGGCGTTGACCCTCGTGATCCCAGGTATCGTGAACACGTTCATCGGATTGTTCAAAGACACGGTGTTGGTTTTGATCGTTGGGTTGTTCGACTTGCTCGGAGTCATCCAACAAACCTTCGCCGATTCTAGTTGGTCGTCGCCGGTGACGAACCCGACAGGCTATCTGGTCTGTGCCGCGATCTTCTGGGTCTTCTGTTTCGGCATGTCTCGCTATTCGATGTTTATGGAGCGCAGGCTCCGGCGCGGTCACGCCCGATGACCCCATTCTCGTTAAAAACGGCCACGTTTGATAAGGAACTGACACATGACGAATGTTGAAATGGTTGATCGCGAGATTGATCGCTCAAAGATGCAAGTGTCCGACGATGTGGCCATCCATATCGAGAATATGAACAAGTGGTACGGCACGTTCCATGTTCTGCGTGACATCAATCTGACCGTGAACGACGGCGAGCGCATCGTGATCTGTGGCCCTTCAGGGTCGGGGAAATCGACGCTGATCCGCTGCATCAACCGGCTGGAAGAACACCAGCAGGGCAAGATCGTCGTGGACGGGATCGAGCTGACCGGCGATCTGAAAAAGATCGACGAGATCCGCCGTGAGGTTGGCATGTGCTTTCAGCACTTCAATCTGTTCCCGCACCTGACGATTATGGAAAACTGTACCCTCGCGCCGATCTGGGTTCGCAAGATGCCAAAAAAGCAAGCCGAGGAAACTGCGATGCACTTCCTAGAGCGCGTGAAAATTCCTGAGCAAGCGCACAAGTATCCGGGCCAGCTTTCAGGTGGTCAGCAACAGCGCGTCGCGATTGCGCGCTCGCTGTGCATGAACCCGAAAATCATGCTGTTCGATGAGCCGACTTCGGCGCTCGACCCGGAGATGATTAAAGAGGTTCTCGATACAATGATCGGCCTCGCGGAAGAGGGCATGACCATGCTGTGCGTGACGCACGAGATGGGCTTTGCGCGTCAGGTCGCGAACCGCGTGATCTTCATGGATGAAGGCCAGATCGTTGAGCAGAACGAGCCGGAGCCGTTCTTCTCGAACCCACAAAACGAGCGGACGCAATTGTTCCTCAGCCAGATTATGCACT
>CAZXMX010000324.1:0-3042 GCA_964641645.1 uncultured Neomegalonema sp.
ACGCCGCGCGAACCGCCCGCCATCATCGCAGGGCCGCGCCGCGCGCCTTCGGCACCCCCCGAAACCCCAATTCCGAGAAAGCCAACGTCGCGCGCCTCAACTTCAGCCGTTCGGCGCTGGGTATCGCGAAAGTTAGAGTTCCCGGCGTCGATCAAAATATCCCCAGCGTCAATCAGCGGGGTCATGGTTTCGATCAAAGTATCGACTGTTTCTCCTGCCGGGGCGAGCATCACGAAGGGACGAGGCGCGCGTACCGCCCCGACCAATTCCTCCAAGGAAGCGCAGGGAATCAACTTTCCGGGAAAATTCTCCTCCGCCAAGGCTTTCACTTTGGCCGCATCCAGATCGTAAAGCGCAATCGTCGCGCCCTGCTCCGCCATGTTAAGAGCGAGGTTCGACCCCATCACTCCGACTCCGATGATCGCGATATCGGCCTGCCCCGTCATGTGATCCCTCTCGCTTTTTCTGTGCCTCTTGTGTCAGACACGCTTTCGCAACGATACATACGAAGAGGAACGCCGTCTTGCCATCACTGAGTGAGCAACCCGCGAGAATTGTCATCATCATGGGCGTATCGGGATGCGGCAAATCCAGCGTCGGCGCGGCGATGGGCGGGCGAGAGGGCGTTCCGTTCTTGGATGGCGACGATTTTCATCCAACTGCCAATGTCGAGAAGATGCGCTCTGGCACGCCGCTGACAGACGACGATCGTTGGCCTTGGCTGACAATCTTAGGAAAAGCCCTGTTTGAGGCCGCCGCGATAGATGGCCGGGTTTTCGGAGCGTGTTCCGCGCTAAAACGCAGCTATCGCGACGCTCTGACGACGGCGGCGGGGGAACCCATCCTCTTTCTACATCTTGACGGCCCAAAAGAACTCATCGCCGAACGAATGGCAGCGCGGACAGGTCATTATATGCCAACTGGACTGCTCGACAGCCAAATCGCGACCCTAGAACCCCTTGGCGACGATGAATTCGCCACCAAGGTTGATCTGAGCCAAACGCTCGAAGAAATTCTCGACGAATGCACGCGGGTCATCGGGTCACGAGCGCAATAGCGCCCGCTCGACAAATTCGAGCCGATCTTGCCCGTAGAACATCTCGCCATCGACAAAGTAGGTCGGCGCTCCGAAGACGGAGCGTTCTATCGCCTCCGTCGTGTTCCGCTCGTAGATCGCCTGAACGTCAGGTGATCGAGCCGCTGCCAACAGCGGTTCAGGCATCATGTCTACCGACCGACACAGCCCCGCGAGGGTGTCCTCATCATCGAAGTCAGCATCATCGCGCCAATGCGCTTCTAAAATCGCGTGAGCGAGAGGATCGACCTGCTCGCCTTGCTCGGAAGCCGCAATCAGCAAACAGTTTGAAAGCGTTAAATCATTCGCATGATGTGTCGGGTTGTGCCCCATAACCGGCACACCCCGCTCCGCAGCCCAGCGATCAATCTCCACACCGAAGAAATAGGCCATATGTGCGTCGCTATAGGCGGTGAACTCCGGCCCCTTCGCGGCCGCGACAACCTTCCGCAAATCCATTGGTCTGTGGATAATTTCCGCCCCGGCGTCTCTTGCGATCCGCATGAAGGTTGCTGATCCAAGATACGCAAATGCGGAGTGCGCAGAGTAGAAATACTCGACCTTCATGAATGCCCTCCAACGGCAACAAGAATGAGATTGACCAATCGGCCTCTATATGGCGCAGTATCAGCCGAAGAGCGCAACAACTGAGAAGAATGTCGCCATGCGATTTGAAGCCCCGGAAACGGTCGAAGCCGCCATTGACCTCATGGCACAGGAACCCGGAGAGGCCCGCCCCCTTGCGGGCGGGACCGACTTGCTCGTTCAACTCAAGACGGGACGTGTACAGCCTGACCTCATCGTTGACTTGAAACGCATTCCCAGCATGACCGCCATCACGCCAGAAGATGGAGGCTTTCGCATTGGCGGCGCGGTTCCAGCGGCGGAGATGCTGGACAACGACGCCCTGACCGCAGCATGGCCCGGTATCTGTGAAGCGGCGCATTTGGTTGGCTCCACGCAGGTCATGGGCCGAGCGAGTCTCGCCGGAAACCTCTGCACCTCCTCTCCGGCGGCAGATACCGTTCCAGCGATGGTCGCCGCCAATGCAACTGCGCGCATTGTTGGACCAAACGGCACCCGCGATGTTGCCGTCGAAGATGTTCCTTCTGGCGTGCAAAAGAACGCACTCCAAAAAGGTGAGGTCGTCGACTCGATCTTCTTGCCCGCTCGAGCGGCTCGTTCATCTGATGCATATCTAAGGTTCATTCCGCGCACGGAAATGGACATCGCTGTCGTCGGATGCGGCGTCAGCCTCACGCTCGCCGATGACGGGACGATTTCAGACGCCAAGGTCGCACTCGGCGCTGTCGCGATCACCGTCCAAGTCGTCGCTGACGCGGCCAAAGCCATCATCGGCACCAAGCTCGACGACGGCGCACTCGACGCCCTCGCAACCGCTTGCTCGGCGGCTTGCAAGCCCATCGACGACAAACGCGGCACCATCGAGTTCCGAACGGATGTTGCAGGCGTCCTCGCCAAACGCGCCGCCAAAATCGCTTACGACCGCGCAGCAGGAGTTGCCGCATGAGCCAGTTACAAATCTCCACCACCGTCAATGGCGATCCCGTCGAGTTTCTTTGTGAACCTGATGAAAGCTTGATGGATGTCCTCCGCGACCGCCTTGGCCTGACCGGCACCAAAGAAGGCTGCGGCTCCGGCGATTGCGGCGCGTGTTCTGTCACGGTCGATGGACGCCTCGTTTGCTCTTGTCTCGTTTTAGGCGCAGAAGCCCAAGGCCGTGAGATCGGCACAATCGAGGGCATGGCCAAAGGTGAAGAACTCCACACCCTTCAAACAAAGTTCCTAGAACACGCCGCCCTGCAATGCGGAATCTGTACGCCGGGTATTCTCGTCGCCGCCGAAGCGCTGCTGAAGGAAAACCCAAACCCGACAGAAACCGAAGTCCGCTATTGGCTGGCCGGTAACCTTTGCCGCTGCACCGGATACGACAAGATCATCCGCGC
>CAZXMX010000325.1:0-3040 GCA_964641645.1 uncultured Neomegalonema sp.
TCATGCCGAAAAAGTTGTTGAATGCGGGCTTTGTCTTTCGGGAGCCTGCGCTGGAACCATGCCTGAAGCGGATCACCGGGGCGGTAAGGCCCACGCCCTCGCTCAGCATTGGTTTTGGCAAGCAACGCCCAGCAGTTGGCTGAGAGGAGGGGATGATGAGCACGTTGTGTGACGACCACAATCGACTGAGACAAGAAGCGACGGCGCTTGCCGGACGACCCGGTGATTTGATTCAGCGCGCCGCCGTCTATCATCATCTTTATCGTCACTCGCGCGGCAACCACGCCTTTACGCTGTTGGCGGCGCACGGAGCCTTGTGGGCGAGGGGATATTTGAGGACGGGGCTTTTGGCCGGGCGATTGTTGGCGCTGCAATTCTTCGCGAACCCGACAAAGCGGCGCGCAAAGTATCAGATGTTGGAAGACTTTGCGGAGGCGTTTCGCGAGATCAATCGCCGGGTCTGTGTGGAAACCTACGCGACCTATCATCTGACCGCGATCCATGGGGAAAAGGCAGCGCCGCTCGTTTCGTCCGATTTGCTGCCGCACTTACTGCGTTGTCATGACGCGCGGCAGCGGGGTGTGCCTCTCTCGATGGAGGAGAAGCGAGCCTTGTTCCGAGCGTTTTTCGTTTGGGAACAGGAGAACGTCGTCGGGCCGAGCGTTGATGCGGCGGTGGCGGCGCTCGACTGGCCGGTCGCAAAGTGGATTGCGATGCGGCCCTCTATTCGCTTTCGGTATTTTGGTTTCGCGCAGCATCTGCTCTTTTCCGATTTTTCCAGTAAGTCGGAACGGGTCGAAAAAGGCTTGGCGGCTTTTGATATTGCGGATCGCGCGGGTTGGCGGACGGTCGAAGACGCGCTTAAGCGATACCGGATCATACCGAAGGCGTTTTTCGAGAACCCGTTGGCGTTTTGCTGTTCGCTCAAATCGCGGCTGGTTTAATCGCGGATCGATCGGTCGTCTTGTGATAGCCGCGTGCCAAAAGGTCGCGGAACAAAGAGGGATTTCAGCACCTTATAAGGCGAGTGCTGTGGATAATTTTGGACACTATAAGTACATATAGTGAAAATAATTAGAACTCAAAAAGAATATCACAGTTAGTTCAACGCCGTGCGAACAGGCGTTCAACCTCTGCCAGAGACAGCGCCACCGAGGTCGGTCTGCCGTGATTGCAGGTGCCTGAATTCGGCGTTTCTTCCATCTCGCGGAGCAGGGCGTTCATCTCGGTGTGATTGAGACGCCGACCCGCGCGAACCGATCCGTGGCAGGCCATGGTCGCGCAGACATGGCGGAGTTTGATATCGAGCGCGTGGGCGTCGCCCAGACTCTCCGGGGCTTCAGCGAGATCGCGGATCAGGCTAGCAGCGTCGAGCGTGCCGAGCATGGCCGGGGTTTCGCGGACCGAGATCGTATCGGGACCGAAGCTTTCAATGACCAATCCGAACTTCTCCAGCGTTTCCGTCTCGGCCAGCAGCGCATCGGCAGCGCCGGGAGGCAATTCGACGATCTCCGGGATGAGCAAGGCTTGGCGGGCGACACCCGATGCGGCGAGGGCGTTTTTCATGCGCTCGTAAACGAGGCGCTCATGGGCAGCGTGCTGATCGACAAGGATCATGCCGTCGCGATTTTGGGCGACGATATAGGTCTCGTGAATTTGCGCCCGCGCGATGCCGAGGGGATGATCGAGCGCGGCGTCTTCTGTTTCAGTTGGCGTCGTCGCTTGGTCTGATGCGGTTTCTGGGGCTGCCCAGCCCTCGACGGGCATTTCATGTTGAGGGCGTTGAAACGACGTCCCGGCTTCGGCGAGGCTGCGCGAGATTGGTGGCGGTGGGCGGTAGCTGTAGGGTGACCCTCCGCCAGATGGCGAGGACATCGCAGGGCTTGGCGGCGCGCTGCCGAGTTGTCCGATCTGTCCGAGTGCCGGGGCGCGGTGACCGGATTCGGCGAGGGCTTGGCGCAAGGCTCCGACGATCAAACCGCGCACGGCACTGGCATCGCGGAACCGCACTTCGGTTTTCGCCGGATGCACATTGACGTCCACGCGGTGCGTGTCGAGATCGAGGAACAACACAAGGGCGGGGTGACGCCCGCGCGGGAACACGTCGGCATAGGCGCCGCGCGCGGCACCCACGAGCAGCTTGTCTCGCACGGGGCGTCCGTTGACGAAGAGATGCTGCGCTTGGCCGGTGGCGCGGTGATCGGTGGGCGCGGACGCATAGCCGGTCAGGTGCAAGCCTTCGCGTTCGGCGTCGATGGTCAGGGCGCTCTCGGCAAAGTCTTTGCCCATGACGGCAACCAGCCGCGCGCGGCGGGCATCGAACAGGTCGCCGGTTTCGGCGCGGGCTTTGAACACGCTGCGCTCACCATCCGTGAAGGCAAACCCGACTTGCGGATGCGCCATCGCGAGGCGGCGCACGACATCGGCAATCGCAGTGGTTTCGGCGCGCTCGGATTTGAGGAATTTGAGCCGCGCTGGGGTCGCGAAAAAGAGATCGCGGACTTCGACCGTCGTGCCGGGTGGGTGGCCCGCAGGTTCCACAGGGCTGAGGTCTCCGGCATTACACCGCAGCAGATGTGCGTCGCCTTCGCTGAGCCGCGAGGTGATCGAGAGACGCGCGACCGAACCGATGGAGGGCAAAGCCTCGCCGCGAAAGCCGAACGAATGGATCGCGAGCAAATCCGCACCATCGGTCTTGGACGTCGCGTGACGGGTGAGGGCGAGCGGCAGGTCCTCGGCGCTCATGCCATGCCCATCATCGGTAATCCGAATGAGCGTGCGCCCCCCATCGCGGGTGATGACATCAATGCGCGCGGCCCCGGCATCAAGGGAATTTTCAACCAGCTCTTTGACCACCGCCGCCGGGCGCTCGATAACCTCGCCCGCCGCAATGCGGTTGACGACGCCTTCGGGCAGTTGGCGGATGGGAGCGGGTGTGGTCATGCGTCAGGAGTAGAGCGTTCGGGGCGAATGGTGAACCTCTTTTCTCACCGTGGTTTTTCTAATTGCCATGTGAGGTTTGCTTTCACCGTCGGCCATT
>CAZXMX010000326.1:0-3034 GCA_964641645.1 uncultured Neomegalonema sp.
GTATGTAAATTCGGCTCCAAAGGCATGTGAAAGATGCGGGCATATGAAACGAATTCTGATTTTTATTGGCCTTCTATGGCTACTCGTAGGCTTGGTGCCTTCCGCAATGGCCGAAGATATTTCGGCCCTCACTGATGCCGAAGTTCGACAACTCTTGATCGAACGTCTGGATGATAAAGAAGTTAAGCCAGAGAAGGCGTTTAACCCGGCTCAGGCAGCTTGGCGGTTTCAACAGGGATTTTCGCGCGTAAAAACCGAAGCAGGAAAGGTATTCGGTGCTTATGATCAGCTTCCTGCTTTGCCGGGGCGTTGGTGGGAAAAGATGACCAGCAAACGCGATGGTGACGGTTTTGCACAGTTCGCAATCGCTTTTCTGATCTCCATTGCGGCAGGCTTGTTCGCCTCGATTATGGTGCCCCGTCATTTAAGACGGGTGTGGGTAAAGGAAAGACATCCAGTATCGCGCGCGAGCCACCTTGTCGGTCAAATTTTGATCGAAGGATTAGGCGCTATTATTCTGGCGCTCGTTGCCACAGCGATATTCTTTATCTTTGCTCCGACAGATGGTCGTGACAGAACGCTGTTCTTTTTCTTCCTCGCTGCAACATTGATTGTCTCGTTGATTGCAGGAGGCAGCCGGGCATTGTTTTGCCCAAACGATTCAAAAAATCGCATTCCAGCAATGAACGATACAGATTCGCACCGTTTTCATAATGCAATTCTCGCTACCGTCGGATTTGGTGCTTTTGGTTTCTTTAGCTGCGCGTCCTTTGCCGCCATTGGAATCGGCGGGCATGTTCATGACTTGCTGTTGATTCTCGTCGGGGTGATTACGACCATTCTTCTGACCGTCACGATTGGCATTTCGCGTCACGCAATAGCGGGCGATATCCTCGCCGGAGGAACGGAGCCTTCATCACTACGACGGATCGCAGCGCAGATGTGGCCAACTTGCGCGATGGTTATCTCTCCGTTGTTATTCACCGGTTTGCTCGTGAGTGTTTTCCTTGGTGGATTGCCTCTCTACGGAGCTGCTGTCTTCACCATCATGCTGGTAATCCTAACGCCGATTGGCGAATCCGCCCTAGCCCGCGCGGTCTCCGCATTGGATGGAACATCCCAGACCAACCTGTCTATCACCGCGAGAATTGCGCGCATCGCGCTGTTCCTTTTGGTGATCGTGTCGCTCGCAGTTGCTTGGCGCGTTGATTTTAATGTCTCAAGTGATGGCGGAATCCAGTCTCGGATTTTCAATGCTCTTATCCAGATTGCAGCCATCGTCTCTGTTTCCTATGCGATTTGGCAGGTGGTTCGCGTTTTCCTCGATGAAAAGATCGCGCATGAAGATGCCGCTTATGCAGCCGAACATGGGTTGAGCGCAGATATGGAAGGCGAAACAGGCGGCCCCGGGAAAAGCCGGACCCGCACTCTATTACCATTGCTCCGCAGAGCGGCGTTGATCATCCTGTCGATGCTCGTCGTCTTAGTAACTTTGTCCGCACTTGGGATTGAGACAGGTCCATTATTGGCCGGGGCCGGAGTTGTCGGATTGGCAATCGGCTTTGGTTCGCAAACTTTAGTGAAGGACATAGTCACGGGATTTTTCTTCTTATTGGAAGATGCATTCAGGCTCGGCGAGTACATTGATATCGGAGCCGCAAAAGGCACAGTTGAGCAAATCTCTGTACGCTCGATGAAGCTTCGCCATCATCGCGGCGCACTGAATACGGTCCCTTTTGGCTCGATTGATGTGATCGAGAACTACAGCCGCGATTGGGCAATCATGAAGCTCCGCGTGCGCGTCCCGTTTGAGACGGATTTGAACATGGTGCGGAAGCTGTTGAAACAAGTCGGGCGCGAGATGATGGAAATCGAGGCGATCAAAGACAACTTCTTACAGCCTTTCAAAGCACAGGGTGCGGTTGATGTTGACGATTATGGCTTCGTCATTTCAACCAAGTTCATGGCCAAACCGGGGACTCAATTCACAATCCGGCGCTACGCCTTCCAAGCGATGCAAGATGCGTTCGAAGCGAATGGTATTCCGTTCGCACGGCCTCGAGTCCGCGTCGTTGTCGATGATGAAAGCGAAGGCTCTGCCGCATCCATTGAGCAAGCTGCAGTTACTGGCGTGGCCGCTTCTGTCGTTAGCAAGGCCAAAGCAGAGAAATAAATGCCCAGAGCTCAGCGAGCCGTCGTTTGAATCAAATGGCGCTCGCGTGAAAACGCTTCTGACATTTGAGTGATGAAATCTAGCGTGTATCCAGTCCGCAGGATAACAACCACGCCGCCTGCCAAAGATGGGCTACTCACCAATACGACGGAGACATGGGATGCCTAAGCGCCCAAGCATTGAGAAAACCATAAATTTAGCCCTTCAGGGTGGCGGCGCGCATGGTGCCTTTACTTGGGGCGTACTGGACAAGTTGTTCGAGGACGATCGACTCTGGATTCAATCCATCAGTGGCACATCTGCTGGCGCGATGAATGCAGTGGTCGCAGCGCAAGGCATGTATGATGGCAGTCCCGTTGGCGCGCGGTCGGTTCTGCGCGAATTTTGGAAAGCCGTCAGCGATGCCGGTAAAGGGAGCCCGCTCAAGTCATAAGTGGGTTTGTGATCGGCAATGACAGGGACGGAAATATGACTTGGCCCTAAACATCTGTGTGCGCTGTCAGTTGATCGTCACGAGCAGAACCTCAGCAGGATCTTTCTTGCCAAAGTACAGATTACCATCATTGATGACGACGAAATCGGACGACTGGTTCAGCGGAAAGGGTGCAACCGCCGTGCAACCACCACAACCTTCAGACAGAATGTCAGTCACTTCGCCGTCGGTAGATAGCGACTTGAGCGATTCCGTGTGCGTCGTGAAGAGAATCGACCCGTCTTCCCGGACCCAAAAATCATCGATAATTCCGACAGACGCAATCTCCTCCGGTTTGCCCGCAGGATTCCCATCCGCGCCAATCACGACGAGAGACAACGTTCCCTTGGAAGTATTGGACACGACCAATCCGTCGGATCCTTGTTTCA
>CAZXMX010000327.1:0-3026 GCA_964641645.1 uncultured Neomegalonema sp.
TGAATTTGCCGCGCAGTGTTTGGTGCGCGTATCCGCGCATTCGCAGGCGGGCGATCGGTGGGTTGTTGCCCAAGGCTCGTCTTCTTCGCTTGCGCCTTTGGATAAAGCGGAACGAACCGATGAGGTTCCTTCGACCGCTACTCTCTTGCATCGGATGAAAGCGTTGCGCGGGGTGCTACAAGACCTGCCGCGTTTTGGGCGGCGGTTGTTGCGCCATACCGATGGCGATGTGTCGGACACGGCGCTCGGGATTGCTCCGACGCTTGAGCGCCGCACACTTTCCGCGACGCCGCAATGGATTGCGCCGGGGGTCGAGCGTCCACCGGATCGCCTTGAGAACAATTTGAATGTGCGCTCGCGTTCTTTTCAGGACGGGAGGCTTTTGGCGTGGCTGAGAGCCTTTACTTCAGGGCTTGCTTGCACTCGATTGGTGGGTTTCCTGTCGAGGAATACCCCGTCACACCGCAGGTTTCGCAACGATATTCGCGCAGTCGTCGATCTGGGTCCCCGGTCGCGACCCACTGACAATTTCGTTTGATGGCTTTTGGTTGACCGCCGCCCGCGCCGATGCCGCGACGTCGATTATAGAAAACGACAACGGCGATCAGCACGATGGCACCAAGCAGGGGTCCGATCATGACGTCACTCCATCGTCTTCGCGGATATACCGCATGCCCTTACGGAAATAATCCAAGCCGGTGACGAGGGTCAACGCCGCCGCGATCCAAAGGAGGCCCATCGACAGATAGAAGACGTAGCCGCCACCGACCCGAGCGATCTTCATCTTGCGCGTGGCCAGATCACCCGCTGATTTCACATCCGCGATATCGAAATAGGTGTTCCAACCTGCCGCCAGAAACAGCCCACCGATGGCCGCCATCTGTGCCGTTGTTTTCCACTTCGCCAGCTTGGTCACATCCAGTTTGATGTTTCCAAGGTATTCGCGCAGGCCGGAGACCAGCACTTCGCGCAGCAAGATAACCGTGGCAGGAATTGCGAACCACCAATTCACGCCATAGAGGACCGCCAGAGAAAAGAGCGCGATAATCACCATCGCTTTATCAGCAATCGGATCGAGCATTTTGCCAAACGCGCTCGAAGCATTGAATTTGCGCGCATACCAGCCGTCGATAAAATCGGTGAACGCCGCACCCGTGAACAGGCAAAACGCAAACCAGTCTGCGAAGGGCCGTTCGAACACCGCGAAGGATAAAGCCACAAACGGCGCGGCAATCACCCGCAGAATCGTGAGGATATTTGGGACAGTCCAGATCATTCTGGCCTTGATAGCGGGTGTCGCGCCTCATAGGAAGCAAGTATGAGCAGATTAGATAGCGTTATCCGCCGCCTTACCGCCCAGCGTGATTGTTTGGGTTGGGCCGTTGCCAATGCACCTGCGGGTGCGGTGTTGGACCTGGGCCTTGGGAATGGTCGAACTTACCATCACTTGCGCGAGATCGCACCGGAGCGGGATGTCTATGTCATCGACCGGCGGATGGCGGCGCATCCCTCATCCGTGCCGCCGGACGAATTCTTTTTGGAGGGCGAGGCTGAACCGATGATTGAGCGCCTCGCGGCACGGGTCGGAAACGGTATCGCGTTGGCGCATTACGACTTGGGCAATGGGGTGCCTGAGAATGACGTGCCGCTCGCCAAGGCGATTGCAGCGTTATTGCCGACCGTGCTGGCCGATGGCGCAATACTGGTCGCCAATGCCGAGTTGGAAGGTTTTGAGCAACTCCCGACCCCGGATGGTGTCGCGGAGGGTCGGTACTTTATTCAGCGGTACCATGCTTGAGGGCAATTGCCATTGCGGAGCCGTTGGTTTTCGAGTGGCTTCGACGCCCAAGCAACTGGTCGATTGCAATTGCTCGATTTGCCGAAAGCTTGGCGTTCTGTGGGCGCATGTGCCGAGGAAAAATGTCGAATTGGTCGGGGCAGCGGATGCGACGTTGGCCTATAGCCACGATGACCGAAATCTCGCCTTTCATTCGTGCCGCACCTGTGGCTGTACCACCCATTGGATCGGTCTCTCTCCCGATACTGAGACGATGGCGGTCAATGGCCGCCTGATTGACCCAGCGGAAATGAGCGATATTCCGGTCAGGCGGTTCGACGGTGCGGAGACGTGGAAATTTCTAGACGAGTAGCTTTCTGATCCGCTCAATCGCTGCTTCGATATTTTCCATCGAGTTCGCATAGCTAAATCGCAAGTATCCGTCGCCATTCACACCGAAGCTCGTTCCGGCAATCGTGGCAACGCCCGCCTCTTCCAGCAGCCGCGTTTGCATCGTTCGCGCGTCAATGCCGGTGCCCTCGATGTTGGGGAAGGTGTAGAAAGCACCAGCGGCATCGGCGCAGCGAAAGCCGGGAAGATCGTTGAGCATTCTGACAATGGCAACGCGGCGCTCATCGAACGCCTGCATCATCGTATCGACGGCATCTTGCGGGCCTTCGAGCGCGGAAATCCCGGCGAATTGAGTTGCCGCATTCACGCAGGAATGCGCGTTGACGCAGAACCGCTCGGCGAGGTCGATCAGCTTTTCGGGCCAGACCGCATAGCCGAGCCGCCAACCCGTCATCGCATAGGTCTTTGACCAACCGTCGAGAACAATCAGGCGATCTCGAATTTCGGGATAAGCGAGGAACGAGACATGCTCGCGTCCGCCATAAAGCATCCGGCTGTAGATCTCGTCCGACATGATTGCGACATCAGGCCAATCGGCGAGTCCCGCGATTAGTTTTTCAACTTCGGCCTTGGGCGTCACACCCCCGGTCGGATTGCCCGGCGAATTGACGATGATCAGTCGGGTCTTGGCGTTGATCTGGCCGAGAACTTCATCGGCGCTGAACCCGAAATCACGATCCTCGTGGAGCGTCATTGGGATGGGCGTCGCGCCTGAATACTCGATCATCGAGCGATAGATCGGAAAGCCGGGATCGGGATAAATGATCTCCGTGCCCGGCGCGCCGAACATGAGGATCGAGAAAAACATGGTGGGCTTGCCGCCCGGCATGACCGTGAT
>CAZXMX010000328.1:0-3024 GCA_964641645.1 uncultured Neomegalonema sp.
ACGCCTACAATATCGGCGGCCACCGGCACACGGCGGAATACGATCAAGAACTCTCCAAAGCCGCCGGGCGCGAAGTCCGTGTCACTTTCGCTCCACATTTGATCCCACAAAACCGGGGTATCCTCGCGACGATCTACGTCAAAGGCGATGCGGCCAAGATTCACGAGACGCTGGCCAAGCGCTTTGCCGATGAGCCGTTTTGCCAGATCCTGCCGATGGGCGAGACCCCGCATACCCGTCATGTGCGCGGCTCAAACTATATCCGCATGGGCGTGGTGGCGGATCGCCGTGAAGGCCGCGCGATTGTGGTTGCGGCGCTCGATAACCTTGTCAAAGGGGCATCGGGTCAAGCCATCCAGAACGCAAACATCATGTTGGGCCTTCCGGAAACAACTGGGCTGATGCAGGCCCCGCTGTTCCCGTGAGCGACGCGCCATGAGGGCACTCGTCAAAGCGAAGGGGATTGGCTGGGCCGTTGCGCTCGCTGTGAAGAATTTCATTCGCGATGACGGGTCCGCTCTGGCGGGCTACATGGCGTATACCGCGCTGCTCGCGCTGTTTCCGTTCCTGATCTTTGCGATTGCACTTTGCGGTTTGCTGATCGGAACTGAAGGCGTCGAGCCGGTGATGAGCTTTCTTTTTAACAACCTACCGCCTCACGTCGCGCGGACCATTCGTCCTGTGTTGGAGGAGGTGGTGCGCAATCGCTCGGGCAACGTCCTCAGTCTTTCGGCCATCGGTGCGATCTGGATTGCCTCGAACGGGTTCGAGGCTCTGCGGGCAGGGCTAGAGCGTGCCTATCTGGTTCGCAACTATCGGTCTTGGTGGAAGAACCGCCTGATCTCGATCGGATTCGTCTTTCTGGCCTTCGCGGCTTTCGTCGCTCTGTCCGTCTTGATCGTCTTTGGCCCCTCGATCACGGCATTGGCCCGAGAATACACTGGCGCGGTGGAATATGTGGAAGAGTTCCTCGGCGTTCACCTGCAAATATGGGTGACGTTCCGGTACATTTTTGGGGCAGTCATCCTCATCATATTCCTGTTCCTCATGCATCACATCCTGCCCGCTGAACGCCCACCGGTGCCCATTTTTCGCGGCGTTCTGATCACCGTTGTCCTGTGGATGATCTTGGCGAGCGCCTTTTCGATCTATTTCCGTTTTGTTCCAAGTTATGCAATAACCTACGGTACTCTCGGCGGTGTTATCGCGACCCTCTTGTTTTTCTACGTCTCCGCCGCAATCTTTATCTTTGGCGCAGAAATCAATGCCGCGACGTGGGCAGAGGCGGATGCACTGGACGAAGCGAACAAGACGGTGAATAAGGCGGACTCAGCGCCCCTGATCTAAGGAGACCGCCCGTGGCGAGAATGCGAAAGAAACAACGGGTCATGTTGCTCGTTTTGGGGGGTGTGGCGTTGGCGATGTCCACGATCCTCGTCTCGCTGGCGATGCGCGATTCCATCGTGTTCTTCTTTGGGCCGAGCGAGTTGATCGCAAAACAAGCTGCCGGAGAAATCACGCCAGAGCGCCGTTTGCGCATTGGCGGCATGGTCGTCGAAGGCTCGCTGGTCCGCGATGACGGCGAAATCGTCCGTTTCGAGGTAACCGACTTCGAGAAAACTGTTCCTGTCACCTTCAAAGGCATTCCCCCCAGCCTCTTCAAAGAAGGCGAGGGCGTTGTGGCTGAGGGCAGCTATGTCGACGGTCTTTTCGTGGCCAATGAAGTCCTCGCCAAGCACGACGAAAAATACGTCCCCCGCGAGGTCAAAGATATCCTCAAGGAAGACGCTAAAGACGGCAGCTACGAGTATACGCCGGGAAGTTAGAGCCGTTTAACGCTTTGTCTCTCGGAACTTCTTGCTCTGTCCAAGAATCCAGCGTTTGCTCCACCCGCACAAAGGCGGGAGCAAGCGTGACGGCGATGGCTGATAGTTCGAGCGCGCAAACGCGGCGCGGTTTGGCCATGCTTCTGATGGTTGTCAGTTCTATTGGCATTAGCTTTGGTGGCCTGATCGTTCGCAGCATGGACGGCGCGGACGCGTGGCAGATTAACTTCTACCGCTCGATCGCGCTCGGCATCGTGGTGATGACCATTCTGCTTTACCGTTATCGCTCGCGAGCTGTGGCGCAGGTCCAAGGGATTGGAAAGCCGGGACTGTTAGGCGGCGCGTTCCTGTCCGTCGCAGGAGTTTCTTTTCTACAGGCGCTCGATCACACGACCGTCGCCAACACGCTGTTCGTGCTGAGTGCAATCCCTTTCTTTACGGCGGCCCTCGCTTGGCTCTTTCTGGACGAAAACCTGAGACGCGCAACCTTGGTGACGATGATCTTCGCCGCCATCGGGATTGTCGTGATGGTGGCCGAAGGCATCTCCGTCGGATCGGCTTACGGTAACTTCATGGCGTTGCTGACGGCGATGGCGTTCTCCGCATTCGCTGTGGTCGTACGTTCGAACCGACAAGTCGACATGCTGCCTTCGCTGTTGGTGTCGAGCGTAATCATCTTGGTGCTTGCGTTGATCATGCGCTGGGGCGATCTTGGGATCACGTTGAAGGATATCCTCCTGTGCTTCCTATGGGGCGGCATCTTATCGGGCATTGGCAATGCGCTATTCATCTTCGCCTCCCGACATCTGGTTGCCGCCGAGCTAACGTTGTTTATGCTACTGGAGTTCGCGCTCGGCCCGATTTGGGTTTGGATGGGCGTCGGCGAAGTGCCGACCCGCCTGACGATCCTTGGCGGGTGTATCGTAATCCTCGCCGTGACTGTTAGAGCGTTGCTGGAACTGCATCGCGGCTCAGACCGCAAAAGGCGATCACGGCCCAACGTCTAGGGTGTTTCATCGCTAAAGCACCCTGCTTAGCGATCTCAGCGTTCCACCAAAATCCGACCAATCGTGTTCAGCAACAACTGCGCCGCAAGGATCGATGTCGTGCCGGTCGGATCATAATCCGGCGCGACTTCGACCAGATCAATTCCCACAATATCTCCGCGCTTTGCCAGCCCTGCGATGAACTCCAAAAT
>CAZXMX010000329.1:0-3021 GCA_964641645.1 uncultured Neomegalonema sp.
CGACGGTTTCGAGTTCGAATTCCATCGTTTTGGATTCTTCGACGGTGATGACACCTTCGTTGCCGACTTTTTGCATCGCTTCAGCGATTTTGTCGCCGATGATGGCTTCGCCGTTTGCGGAGATCGTGCCGACTTTGGCAACTTCTGCGGAGTCAGCGACGTCGCGCGCCATGCCTTTTATCTGCTCAACGACTTTCGTCACAGCAGCATCAACACCGCGGCGCAGGTCCATCGGGTTCATGCCAGCGGCAACTGCTTTCATGCCTTCTTTGACGATGGCTTGAGCGAGAACCGTTGCTGTCGTCGTGCCGTCACCAGCTTCGTCGTTGGTTTTCGACGCGACTTCACGGACCATTTGAGCGCCCATGTTTTCGAACTTGTCAGCAAGTTCGATCTCTTTGGCCACCGAGACACCATCTTTCGTGATGCGCGGTGCGCCAAAAGATTTGTCGAGAACAACGTTACGGCCTTTCGGGCCGAGCGTTACTTTAACTGCGTTTGCAAGCGTGTTGACGCCGCGGAGCATGCGCTCACGAGCATCTGCTTCAAATTTGACTTCTTTAGCCGCCATGTTGCGTGCCTTTCAGAATCTAGGGTTCAGATGAAAACGATGAGGGCTTGGCTCAGCCGAGCACGCCCATGATGTCGCTTTCTTTCATGATCAGCAGTTCTTGGCCGTCGAGTTTGACCTCGGTGCCGGACCACTTGCCGAACAGGATTTTGTCGCCTGCTTTGACGTCGAGAGGTGCAATTTCACCGCTGTCTTTGCGGGCACCGGTGCCAACAGCAACGATTTCACCTTCTTGCGGCTTTTCTTTTGCGGAATCCGGGATGATAAGGCCCCCGGCGGTTTTCTCGTCGCTTTCGATGCGCTTGACGAGGACACGGTCGTGGAGTGGACGGAAATCCATAGCGTCGCTCCTATAATGCTAGTTAAAACTTGTTTCCCCAGATGATCGTCAGCGCACCTCGGAACCCGAGCGCCTCTCTGTTGGCACTCTCTTCCGGTGAGTGCTAACGATCACGAACTAGCGGAAGTAGGGGGCGGAGGAATGAGAGTCAAGGTGCTTCGGAGCGATTTGGCCAGATTTTCTCCGTGTACGACATTACGGGTGATTTCGGGGCTGCAATCCACGTAGATTCACTGGGTACGACTTTATCTTCGCGTCACGCATCCCCACTATACTGACCATGCGCTTCCATTGTGGGGTGCGGGAGATCAGTGATGAGCTGTCGGTCGCCTCGGGTGTCTCGACAAAGAGGCGCTCTATGTGATCCTGTCGGGGCGTGAACCGATGGGAGGCAGTATGGCCAGTGATTTCGAGTCGATTGATGATGTCCAGCGCCGTTTGGCGGAAGTCGACTATGTCTGCGGGCGCGGCCTTGCAACCGTGGTGTTTTTGTCCCTCAAGCTCGGAAGACCGATCTTTCTGGAGGGCGAAGCGGGCGTCGGAAAGACCGAGATCGCCAAGGCAATCAGCGCGTTGCTGGGCCGAAAACTCATCCGCCTACAATGCTATGAGGGCTTGGACGCAGCTTCGGCGGTTTACGAGTGGAATTACGCCGCGCAGATGGTCGAGATTCGGATGGCCGAAGCCGCCGGAACCAGCGACCGCGCTGCAATTTCCGCGGATGTTTTCTCGGAAAAGCATCTGATTTCAAGACCACTGCTTGAGGCGATGCGTCCCCAAGAAGGCGGTGCGCCGGTCTTGCTGATCGACGAGATCGACCGGGCGGACGAACCCTTTGAGGCGTTTTTGCTGGAAGCGTTGAGCGACTTTCAGGTCACGATCCCAGAAGTCGGTGTCGTCAAAGCGCCCGAACCGCCGATCGTGATTGTCACCTCGAACCGGACCCGTGAGGTCCACGATGCTCTGAAGCGCCGGTGTCTCTACCACTGGGTCGATTATCCCAACTTTGAGCGCGAGATGGAGATTCTACGCGCCAAAGCACCCGAGGCGTCCGAGACACTCTCGCGCGAAGTCGCAGCTTTTATTCAAAGGCTTAGAACCGAAGATCTGTTCAAGAATCCGGGCGTTGCGGAGACGTTGGACTGGGCGAAAGCCTTGGTTGCACTCGATGCCGTTGCGCTGGACCCGCAGTCGATCTCAGACAGTTTAGGCGCGCTGCTGAAATACCAAGACGACATCGCAAAACTGCAAGGGTCCGAGGCAACCCGCATTCTGGATGAAGCGCGGCAAGACCTGACGGGCCGCAGCACCGAGGCGAAGGGTCGAACGTGACCACTGACTTCTACGATTCCCCCGCGAAGCTCTCTGAAAACATTGCCCATTTCGCGCGGGCTTTGCGGAAGGCTGGCATTCCGGTTGGCCCGGCGCGGCTTGTTGATGCGATCCGAGCGGTCGAGCAAGCGGGGTTCTCGTCGAAGCCGGATTTCTATCACACACTGCGCGCGTGCTTTGTATCGCGGCGCGATCACATCACAGTTTTTGACCAGTGTTTCCGCATGTTTTGGCGCGATCCGCAGTTCCTTGAGCGGATGATGGCGGCGTTGATGCCGGAGATGAAAGCCCCGCCGAACCGCGAGAAACAAGCGGCGGAGCAACGCGCCTCGGAAGCCCTGCTGGATGGGGCCGAAAAGCCACCGCTGCCCCCCTCGGTCGAACAGGAAGAGGATACGATTGAGTTCGACACCAGCCTGTCGTTTTCGGGCACAGAAAAGCTGGCATCCCGCGACTTTGAGCAGATGACGACCGCCGAAATTCGCGCGGCGGAGGCGATGATTGCGAAGCTGCGCTTGCCGGTTCAGCCCTTGCCGACTCGCCGGATGATCAAGGCCCAACGCGGCTCCAAACCCGATTGGCGGGGCGCGATGCGGACGGCGATGCGGCCCGGTGCAGCGCCAATTCTCCCGGTAAAACAACGCGCTGAGGCATGGCCGAGCCTCGTCGCGCTGTGTGATATTTCCGGCTCCATGAGCAACTATTCGCGAATGCTCCTGCACTTCCTCCACGCGGCGATGCGGCACGAGGGGGATGGCTGGAGCAAGGTCCACGCCTT
>CAZXMX010000330.1:0-3004 GCA_964641645.1 uncultured Neomegalonema sp.
TGCCCAAGAACATCGAGGGTTATTATCAAGAAATTGGGCGCGGCGGTCGCGATGGCCTGCCCGCCTCCGCGCACTTGCTTTACGGCATGGGCGAGGTGCGCCAGTATCGTCAATGGATTGATGAGAGCGATGCCCAAGAAGACCAAAAACGCATCGAACGCCAAAAACTGACGGCACTCGTGGGGCTTTGTGAAACGACGCAATGTCGACGCACCGCGCTGCTCGGATATTTCGGCGAGGCCGCGAGCGGATGTGGTAATTGCGATATTTGTCGCGGCGAGGTCGAAACGATTGATGGCACGGTGCTGGCGCAAAAGGCCTTATCGGTCATCCTGCGCACGCGCGAGATTTTCGGCATGGAGCATCTCATCACGGTGCTACGCGGCGAACGCAATCCGATGTGCGACAAGCATGGCCATGCCGACTTGCCGACCTTTGGCGTGGGTGCCGATGTGACGAAAGCGGATTGGCGGAGCATTTTTCGTCAGGTCTATGCGGCGGGCTTTGCCAGTGTCGATGTCGAAAATTACAGCCGATGGACTGTGACCGAGGAGGGTTGGAAAGTCTTGCGCGGGCAAGAGAGTGTGACGCTCCGCAAACCGGGCCGTGTGACCAAGACGCGCGATCAGGCGATGGATATGAACGAGGCCGACGCTGTGCTGCTCGATGATCTCAAATCGCTTCGGCGCGATTTGGCCAAGGAGCGCGATGTTCCTGCTTACGTTATTTTTGCGGATCGAACATTGATCGAAATGGCGTCGATTGCGCCCGTCGACACGAACGGCCTACGCGACGTTCATGGCGTTGGAGACAAGAAAATAGAACGCTATGGTGAGGTCTTCCTCAGCCGTATCAAAGCGCACCGTCAGCGGAGTGCCGCAGCATGACGGAATCACTGAGGCTCGATTGCGATGCGCGCGGCGTCGCGACGCTGACCCTGACGCGCGCCGAAAAGCACAATGCAATGAGCGCGATCATGATGACCGAACTGACCGAAGCAACAGCCACTCTGGGTGCTGATCCCCACGTCCGCGTTGTCGTGATTGCAGCCGAAGGGAAAAGCTTTTCCGCTGGGGCTGACCTCAACTGGATGCGAGAGCAGGTCGCTGCGGATCGCGCAGGGCGGATTGCCGAGGCGACGCGACTTGCGCAAATGTTGCGCGGGCTGAACGAGCTGCCCAAACCGGTGATTGCTAAGGTTCAAGGCAATGCCTTCGGTGGGGGTTTGGGGATCATCAGCGTCTGCGATGTCGCGATCAGCGTGGATACTGCGAAGTTTGGCTTTACCGAAACCCGTTTGGGGATCATCCCCGGCACCATCTCGCCGTATGTTCTGGCGCGAATGGGCGAAGGGAAGGCACGGCGCGTTTTCATGTCCTCGCGCTTGTTTGATGCGGTTGAGGCGCGGGATCTTGATCTCATTTCACGGGTCGTGCCGATTGGCGAACTGGATGATGCCGTCGAGCGAGAGATCAAACCCTATCTTTCAGCGGCCCCCAGCGCCGTCGCGCGCTCAAAACAATTGGCCCGTAGTCTCGGTCCTGTAATCGATGATGCGGTCATCACTGCGACCGTTGAGCGATTGGCAGATACTTGGGAAACCGACGAAGCGAAAGAGGGACTCGCAGCGTTCTTCGATAAGTCGACTCCGACTTGGGTGGTCAAGTAGAAGCGATTCTCTCGGAATAGTGGTTTCGCGTCTCAAAAATATCTTAGCAAAAACATGCCGTTACTATTTTTCTTCATACCTTGTTAGGAAATCATCGCCGCATTGCCTAAAATGTCGGAGTTCGCGGTCTTGGGTGGGTAACCCATACGCGGCTGACGATCATTATTTGTGCCAACGGCGGCAACCATTACGAACGTTTACTCGTTCCCCTGATGCGCAGTCTGCTGATCGGATTGGCGCTATATTTAACTGTTCGGATTGATACCAATCCAGTTTCAGGGGAGACGTGTATGTCGGTGAATATTCTTGAAATGGCTCAGAGCGCACTCGGGGGAGACGTTCTGGATAATCTCAGTGGGTTGCTGGGTGAAGATAAAACGAAAACGCAATCGGCGATGGATGGTGCATTGCCTGCGATCCTCGGTGGGCTGATGCAAGGCGCTTCGACCTCGCAAGGCGCAGCAGAATATAGCCAACTGGCAGACGAGGCTGATACGGGGCTGCTCGGGAATATCAGCGGGATGATTTCCGGTAATTCTGGAACGTTGTTGGCGCTCGGTGCGCCGCTGTTGCTGAAGATGTTCGGTGGGCGCCAAGACGGTTTGATTTCGACCATTGCCCGCCTTGCCGGAATCGGCGGCGGTTCAGCCGGAACGTTGCTCAAAGTGGTCGCGCCGTTGGTCATGAGCATGTTGGGCAGCAAGAAAAAAGAGCTGAACCTCAATACCGATCAGTTCGCTTCGATGCTGATGGACCAAAAGCAGCATGTCAGCGCGGCCATGCCAGCCGATATTTCTCAGTCACTGAATTTCGGTGCCTTCCTGAATGCGCAGGATGAGCCTTCGGCAGGAGATGTTGCCTCCATCGCTCCGAGTACCCATGCAACGACCAGTGCAGCCACGAACACAGCGCAGGCGAGCCATGCTCCGGCTGAACAACCAAGCCCCGGTGGTGGTATGCTGAAAAAGCTGTTGCCGTTGGCTTTGATTGCTGTGCTCGGGTACTTTGGTTACACGCAATTCGCAGGTGGACCCGATGCGACGCAGATTGAGGCGACGCAATCCGGCATCTCGACACTCACCGATACGGTGGGCGGTGTCACCTCCAGTCTTGGTGAAATCACTGATGTTGAGAGTGCCCAAGGTGCCGTCGAGTCCATTACGGCTGCGACGGGCGCGCTGGATGGCATTGACCTCGACAGCATGGGAAGTGCCGGCAAAGAGCAGGTGACGGGGATGCTTGGTGGACTCGTCGGTGGGATCGAAACTGCCCTTGAGACCGCCTATAAGATTCCGGGGGTTCAAGAAGTCATTGAGCCGGCGATTGGCCCGTTCA
>CAZXMX010000331.1:0-2973 GCA_964641645.1 uncultured Neomegalonema sp.
GCCGTCACATGGTTCGCCGCCGAAGCGATGCCGAAATTACGTGAGATGGGCCGGAACGTTGAATTCGTGATCGCCGGAGGGCGTCCGACCAAGGGCGTTCAAGCGCTGGGTGACGCAGACGACATAACGGTAACGGGCCGTGTTGAGGATATGCGCGGCTGGCTCGGCCATGCCGAGTTGGCTGTTGCGCCTTTGCTGCTCGCGCGCGGGGTTCAGAACAAAGTGCTTGAGGCGATGGCGGCGGGCACACCAGTCTTAACCACGACGCCAGCCCTCACGGGAATTGATGCCGCGCCGGGCCGCGATGCGTTGGTATGCGAAACAGGCGAAGATTTCGCTCAGGCCATCGGAACCATGCTGGATGATCCAGCGGCGCGAGGTGAGATGGCCGCGTCCGCAATGTCATATGTCCGTGATCATTACGGTTGGGGCGCGAAAGTTGCTCGGCTTGTCGACCTCATCGAAGGCGCTCGCGCGTCGAATCTCGCAAAGGTGGCGTGATGACATCGACGACAGACATTCACGATCTGGACGGGGATTCGCCTTGGCGCATTCACATTGTTCAATTTGCGTTGCTGCTGATCGCGCTTTGCGCTGCGTATTGGTCGACCCTGACCAACCTGATTGACATCTGGTATCTGACAACGACGTATAACCACGGGTTTATCGTCGCGCCCGCCAGCATCTATCTTGTGTGGCGGCGTCGCGCGGAGCTGTCATCTGCGGAACCTGAGAACAATCTGAGCGCGCTGTTGCCACTGTTTGGATGTGGCGTCGTGAGCCTGATCGGTGAAGTCAGTGGTGTGAACCTCGCGCGGCATGTTGGGTTTGTCGGTGCGCTGATGTGTCTGTTCCCACTGAGTTTCGGTTGGGCGCTGACGCGGCGGTTCATCTTTCCCATCCTATTCCTCGCGTTCATGATCCCGGTGGGCGATTTCCTAATCGCGCCTTTGCAAGTCCTAACCGCTGACGTGTCAGTCTGGATGATCCAAATGACAGGCGTTCCGGTTTACCGCGAAGGCTTGATGATCGAGCTGTCTTCTGGCCTCTGGGAAGTTGCTGAAGCCTGTGCAGGCGTACGTTTTTTGATTGCCAATATCTTCGTGGCGACGATCTTCGCCTACTTGAGCTATGACAAGGCGTGGAAGTGGGCATTGTTTTTCGTTCTCGCTGTGGCCATTCCCGTTGGAGCGAACTGTGTTCGCGCCTATGGCATTATGATGCTGGCGCATGTGTCCGACAATGCGATTGCGGTTGGCGTCGATCATCTCGTGTATGGCTGGGTGTTCTTCTCGCTGGTGATGTTGTTGATGTTGTGGGTTGGGTCAAAATTTGCTGATCGCGACCTTGCCGATCCTGAAGCGCGCGAAGCGCTACCGGTCGAGAACCCGAAACGGGGTGGACTCGGTGTCGCGATTGCCGGTGCTCTGTTGATCGCGGGTGGACCGGCCTTTGCGGCGGTTAGTGCGCCGATCCCAACGGCGGTTCCGAATGCTCTGATCGCACCGATGGTGCCCGATGGTTGGAAGATCATTTCTTGGGATGGTGATGCTCCGGATCGGTGGATTCCGAAGTTTGATAGTGCTGATCGCGCCGAGCTTGAGCGATTGTCGAACGGGACGCATACGGTCGACATGATGGTCGCGTACTACACGCACCAACGCGACGGGGCCGAAGCGCTGCATTTTAAGAACCGGTTTGATGATGACGTCATCTGGGTCCGCGCGTCGCTTGGCAATGCGACTCTCGATACGGGTAATTCCGATCTTCCATCGGTCGCGCGCCGCGACAACATCACGTATTTCGAGCGGCGGGACCAAGCGGATGGTGCGTTATTCTCCTCCCGGATTGTCACGTCTTGGGTCTGGGTCGGCGATACGCTGACCGCGAACCCGTTAACGGCGAAACTTTCCGCCATGAAGGCTCGGTTGACGGGCGGTGAAGCGGGTGCAGCGGTGATTGCGTTCTCCGTTCAGTACGACACGCCCGAGGAAGAAGATCGTGCGCGGCAGTCCATCGAAGCCTTGCTGGCCGATATGGCACCGGTGACACCGGTCCTTGATGCATTGGACGCTCAGTAGATGTGCGGGATCGCGGGCATCGTTGACTTGAACGCGCCGCGTGATGTGGCCCATGGCCGTTTGCGGGCTATGACCGATGCCATTGCGCACCGGGGACCGGACGGTGAGGGTCACTGGTTTGCGCCGGGCGTTGCTCTCGGCCATCGCCGTCTCGCGATTATTGACCCTGAAGGCGGTGTTCAGCCGATGATTAGCGGTGAGATTGCCGTCAGCTTCAACGGCATGATCTATAACTTTCAGGAATTGCGAGCCGAACTGGAAGCGCAAGGCGCACAATTCGAGACCAATTCAGATACGGAAGTGTTGGTACATGGCTGGCGCGCGTGGGGCGATAAACTGCCGGAGCGCCTCGACGGATTTTTCGCGGCGGCGATTTGGGATGCACGCGACGGAACCTTCGCATTGATCCGTGATCGTTGGGGCAAAAAGCCACTGTACTACGCGCTTTCGCCAAATGGTGAGTTGCTATTTGGCTCCGATCTAACGGCTATTCTTGCCGGAATGGATCGCACACCCGCCATCCGTGAAGATGCGCTGTCGGATTATCTGGCCTTTGGATACGTGCCCGAGCCGAAGTCGATTTTGGACGGGATCGAGAAGCTGCCGCCTGCGCATCGGTTGATTTTGAAGCGCGGGGATTGGAAGGCGGTCAAAGCCGAACGTTATTGGTCGATCCGGGTTCACCCCGAGGACCATGGTCAAACCATCGAAGAGGCGATTGAGGAATTGATCCCTCTGCTGCGTTCTGCAGTTGATAAACGGCTTATCGCTGATGTGCCGCTTGGCGCGTTTCTTTCAGGCGGCGTTGATAGCGGAGCGATGGTCGCGCTTGCAACGCAGGCGCGGGGGACGGGGCTGGATGCCTGTACGATGGCGTTTGAAGATGCCGCAT
>CAZXMX010000332.1:0-2971 GCA_964641645.1 uncultured Neomegalonema sp.
CAGCCTCGCTGCAATGCGCGCCGAGTTGGATGCGGTCCTCGCCGAATAACCGCTCTATAGTGATGGGCATATCTTGCCCGTGAGTTTTGGCCGATCTGTGGAAGCAGATCGGCTTTTTCCATTAGGGGCGCAAGATCAGCAGGGCGATGCCGTGGCGGCGGCGTCTTGTCTCGATGTCGATGGCTCAATCTCTGAGAAATCGCGCGGTTGAACCACTCTCTGCTCGCCATAAAAAAGGTCAAGCCGAGAGGGTTCGGCTTGACCTTGGATTCAACGTGAAGCGTCTTTTTAACCCAAACGGCGAGGTTCAGGTTCGAAAGCCAGTTTACTGAACAGCGAAACAATAGAAGAGGCCAGCACCGCCCGTTTTCGGGAAGTCGGCTTCACCGCAGCCAGCGGAACCGTGAGCCGAGTTCCACGAAATCATGTTGAATGATTTGTTGAGACCGGCGCGGTCATGGTGGCCCACAATCGCAGAGCCTTCGCCATTCTTTGTCCAGTTGCCGCAGGTCGTATCGCCACCAGCTGTCGAGAAGTGCCCGGCGGAATCGGAGCCCGTTAGGATGTCATGCTTGTTCGGCTTGTCGCCGCGGGCATTGACGGCGTTTCCGTTTTCATCAAGTCCCGTCTCTTTGTTGATGTTGGCCTTGATGCTGTGCAGCTCATCGATGTCTTTAGCGACCATGACACCTTTTGCATTGTGCCAAGGGCCATTTCCGATCCGGTTCCGCGCGCTGATACCATCGGTAATTTTATACGGACGTCCATTGCTCCGATCGATGACCATGCTGGTGCTGAGATAAGCGGCCCAAGTTTTTGAAGATCCGGCTGCTTTGGCAAGCGTGGTACAGTGCGCGTCTGCGCCCTCCAGCCCCCCAAAGTCACCGCCGTTCCCCGGTCCAGCACTGGTGATGAAGAACGACATTTTGTCGGCGTCGCTTGCCGAATTTGCGGTGCCGCTGGCAACGATTCCTGCAACCGATAGCGCCAAAGTTGCGCATAGAGTCGAACGTATAATGGCTTTAGACATAACTCATGGTCCCTCTGCGAAAAATCTGATTGCCAACTCTACGCAAGCCTTTCGCGGAGTCCATCCGGTCGGAGTCACGTGATCGCGAGGGGGTGTGAGCCAGAGATTCGGATCGAGCGCCTTGCCATTTCCGATCCGTCCTATTCCTTCAACAGACCGACCGCCTTGTAAAAAATGCGCTATTGTTCACAGGAGAACATTTCGCTTTATTCTGTGAGAGATAACGGCCAGTCCTCATCTAATTTCTTCTGTATGCAGTGTCTCCTATCCCTTTGACCCACAACATGTCGTTGACACCTAGGGGGTGGATGCCTAGCGTCCCGGCAGATTTAGGGTTGCCGGAGAAGCACCTGTGAAGTTCACAAATCTGAGGCTGTCGGGTTTCAAATCCTTCGTGGATCCTACCGAGTTGCTGTTGCAGCCGGGGCTGACGGGAATCGTTGGTCCGAACGGGTGCGGCAAGTCCAACCTTCTTGAGGCAATGCGCTGGGTCATGGGCGAAAGCTCGGCCAAGTCGATGCGCGGTGAAGGCATGGACGACGTGATCTTTGCCGGTGCTGCAACGCGCCCGCCGCGCAACTTCGCCGAAGTCGCCCTGATGATCGACAACGCAGAGCGTCTTGCGCCTCCGCAATTTGGCGATGTGGAAACGCTGGAAGTCGTTCGCCGGATCACGCGTGACGTTGGGTCCACCTATCGCGTCAACGGCAAGGATACCCGCGCCCGCGATGTGAAGATGCTGTTCGCAGATGCGGCATCCGGCGCGCAATCTCCGGCGCTGGTGCGTCAGGGCCGGATTGGCGAGTTGATTTCCGCCAAACCAACAGGACGTCGCCGCTTTCTGGAAGAGGCTGCTGGCGTTTCCGGTCTCAATGTTCGCCGCCGCGAAGCGGAACTCAAACTCAAGGCCGCCGAAGAAAATCTGCTGCGCGTCGATGACGTTCTCACCCGTTTGGATGCACAAATCGGGTCGTTGAAGCGTCAAGCACGTCAGGCCGAGCGATATACCACGCTCAGCGAGTCCATCGCCGAAACAGCGGCGTTGCTGGTCTGGCTCCGCTACGCTGAGGCCGATACCGATGCCGTCACGGCGCAATCAAAACTCGATGAAGCCACGCGAACCGTCGCCGCGGCAACCACCGCAGCCGCTGAGGCCGCTCGCGCGCGCGAAACCTCAAACGAGGCGCTGCCCGGACTGCGCGAAGAAGCAACAATCGCTCAGGCTGTCTATGCGAGGCTGATCGCCAAGCGCGATGGGCTGGATGAAGAAGCCGCCCGCGCCAAGGCCACACTCGAACGACTCGAAGCCGAATTCATCCGCATCGGCAATGACCTCGAACGGGAAGGCGAACTCAGCAGTGACGCCGTTCGTGCCCTCGAAGAATTGCAGACCGAGCGCGCAGCCCTTGAAGGTAAAGGCACCGACGCCGCCAAGATCGAACAGGCGGCAACAGCGGCGATGGCGGCTGCGACCATTGTAACCGACGCCGAAACCGCGCTCGACAAACTCTCCTCTCGTGCGGCAGCGGCAACAGCCGAACGCGCCGCCGCAGAACGCGCGAAGTCCGAAGCGGAACGCGCGCTGGGCCGGGCACTCGACAGCTTGGAAATGGACGGCCCGAAGATCGAGCGCATGGCGGCAGAGATCGTTGAGGCCGACGCCAATTTCACCGCGACGCGTGACGCAAAAGAGATTGCGCTACAGGCCGCCGAAGACGCGCCCGACCGGATTACACGCAAGAAAGAAGCCCGCGAAGCAACCGAAGAGCGCGAAACCGAAGCCCGCGCTGCCGTTTCCTCGCACCGCGCCGCGCGCAATGCGCTGGCGACAGAGATCGAGTCGCTGGAGAAAGCACTCGCTGCGGATACGAAAACAGATACCGCCGCCGCGATCATGACCAGAATGCGCGCCGCGCCCGGCTACGAGGCTGCGCTTGCCGC
>CAZXMX010000333.1:0-2966 GCA_964641645.1 uncultured Neomegalonema sp.
ACTACCACAACCGCAAGCGCATTCATGCGGCGACCGAGGAAGAACTCGGCGCGACGTATTGGGAGAGCCTCGATCAGATGCTGGCGCGGATGGATGTGGT
Source organism: uncultured Neomegalonema sp. (assembly GCA_964641645.1). GTDB lineage: Bacteria > Pseudomonadota > Alphaproteobacteria > Rhodobacterales > Rhodobacteraceae > JAHDDY01. Next base: position 101 of record CAZXMX010000333.1, read on the forward strand.
CTCGATCCACTGTCCGCACACGCCGGGGACGTATCACTTGCTGTCGTCCCGCCGCCTGCGCCTGATGAAGCCGTCGGCCTATATCGTCAACACGGCACGCGGCGAGATCGTCGACGAGAACGCGTTGATCCGCATGTTAGAGGCGGGAGAGCTGGGCGGTGCGGGCCTTGATGTTTTTGAGCATGGCCACGAGATCAACCCACGTTTGGCGGCGTTGCCGAATGTCACCCTCATGCCGCACATGGGCAGCGCCACCGTCGAGAGCCGGATGGAAATGGGCGAGAAGGTGATCATCAACATCAAGACGTTTGCGGATGGGCATACACCGCCTGACAGAGTGGTTCCGGCGATGCTGTAACGCGTTCGCATAGCGAACGCGGGTGAAGGTGATGTAAGAACGGGCGGCGCGCGGCAGATTTTTCGCCTCTCTATTCCCGAAGGGAATGACAAGGCGAAATATCGGGAGCCTGTGTTGTCGTTGGTGGTTGCGGAAAACTAAGTCAAGAATTCAGACTACGCGTGACCCAAGCACCTGCGATGTAGGGGTGACAAGTCTCTCAACTGACGGTAGTTAGTTTTCTTGATGTATACTGTTTTAATTGATGAGTCGGGCGATACCGGACTGAACGGAGTTACGCCCGATCCGAGTTACGGCCCAACTCAATACTTCTGCCTCAGCGCTGTTCTCTTCCGTGAGGCCAACCGACCTTCGATTGAGAGAGCTTTGTCGAGCCTGCCTTTTACAAAGGCCACGTTACATGCACAAAAACTCACTCACTTCGAAAAAGCCTATTTTTGCAGGATTGCTGCCGATTTGCCCATCGGTCTTGTTGGAGTGATATCAAACAAATTGAGCCTCTTGGAGTATTTGAAAGAAGCTCAAAAACTCCAACTCACTACTACAATAAATGTGCGCAGTATTTACTCGAAACAGTCGGAGAGTTTCTGGCGGCGTTCAACATTCCCCGCGATCAGGTTAAGGTGGTTTTTGAAACGCGGAACCAGCGATATGACTCACTCCTGTCTTTTGTGCAGGCGATCCAGCGCAACCCACTACACCCCCGCGCGCATTTGATTCAGAGACTGAACGCTTTCTCAATTTCAAATGCAAAGAAGAGCGACGACAATTGCTTTGCGTTAGCTGACCTCGCCGCCAACGCACTTTTTTGCGCAGTTCGACGAGATGAGAGATCATTTGGTCTCTCGGAGACACGTTACCTCGCTGAACTTGCGCCCGTTTTTCTTGCTGGGAACAAAGGAGATATTTGGTCGAGGGGAATAAAGCCGATTCATTCCATTTTCAATCTTGCGTTGCCAAGTGACACAGCGTCGGCGCTCTTGGCACTAAAAAATCCCCGAGAAGACTATTGGCGGCTGAGTAGTTAACTCATCAAGTGACATGTTCTCTCTGACCCGGAGACGCACAGCGGCGACACGCGCCCGACCGCCCCCAGGCGGGCGCGTCCACTTTGTGGCCGCTATGTCGCCCGGTCGGTCGCTTGGTTCTGATTGTATAGAGTGGTCTCAGCTATCGTGTTGATGAGGACTGCTCTCGGCTCTCAATGGTGCAAGAGCACCATTTGCCGCTGTGAGATTTGCGCTTGGGTTCAGCGGTACCCGCTTTCGCTTTGCGAAAGCTTCATAGTCATTCCCGCGCAGGCGGGAATCTATTTCTCCGTTGGAAAGGGCGGCGCGGGTGGAGGAATGGATACCCGCTTTCGCGGGTATGACGGGCGCTCTCGGCTCTCAATGGTGCAAGGGCACCATTGCCGCTGTGAGTTTTGCGCTTGGGTTCAGCGGTATCCGCGTCCGCTTCGCGGACGCTTAATCATCGTCTCCCTTATAAGGCGCTTCGTTTGGGTCTTCGCCACTCTGTCTTGCGACGCGGCCAAAGATGGCGCTGACGAGGGTGGTTCCGAGCAAACTGAGCACCGCCCACACTACGAGTGGGACGGCCCAATCAGGACCAATGACACCGACCATCTGATTGCCGAACAGGGCGACGACAATCGCGGTCCCGAAGGCGCCGAGCGCCATGCCACCAAGCAGGACAGTGCCGAGCATCAGCTCAATGGCGCCGAGTGCGAAGGCAGCAATGAGCCAGACTTGCCAATCGAAAAGGGAAAACGTCATTTGCCACCAAAGAGGTTTTTGACATTGCCAAAGGCTTCGGCGAGTTCGGCGGGGAGGATGACGGTTCGCGATCCCTCGCCGCTGCTCAGTTTTGTCATCGCCTCGACTTGTCGTTTTCGAATGTCGAATTCGATGGCGGCGGCGCCATTTTTGGCAATCGCGGCGGCAACGATTTCGGTCGCATAGGCGTCTGCATCCGCCGAAATGCGCCGGGCTTCCGCCAGCTTTTGCGCGGCATAAAGTTCGCCGTCAGAGCGCAGCTCGACAGCGCGCTTTTCACCTTCGGCGCGGGTGACGGCGGCGCGGCGGGCGCGCTCCGCGTTGATCTGCTGCATCATCGCTTCGCGGGTCCCTTCGTCGAGATTGACGTCGAGAACTTCGGCCCGGGTGACAACGATGCCCCAGTCGTCGGTCGCATCCGCGAGTTGCTCTTTGATCGAGGCGTTTAGGGTCGCGCGGTTCGATTGCACTTCATCGAGATCGAGCTTGCCGATCTCTGACCGGACGATCCCGGCAATCGTCGTTGAAACCGCGCCATCAATATCAGCGATGCGATAGACAGTGCGCTCCGGCGAGTTGACTCGGTAGAACACGGCAATCACGCACTGGATGACGACATTGTCTTTGGTGATCGCGTCTTGTCTTAAGTCTGGGAGCTGACGTTCGAGAACGCTGACCGGGTGCGCGACCGTTTCCACCCAAGGCAGTTTGAACTTGAGGCCGGGGTCGAGGG
>CAZXMX010000334.1:0-2952 GCA_964641645.1 uncultured Neomegalonema sp.
CCGACGGATATCGATCGAATGCTGCATCCCATGGTCGACCCAAAAGCACCGCGCGAAATCGTCGCGCGAGGGTTGCCCGCCTCGACAGGGGCTGTGACCGGAGAGGTTTGTTTTACGGCGGCTGAGGCTGAAATGTTGAATGGCAAAGGCCGTCCAGCCATTCTTGTTCGGATCGAAACAAGCCCCGAAGATATTCACGGCATGTATGCCGCCGCCGGAGTCCTGACCGTGCGCGGCGGCATGACTAGTCATGCGGCGGTCGTGGCGCGCGGGCTGGGAACCCCTTGCGTTTGCGGCGCGGGAGACGCCCGGATTGATCTGGAAAGCGGCGTCCTTCATGGGTCAGGCGGTCAAGAAATTCGGCGCGGCGATATTCTGACCATCGACGGCGCTGCCGGTCAGGCGTTGGTCGGTGCGGTCGCGATGATCGAACCAGAACCGGAGCCGGCATTTGCTGCGTTGATGACGTGGGCGGATGCGCGGCGACGGATGCGGGTTCGGGCGAATGCCGATACAGCATTAGAGGCGGCGGTTGCCTTGCGGATGGGGGCCGAAGGGATTGGCCTTGCCCGAACAGAGCACGCATTCTTTCAGCCCGGGCGTCTTGCTCAGTTGCAGCAGATGATCCTCGCAGAGTCCCCTGACGAACGGCGGGCGACACTTTCGCGTCTCATCGCGGACCAACGGACAGATTTCCTCAGCCTGTTCGAGGCGATGGAAGGCTTGCCGATTTGTATTCGGCTCCTTGATCCGCCGCTGCATGAATTCCTCCCGCGCACGGAGGAGGATATTACAGCGGTCGCGAATGCGATGGGTGTTTCGTTTGCGGCGGTGAACGCGCGGGTCGATAGCTTGCGCGAGTTTAATCCGATGCTGGGGCGTCGCGGATGCCGGATCGGAATTGTCGCACCTGAAATCTACGACATGCAAATCCGGGCGATCTTTCAAGCGGCAACAGACTATTCGGAAAAGTATGCGTGGCCGGTCGACTTGGAGATCATGGTGCCTTTCGTCGCGTCGGATCACGAAATGCGGCTTTTGACCCAAAGGGTCGAAGGCATGGCGGCTGCATTGGCGCATTCCGCCGGTGCAAGTCCAAGCTATCGGATTGGCGCGATGATCGAGACGCCTCGCGCTTGCCTCCGCGCAAATATTGTTTGCGAACACGCCGAGTTCATCAGTTTTGGAACCAATGATCTGACGCAGATGGCTTACGGACTTTCGCGAGACGATACCGGGCGGTTTATCCGAGAGTATCTGGCGAAAAGTGCGCTGACGCATGATCCGTTTCACCGCCTCGATCAAGATGGCGTCGGTGAGCTGATTGCCATCGCGACTGAACGCGGAAGGAAGGCACGAAAAGGCCTGACGGTCGGTCTGTGCGGCGAACATGGCGGCGATCCCATCACGATTCAGTTCTGCGAACGCTTAGGTCTCGATTACATTTCTTGTTCGCCTTACCGAACGCCCGCGGCGCGGCTGGCGGCGGCTCAGGCCACCATTCTCTGCGAGCGGGAGGCGGCGGATGCCTGATGTCTTGGAAGATCTCCGATCCGGTGGCAAAGCGGCCATGGCGCGGGTCTTGGCGCGTCTGGAAAGTCATTCGCAGGATGCCGAAACGATTGCACTACTGGACGCGGCGTATCAGGCCCCAAAGGGACGAAGCCTCGGGCTGACCGGACCACCGGGCGTTGGAAAATCGTCGCTGGTCAACGTGCTGCTGCGCGAGGCGCGGGATCGGAATTTGACGGTGGGTGCCATTGCCGTTGATCCCAGCTCGTCGCGAACCGGCGGCGCGCTGCTGGGGGATCGGGCGCGGCTTTCGTCGCTTGATCCGGCAGACCAAGGTGTTTTCGTCCGCTCAATGGCGGCACGCGGGCGTCTGGGCGGCGTGTCGGCGTTGGCCTATCCGAGCATCGTGGTGATGCAGGCGATTTATGATCTGGTGCTGGTTGAAACCGTCGGTGTTGGCCAGTCCGAGACCGAAGTTGCTGGCATGACCGACGCCGTGATGCTGTGTATTCAGCCCGCGTCCGGCGACTCGCTCCAATTTATGAAAGCCGGGATCATGGAGGTGCCTGACCTCGCGGTCGTGACCAAGGCCGATTTGGGCGGTGCGGCGCGGCAGGCAGCGGCAGACCTGAGAATGGCCCTCAGTGCCTCAGATGGCGAATCGTTGCCAGTACAACTGTGCTCGGCGCAGTCCGGCGACGGGGTGACAGCGTTGTTTGATACACTTTTAAGTGTTCTCGCGGCGTCCCCTTCAGGGGTGCGAGGGGATCAAGCGCGGCATTGGATCAAAGCTGCCATTCTGGCCGACTTTGGGACCCAAGGATGGTTAGCGCTGGGTAAAACGGCTGATTCTACCGCCCTAGATCAACCCTTTTCGGCGTTTGAACGGAAGCGGAACGCGTTAACCAATGCTCTTTCAAAGCTTGATTTTTAGCTCGGAAATCCGCTTCTATACCGCTTAACGGGGTCTTATTGACGATTTGTACATTATGAATTCGCAGTCTGCGGTCGGTTTTGGCCTCGGAGATGCAAGCTCAATACTGTACGTATCGGCGAATTGTCCTCTTGAGTATGCCAAAGCGAACGAAACGGACTGGGAAAAGACTGAATGCATTACGCTCGAAAGTCTATCTTTGTGCTCTCTCTGGCTGGCGCTCTTATGGGCGTCGAAGCTGAAGCACACCGGGATACGCCGATCGCGCTGCTTGGGATGCCTTCGATCCTGGAATCGTCTGGCTATGCCGTGGATCGCCGTGTCGTGCGTTTGGGGCAGGGCGGTGACATTGATACCGGAACGGTTGGTGTGGGCACTGTTGCTGCCGATGCCGCGACGCGGATCAAATACCTCGATTCAGACCTGAAGTTTGCTTTTGACGTTGCGGGCATGATCCCCGGTACGGCGTCAGCGATCCAAACGCCTGAAGTGCCGCGCATGAATCT
>CAZXMX010000335.1:0-2943 GCA_964641645.1 uncultured Neomegalonema sp.
TAACCGCCTTGATCGACCGTCATTTCCACGCCTGTTAAGCTGATTGCTCGATTATTTTTTTACCACAGTAATCCAGCGACTCGTTGGATACAACGTCCTTTATGCGTGCATCCACTAAACGTGAAATGTCTTATCGGGAGATTTTGCCAAAAGTACGACCGTCAATCGAAAATCAGTGGACGCGCAGCGGGATCGGTTCGTTCCTGCAGCGCGCAATCCGATTTCGTGACGTTAATAGATGTAGCGAATTTTGTCGGTCCAGAAACGCTCAAGCGTGCGCATCGACTTTTCCATCTCGCCCAGTTCTTCTTGAGTCATCGTGCCCCCTTCCATGAAGGCGTCAACGTGACGGTTCCAGAGATCATTGACGATTTTGCGGACCTCGGCCCCCGACTCGGTCAGCTTGATGCGAACCGCGCGGCGGTCGATTGAACAACGCTCGTGGCTGATGTAACCGCCCTCAACGAGTTTCTTGAGGTTATAAGAGACGTTGGAACCTTGATAGTAACCACGGGTTTTCAACTCGCCCGCCGTTACTTCGTTATCGCCAATGTTGAACAGCAGCAGTGCTTGAACACTGGTCACATCGATAACGTTCAACCGTTCAAATTCATCCTTGATGACATCGAGCAAAAGGCGGTGAAGCCGCTCGATGTAGGAAAGGCTGTCCATGTACTGCGCAAGAAGCGCTTCTCGTGGACTGGTGCTTGATCCGTCGACTGTTTGAAGAACTGCGCTCATGGTGCCCTCTCGCATTTTTCTTAATACGAGAACGACTGTCGTAAATTTTTCTAAACGTGAGATTAACCGAATGCACGCATTTGGCGACATTTCTTAAGAATTTGCTCTACATTTATGGTGAATTTTTCTCAAACACCCGCCAGTTTGCGCGGATTTCGATGATTAACGCGCTTTCACCTGAGGTTACATTTTCACTAACCACATCCTTGCGCTGAGACACCCAATCGTAGAGATCCTGATCCCGCCGAGCGAGCAAAAGCTCGAAGGCATCGAGCTGCTCCGGCGATAGCGACGCCCCGTGGTTATCGATGAATCCGCCGAGTATCAGATCCATTTCCCGCATACCGCGACGCCACGCCCGCATCTTGGCGCGCTTGAGGCGGACAGTGTGGTCGGCTTCGGCTGGAAACGACTCGATCATGCGGCGTTCAAGGCCACCAAGGCGTCTTCGATCCGCTCCATCCGCTTCGCAATCACGCCCTGCATCTGCTGCGCATCGCGAAGCTCGGTCAGGAGACGATCTGCGAGGTGTTCATCGGTTACGCGGTCTGGGGCCGGCTCATCACTCGGCGCAGGAACGCCTTCTCCGATGCCATAGAGCAGCCATCCGGCGGAAACGCCCAGAATTCCGCCCAGCATCGTCATGCGGTTGGCACGCGGCTCGGCGGCGTCATTTTCCCAATTGTCGAGCATGTCGGATTTGACGGCGAGGGCCTTTGCCAACTCAGCCTGAGACAATCCCGCCCGCTCACGGGCTACGCTGATGCGCTCGCCCAGGGTTGAGACCTCATCGCTGTAATAATCGCACTGTTCGATTTCTTCCATACCCGCAACTCCTATGACTCTTCGCTCAGTGGACTGTGGGACAGACCATACACGTTTAGCGATCTCATGGCGAATTAAGGCAATCATAGCAGAAATGCTGCAATGCACAATGGCGGCTTCACATGGAAAAGCTGGTTCCGCAGCCGCAAGAGCTGGTGGCATTGGGGTTATCAATGGCGAAATGGGCCCCGATCAGCTCGTCTTTGTAGTCAATAACGGCACCGTCGAGGAAAGGCTGAGACACGGAATCGACGACGACCCGCGCTCCGGCTTTTTCGATCACGATGTCATCGTCGTTGACCGTGGTCTCGAGTTCGAACGTGTATTGAAAGCCAGAACAACCGCCGCCGAGCACGGCAACCCGCAACATCTTCTCGTTGCCTTCAGACGCTAGAATGGCCGAAAGCTGCGTAAAGACCGCATCCGTCACGCTAATACCGTCGGTCGACGCTGTTGGGGCATCCATGGCTTTAACTCCATCGCATTCGTCGTCAGTCTCAGATAGCACAGATAGCAACGCTAGTGACAGGAACAAGCCCGCGATGATGCGAGTCGAGCATTTGCAGCCTTACGCCGTTGATCCGCGCACCTCTCGTGGGCGGTTGGTGAGCGAGGAAGAAAGCAGCCATCGCTCACCGCATCAGCGAGATCGCGACCGCATTTTGCACTCAGCGGCTTTCCGAAAGCTAAAGCATAAGACCCAAGTTTTCGTCGCCCATGAGGGGGATTACTACCGCACGCGTCTGACGCATTCGCTAGAGGTGGCGCAGATCGCCCGGTCCGCCGCGCGAACCTTGCGATTGAACGAAGATTTGGCCGAAGCCGTAGCCCTCGCCCATGACCTTGGCCATACGCCGTTTGGTCATGCGGGTGAGACAACGCTGGATGGTTTGATGGCTCCCTATGATGGGTTTGACCATAACGCGCAGGCTTTGCGGGTCGTCACCAAACTGGAGCAACGCTACGCGCTGTTCGATGGGCTGAACCTGACATGGGAGACGCTCGAAGGGTTGGTCAAACATAACGGGCCGTTGCTTGGGTCGGTCGATGCTGCGCGAGACGCCCTGCCCTTCGCCATTCGCGAATATGCGGCGCAGCATGATCTTGAGCTGCACACTCGCGCTAGCCTAGAGGCGCAGATCGCGGCGCTGGCCGATGACATTGCCTATAACAATCATGATTTTGATGATGGCCTGCGCGCGGGTTTCTTTACCCTAGACGAGATCGCGGAGCTGCCCTTGATCGGCGATAAAATTCGCGCGGTTGATACGCTCTATCCGGGGATTGATGAAACACGGCGGTCGCATGAAGCGTTGCGGCGGATGTTCTCGGCGATGGTCGAGGACTTGCTGCACGAGACCACGCGGCGGGTCGAAG
>CAZXMX010000336.1:0-2932 GCA_964641645.1 uncultured Neomegalonema sp.
CGGTGATCCCATGCACAAACATGGCGACAAAAATCAATCGCCGCAAAGCCGACTCCGAAGGCCGCAAGACAAACAAGATCGTCAACCGCTTATAGCGCGGCAACGCTGAGACCGACCCGCCCACATCGAGCTTCAACCACGTAAACAGCCAAGCCACATTGCGCAACAAAGCCTGTTGGTTGAGCTGAAGGGCGAGCGTCCAGTCCATGTCGTGTGCAGCCTCCAAATAAAAACAAAACAGGAACAAATTGATCGAAATCAATGAGCCTGTCAAGTGATTTCAACAGCCACCGCGCGCTCCATGCAGCATTTGCACACGACACGACACTTTGCGATTTTCGGGTCATCGTCGGGCTTGTCCAGCGCAAGCGAAGCGCCGCGTGGATGATCCAGAGCGGTAAATGCTAGCGCTTGAGGCTCTGGATTGCCCGGACAAGCCGGGCAATGACTAACTGTCGTGTAGTGTGCAGCATTTGCATTGCAAACACGGCGACAGTGAATTCAGGAGCGGACTTCACAGCAGAAAACGGTAAACCCCCATTCAGAGCGCGCTTTTTTCAGCGGAACAAAGCGAATTGATCCAAGCCCCATCTCCCTGCGCTTTCCCCTGATCGTATATCGGTAAATCCACTTACCACCCCCGTCCTCGCGCTTGACGAGCCATAAGCCGCCACCGTCAGCATGTTTTCCTGCCGGAACCGACACGCTGGCGCAACGCCCGGCTTGGGTTTTGGATGCTCTGCCATGGAAAATCGCGCCCACCGCGAAGCGGATTGAGCGGCCACCCGACAAGAACGGACGCGGATCAAGCCGAGGCTTGGCTTTGATCACCCCAGTTTTGACCTAACCTTCTCTCGGTTTACGGGAGATTTGGCCTGCGCGCTGGAAACCCGGTGCCGCTTCGGTTACACCCCGCGTCATGAGTACAATCGGACACAATAGCGGCGACGCTTTGCCCCCTGAAATCGCGCGGCGACGCACGTTTGCGATTATTTCTCACCCGGATGCGGGCAAGACCACGCTGACCGAAAAACTGTTGGTTTATGGCGACGCGATCCAAACCGCCGGAGCGGTTCGCGCGCGGGGCGAGCAACGCCGGGCGACCTCTGACTTTCTGAAGATGGAGCAGCAGCGCGGGATTTCGGTTTCGGCCTCTGCGATGACGTTTGAATGGGGCGATTGCTGGTTCAATCTGCTCGATACGCCGGGTCACGAGGACTTTTCCGAGGATACCTATCGCACGCTGACCGCCGTCGATGCCGCCGTGATGGTGATCGACGCCGCGAAGGGCATCGAGCCGCAAACACTCAAGCTGTTTGAAGTCTGCCGGATGCGCGACCTGCCGATCCTGACCTTCGTCAACAAGATGGACCGCGAAGCCCGCGATACCTTTGAAATTATTGATGAGATTCAAGAGGCGCTCGCGCTGGACGTGACCCCGGCAAGCTGGCCCATCGGCATGGGCCGTGAGTTTCTCGGCACTTATGACATCTTGAACGATCGCCTTGGCCTGATGGACCGGGCGGATCGGAACAAGAAAGCCGAGAGCATCGAAATGTCCGGGCTTGATGATCCAAAATTGGGCGAGCACATGCCCGAGGATCGGCTCGAAGAACTGCGCGAGAATGTCGAGATGGCGCGCGAGTTGTTGCCCGCATTCGACTCGCAGTCGTTTCTTGAAGGACACATGACGCCGATCTGGTTTGGCTCGGCGATTAACTCCTTCGGCGTGCAGGAACTCTTGAGTGGTTTGGCGACGTATGCCCCGCCACCGCAACCGCGAAAGGCCGAAAGCCGCGTCGTTCAGCCCGACGAGAAAAAAGCCACCGGCTTTGTCTTTAAGGTGCAGGCGAATATGGACCCCAAGCACCGGGACCGCGTGGCGTTCTTGCGGCTGTGTTCAGGCAAGTTCAATCGCGGCATGAAGATGCACCATGTCCGCTCCGGCAAGCCAATGGCGATTTCGAACCCCGTCTTGTTTCTCGCGAAGGATCGCGAGCTGGCGGAGGAAGCCTGGGCCGGTGATATTATCGGTGTTCCCAACCATGGACAGCTTCGGATTGGGGATGCGCTGACCGAGGGGGAAAACCTACGGTTCTCTGGCATTCCATCTTTTGCGCCGGAATTGCTGCAAACCTGCCGCGCGGGCGATCCGATGAAAGCAAAGCATCTGGATAAAGCCCTGACTCAGTTTGCCGAGGAAGGCGCGGCGAAGCTGTTCAAGCCTGAAATTGGCGGCGCGTGGATTGTTGGCGTGGTCGGGTCTTTGCAGTTCGATGTTTTGTCGAGCCGGATTGAAACGGAATACTCCCTGCCCGTCCGCTTTGAGGCCACGCAGTACCGCGAGGCCCGCTGGATCTTGGGCGACAAGAAAGTCGTTGAGGCTTTTGTCGCTAAGGAAAAAGGCCAGTGCGCGATGGACCATGACGGCGACCCCGTCTTCATGATCCGCATCCCGTGGGACGTGGATCGGGTCGAGCGGGACTACGAGGGAATTACTCTCAGCCGGACGAAAGAGATGTTGATTTAGAACTCAATGACCCTCCCGAAACGCCACCACATCCTACCGGTATCTTTCCAAAAACTATTTTCTTCTGCCGGAGAAGACAAAGTCTGGTGTTCAATAAGGGGGAAAGTATTCGAGACGAATGCCATAAACGTCGCCGTCGTGGGACACCACTACGATTTTATTGAAGAAGGCGAGAAACAAACATGGGTCGAAGAGGCGTTGTCCGCGAAGGAAGATGCCGCCCTACCCTTAATCAAGGCCATCAATAAGCAAGGTAACTTAACGAATTTGAGCAACGAGGAACGAGAGGCACTCACTGACTTTTTGAAACTTTGTATGATGCGGTATTTCGAATTTGCTGACCCCTTTGACCCAATGTATGGACCGGCTGCCGCTCGCAAGTGATTATTCGCAGGATATCGG
>CAZXMX010000337.1:0-2930 GCA_964641645.1 uncultured Neomegalonema sp.
GCCACGACCAAATCAATCTCGACCGAAGCCCCGACGGCCAGTCCCGTGACGCCAATGCAGGTGCGCGACGGCAGGCATCCTTCGGGGAAGTAGCTGATATAGACCGCGTTCATCCGGTCGAAATCCTGAAAGTTCACGAGATACACCCGCGCGAAGGCGACACGCTCGAAGCTGCTGCCCAAGCCATCAAGCACCAATTTCAGATTATCCATCACGCGGCGGGTTTGTTCTTCAATACCGCCCGCAACCAACTGGGTCGGATCATCGGGCAGCGTCGGCATTTGTCCGGTCACAAAATGAAAGTCACCAGCCGTGACGGCATGATGAAACGGGCCGACTGTTTGAGGGCCACCATCAACAAGGTGCCTGACGAGTTCAATCATGGACGTCTCCAAAGTCGATGGCGCACTCGCCAAAAAGATTATTTGTGTTCGATATCACTGACCCAAAACGCGAGCTCAGCGATACCTAACGCATATTGAACCGTATCGTTAGCCGAGTGTCGTGATGAGTGCCATTGTCTCTTTTTTTGCCGAGCTCAGCGTCTTTGACGTCTGCGGACTATTGGGCTTCGCCGCTTATCTTGGAGGATTCGGCGCGCTACAGTTCGGATGGCTTGATGGCAATGGAAAAACCTATGCATGGATCAATGTCATCGCGGCCAGCTTTGTGCTGATTAGCCTCTATGATGCGTTCAACCTCGCATCGGTTCTCATTCAAGTCAGTTGGATCGTCATCGGGTATGTCGGCATTGTCCGACGCAGTGGTCGCCAAGAACCCAACGTCGGGCGCAGCTTTCCGGCTTGATCTATTATCATAGAGCAAGAAAAAAGCCCCGCACGAGGCGGAGCTTCTTCTGTGTCGTCGTGATGGGTTGTCGGATTAGGAATCTAACGCACCAACACCTTGAAGCAGTTCGATGATCCCATCGCGCGCACCTTCAGCGGCGTAAACAGCATCTTCGCCCCAAGCGTTGTCGAGCAGACCGCGTGGTACATCATTTGCCTGCGTCACTTGACCAACGTTCTCGCCGTTGGTGTCTTGAACACGCCAGATAATCTCGATGCGATCCGAATTCGCACCCGGCGTTTTCGAAACCTGAGCACTCAGGATCAACGCACCCGGACGGGCGGTGGTCGTCATCTGAGCACCGGATTGAGCAAGCAGTTTTCCAACTTCACGGCCCAATGCCTGATCGCCATCACCCGGCGCACCTTGAACACCGCGGAACACGAGAGGACGCGGACCCGAAGCAACAACCGTTGGTGCCGCAGCGGCTTGGGTGTTGTTCGTTGGGCGCAGCGTATCAAACGACGGAGGCGGTGCGACAGGACGCGGAGCCTGCGTAACAACTTGCGGCGACTTGGGGACAATCTGGATCGGCGCTGGATTGGCCAGAGCAGCCGGTGCCTGTGTGACGACACGCGGCTGAGGTGCCGGTGGAATCACAACCGGCTGACGAGGTGCAACCGCGATAGGCGTCGGTGCCGGGCGTGGCGTAACCTGTGCAGCCTGCGTCCGCGCACTATACGTGGTAGAGGCGCGCGGCGAAAGACGCGGCATCGGCGCACTAGCCAGTGTCGCACCTTTTTCCAGCGTAAAGACCGAGCTGCTCACCGGTTGAGTCGACACATACGTATCATTGACTGGCGTCGCAGTCGCAAACAGCGTTGATTGACGCAACTCGCCGTTGCGTGCGATCCGATCAGCGACCCGTTGACCCATGGCCCGCAAAGAACCATCGCTCATCTGTTTCCAACCGTTGCCATTCTGGCGCTCTGGGAAGATGCCCACAACGTTCTTGCTCGCATCGAGCAATTGCCATTCGACCGAAACATAACCGTCGGTGTTGCGTTCCGCACGACCCCGAAGGTCATAAGCGACCGCGGCATTTTGGGCAGAAGCTTTGTCAATCGGCGATCCAATCGTCGACACAACGGTTTCAGCCAACATTGCCGAAGCCGTTCCCGGCGCACCGATGATCGGATGAACGTTCACGACGGCACCATTGGGCAGACGAGCGCGACGCACAGCGATTGGCGACAGAGGCTGAGAGACATTTCTCGAAACGGTTTCGACCGCAACGGTTGGCGCTGCGCCAATGGCGTAAGCATCAACAGGCGTCGAGAGATAACGATCCGTTTGAACCGGCGCGGCCTCGTAAGAGATTACCTCGGGCTGGCTGGTGGTTCCCGCAATCGCATACGTATCAAGCGGAGCCACGTCATAGGATTGAGCAACAGATTCGAGTGGAGCGCTGTAGCTCGGCGCATCATACGAATTCGAGGTGTAGCTTGGCGTTCCCACATCGACCGTCTCGGTGAAGGACTGAACGGGAACCGGAGCTTGCGCCTGATAGTCTGGAATTGGCACTTCGATCGGAGCTGGAATTGGCGCGTTCAGCGCTTCTGCAATTTCAGCAAGCGGCGCAGCTGGAACTTCATACGCTGGTTGAACACTTTGGGGCGCTTCAAAATCGAGCGGCGAAAACGCGACCTCTTCCAGCGGGATATCGGATGAAGGCGCTGGCAGCAGGTGCGCAATGCTCTGTCCGCCGACATGCGGCTTCGACGCTTCGAGCGCAGCAGGGGTTTCAATCGCAGGCTTGGGCAGTGCCGCAACTTGCGTGTTCTGAACCGCTTGCTTTGTGCGATCCACGATCGGTGCCTTCACCTCTGCAACCACGTCAGAAGGCGGCGGCGGCAAGCGCGTTGCTTCGCCTCGGCCCGTCACGCTTGGCGGTTTTTGTGACAGCTCGTAACCGCCAATACTAGAAGGAGCATCCGGCAACTTGCTGGCATAATCACATGCCGAAAGCGCGCCCACCATCACTGGCAGAGCAAGGATACGCACGAGTGCGGTCGAAGAAAGGGTCGATTTGAGAGCGGTCATTGTATCACCAGCGGCTATGTCACGACGAGGTCGAGGCT
>CAZXMX010000338.1:0-2927 GCA_964641645.1 uncultured Neomegalonema sp.
ACCGCAGCCGCGGCAGACACACCTAGAGCTTTCCATATCTTCATGGTCATTTCTTCTCCCTGACAAACCCGTTTCGGGCCAATCCTCCGCAATTCATGCCGTGAGGATTAATTTGATTTTGCGCCTCACCTTATTGGCGGTGAGTTTCGCATATGAAATTCTACACGCTTGGCCGCAGAACCTTCTCAGCTATCGATAACTGTTACCCCTGTTGGAGGCCGGGTCAAGCGCATCATTGGCGATTTGTTGCAAGTACAGCAGGATTTAGACCCAGAAGCTTGTAAATGAGGGTGGCCCGACGCGGGACAGGATGTTTTGAGGAGGCGTAATTTGGTCGCCATGCGCCACATTGTCGGTCTGGGTGTCTCGCAAGTGGTGTGCTGGGGAGTGTCTTTCTATGCCATTGGGGTGTTCGGCGACGCCATTGGTGCCGAGCAGGGCTGGTCAAAGACCGAGGTCCATGGCGCGTTCTCGGTCGCTTTGCTGACCATGGGGTTGGCGTCATCGTTTGTCGGGCGCGCGATTGATGAGCATGGCGGGCGGGTGGTTCTGTCGATTGGCTCGGTACTGTTGGCCCTAGGGTGCCTTTGGCTGTCGACAGTGGAAACGCTGATGTCGTATTACCTCGCCTGGATTTTTCTGGGCGTTGCAATGCGGTGCTGTCTTTATGACGCGGCATTTGCTGCACTGGCGCGGATCGCGGGGCCGGAAGCGCGGCGACCGATCTCACAGATTACGTTGCTCGGCGGTTTGTCCGCGACGTGCTTTTGGCCGATTGGTCAATCTCTCATGGATTGGTTTGGCTGGCGCGGGGCGCTGCTGATCTATGCTGGATTGGCCTTGTTGACCCTCGTTGTTCACTGGCCGTTGCCGTCGGATCGGTATGAAACGGGCCGCGACCCGGTTGTTACGGAGTCGTCTTCAAGGCTGACGGGTGATCGCAGAAACCAAATGCGAGCGGTTTGTTTTGTTGTAATTGTCATGCTCGGTAACGCATTGCACGCCGGGATGTCGGCTCATCTAATCAGCATCTTGGGGCAGCTTGGTCTTGGGGCGGGGCTGGCGGTTGCGGTGGCATCGGTGCGAGGCATCGGACAATCGACCGGACGTTTGGTGGAGGTGTTATCGGGCAGCCGATTGCATCCGATTGACTTGAATATCGTGGCCGCCGTGATCCTCCCGGTCGCATTCGTGGTCGGTCTTGCAAGTGGTGTCTCGGTGATGGCGGCGTTTAGCTTTTCGTTCGTTTACGGCATCGGAACCGGATTGCTGACCATCACGCGAGGGGCATTGCCGCTCGTTCTGTTCGAGAACCGCAGCTATGGAACGTATGTCGGTAAGCTGTTGGTTCCGAGCTTTGTCGCTTCGGCGGCTGCGCCCTTTTTGTTTGCTTGGGTGATCGAGCGGTTGGGGGCATTCGCCGCGCTCTATGTTTCGTTGTTCTTGTTGGCATTGGTGCTGGCGGCGTCGCTGGCGTTGAAAGCCTTGCAAGCCCCTAGATCAAAGCCCGGCGAATGATGTTCAGACCCATTAGCAGGAAAACAACCTGAACCGACGTTGCGAACCCACCAACGGGCAGGCGCGTTCTGATGGCCTCGCCTAAGCGAAATCCGATCAGTGCAGGGATAATCAGGAAGGCGGAAAGGGGTGCCGTTTCTGCATTGAACAAGCCGTTCTTCCAGAATCCGAACATGAGGGGCAGCGACCCGAAAGTGATGAGCAGACCGGTGGCGCGGATGAACTCGTCTTTCTCGGTTCGCTTTGAGACGAGGTAGATCACGATGGGTGCGGCCCAAACCGCCGTGAGGCCGCCGAGTACGCCGGCAACCGCACCGAGTGCGAATTGGGCATGGTTGTCGAACCGGTCCGGCAAGCGCGGCGGTGAAAAGAACAGGCTGGTCAATGAGAAGACCACGACGACGAGACCGATAATCATCAGCAGGGTTTCTTGGGAGACCGCGCCGGTGACGAAGGTTGTCGCCAAAAGAACCACCATCATCACGACAATAAAGATCCAATAGTCGCGACAGGCGCGGGCGATGTCACCGGATCGGATCATCTGCCACGCATTCGAGGCGAAGGTCGGGAGCACGACAAGCGCGATGGCCGTCTTGGGCTCCATGACTTGAGACATGATGCCGATGGCGGCAGTTGGCATCCCGATGCCAATCGTGCCTTTGATCGTGCCCGCGAATAAAAATGCCATCGTGGCGAACGCAATGAGGAACGTGGCGTCATTCATGACAGCATTTCTCTTGCGAGCAGAACAATCCCCGACAGCAGAAGCATCGCGATTAACAGACGCCTGAACTGACCGTCGGACAAGCGCTTAAACGTCGCAATTCCGATCTGTGCGGCGATCATCGTTACAGGCAAGGCAAGCAAAATTGTCAGCAGCGTTGCGCGATCATAAGCGCCGTCGAAGGCCAACGCGATTGCTGAGATGCCCAATATGGCAATGTTATAGGGCTGTAGGACGGCACGGGTTTTCTCCTTCGCCCAATCGCGCATCGAGAGCCACATCGTCGGCAGCGCCCCAGACAAGCCGGCAATCGCCCCAAGAATTCCACCGGCAAAGCCAATGCTCATATCAATGGTGGGTGTGGCCTTTGTTAGATTGGGCAAGTCCTTGCGGAGGGTGAAAAAGCCGCCATAGGCCAACATGAACAGCGCGACGACGAGTTTGAGGTGGTCGGCGTTGATCCGCTCTAGAATTTGCAAACCGATGGGGATGCCGAGCAGTCCGGGCAATAAGAAGGGCGATAAACGCGACCACTCGATTGCTTTGCGGACGTGGACGACGCCCTGAAAACTACTGACGACTGACATAACGAGAATGACGGCGACCGCTTGTTGCGGTGACATCACCTGCAACCACCAGCCGAGCGCAAAGAGCGCGGTGCCGAACCCCGCGAGGCCGCTGATGA